>NZ_JBHYQH010000016.1:46113-142882 GCF_042746715.1 Streptomyces sp. NPDC058741 | reverse complement strand
GCGCCGGGGCCCGCGGGCCCCGGCGCGCAGGCCCCGCTCCTGGACACACGATGCTGTTGGTCAACCGCATCGGACACGCCGGGCCGGGGCGGGCCTGGACGGGCCGGGGCGGGCCGAGCAGGCCGGAGCAAGCCGACCAGGCCGGAGCAGGCCGGAGCAAGCCGACCAGGCCGGAGCAAGCCGACCAGGCCGGAGCAGGCCGGAGCAAGCCGGAGCAAGCCGGAGCAAGCCGACCAGGCCGGAGCAAGCCGGAGCAGGCCGGAGCAGGCCGACCAGGCCGGAGCAAGCCGGAGCAAGCCGGAGCAAGCCGGAGCAAGCCGACCAGGCCGAGCAAGCCGGAGCAGGCCGGAGCAGGCCGGAGCAGGCCGAGGCGGCTTTCCGCGCGGGGGCCTCACGGGCGCGGGAGCCCGTGGAGACTCCCCCGTTCCGCTCGCGCGTGTGCTGCGGCTTGCCTTGTCCGCACGTGCCCGGCCGTGACACTCGTGCCCGCCGTCCTCCCTCACCCGAACGGCCCTTCTCGCTGGTGGTGGGCCGGTCCGGGTGGTGCCGTAAGAGCACCGACCCGATCTTGGACAGCCGCGCCCGCCGGCCCGCCCGCCCGCCAGGAGGCACCCCGATGACCCACCCTCCGGCCGCCCGTGCCCTCCTCGTCTCCGTGCTGTCCGTGGCCGGTCTGCTGACCACCGCCGGATGTTCCCTCGACGACGGGCCGCGTCCCCGGTGGTTCTCGGCGTCCGCGTCCGCCACCGCCTCCGCCGCGTCGCCGGCGGCCGAGCAGCCGCCCGGCTCCGGGTCCGCCCTGACCCAGGCGCAGGCCCGGGCGGCGCTGATCACCGAGGCCGACCTGGGAGAGCCGTGGGGCCCGACACAGGGCGCGCGGACCTGGCGGGACGGCCTGCTCAAGGCGACCACCGAGGACCCCGAGTGCCAGCGGCTGCTCGACACCCTCTACACGGAGGAACTCTTCGGCGCCCCCCGGGGCCCGCAGGCAACGACCGGGTTCGACGCCGCCGACGCCGACGTCCAGCTGCACTACCAGGTGGCCGCCCACCCCCGTGCCGACGTCGACCGCGGTCTCGACTGGCTGGAGTCGCTGCCGGGCCGATGCGGCCGGTTCACGGCCGCGACCACCCGCGGCGGCGTCCAGGAGGTCCGGGTGGACGCGATGCCGTTGCCGCCCGTGGGCGACGCCCGCCGGGCCCTGCGGGTCACGCTGGCCGGCGAGACGGAGGACGGGGAGCTGACGTACCTGACGGTGGACCTCGCCGGCGTGCGCGTCGCGGAGGAGGCCATCACCCTCACCCACGCGGGCCTGGACGAGGTGTACGCCGAGGTCACGCAGCAGGTCGTGGGCATGGGGGCGGAGCGCCTGGCGGAGATCGGGGACCAGGGCAGGAAGCAGGTCTGAGGGGGCCGCGCGGCGGGGGGTCAGTCCCGGTCGAAACGCTTGCGGTGGGCGATCACGTCGCGCGCCACGTCCATGGCCGTGCCGCCCCGTGCGAAGGCCTCGCCCCGCAGCCGCGCGAGCGCGTCCTCGGAGCCGATGCCGAGCTGCGCCATGATCATGCCGACCGCCTGGTAGACCTCGTCGTGGTCGGCCGCGAGACCGCTCAGCCAGGGTTCTCCGTCCTGTGTCCCCGGCTCGTCCCCCCGGGGCAGGGCCATCAGGGCCATCGTCATGACCCGGGCCACGAACCCGGCCACGTGCAGCTGGCCGTCGGTGAGCCCGCCCGGGCTGTCGCGGTACAGGTCGAGCGTGCCGACGCACACCGAGTCGTTTCCGAGCGGCACCGCGTACACCGCCCGGATCCCGGCCGCCGTCGCCTGCTGGGCGAAGACGGGCCAGCGGCCCGCGTCCCGGCCCGTCGTCAGGTCGCAGGCGAGCACGGGCGCCCCGGCCTCCAGCGCGCTCTGGCAGGGCCCGTCGCCCAGCGTCGCCTGGATGTGCGCCAGGTGCGCGGCCTCCGCACTGCTCGCGCTCAGCTGCACGGGCATGCCCTCGCTGCGCAGCGACACGCTCGCGCCGGTCACCGGCAGCAGTTCGACCGCCACCTCGCACAGCCGTCCGGGCACCTCGTCGGGCTCGGCACCGCGCACCCCGTGGGCGATCACGTCGGCGGCCCTGGCACGGGCCCGGGCCAGCTCACCGCCCGGGAAGTGGTGGGGCCCGGGGCCCTCACCGGATGCCCCTGGGGGGTCGTCCCTGGGCCGCACGGCAACCGCCTCCTCCGACTCACAACGGCCCGCACGGTCGACGAGACTCCGGACCGGGCCGTGACCCGCCCGGCATCACGCAGGACGCCTGCCGGCAGCACACCTGGAACAACGCCCGGCACTCGCATCGCGCCACGGGCCCTCGAGAACGTGGCCCGACTACCCGTTGCCGCAGCGGCAAAACCCGGTGAAGACCCCCACGAGCCGGAGTCGCTCGCGGCGCACTTCGGCGTCGTCCGGCAGCGGGCGCACCACGCGCTGGACGACGCGCGCGTGCTCGCGGAGGCGCCCCCGGGGCGGGCGTCCGCGCTTCCCGCACGGGCTGTCCGGCTGCTCCGCGGGCCGGACGGAGGCGGGGTTCCGGCGGGGGCCGTCCCGCAACGCTGTGCGGGGGTCGTGTCCGTCCCGTACGGCTGTGCGAGGGCCGTGCCTCCTCACAGTGGGGGCTGTGCGGGCGCGGGCCCCAGGGTCGTCGTGCCGGGGGCCGTGCGGTGCCCGAGGCCCGTCCGGTAGGCGTCCAGGGCCGCCTCCACCCGGCCGGTCCGCCGCAGCAGGTCGCCCAGCAGCCGGCACAGGTCGGCCAGGTCGCCGGCCGCCCCGGCGCGCTCCAGCAGGCTCAGGGCGCGGACGCAGTGCTCCTCGGCGTCCTCGGTGCGGCGGGCGTCCTCGGCGATGACGCCGAGCAGCCGGTGCGCGGCCGCCGAGTGGACGGCGCCGCGCTCGGAGGACAGGTGCCCGAGGACGTCGTGCAGCAGGGCCGCGGCCTCGTCCGACCGGCCGCGCCGGTGCAGCACGTCGGCCAGTTCCACGGCGACCTGGCTGCTGTAGAGGGCGGCGCGCCGGGCGGACAGCATGCCGAGGGCCTCCCGCAGCTCCGCCTCGGCCTGCTCCAGCCGGCCGTCCTGGGCGTACACGTAGCCGCGCATCCAGTGGCAGTTGGCGAGTTCCGTGCGGATCTGCAGGCCCCGGTACAGCTCGGCCGCCTTGGCCAGCGAGGCGTCGGCCTCGGCGAAGCGGCCGTCGGCGACCAGGGTGCGGGCGACGGACCGGTGCATCCGGGCGACCAGGGCCGGGTCGCCGGACTGCGGGGCGAGGGCCAGGGCGAACTCGGCGGCCTGGGCGGCCCGGGCGTGGGCGCCCATGTCCATGTACGGGCCGATGGCGCTGGCGTAGAGCAGCAGCAGGGCGTCGGGGTCGTGGAGGCCGCCGCGGTTCAGTTCGTCGAGGGTGGACTCCAGCAGGTAGACGGCGTAGCGGAGTTCACCGGCGAGGTAGTGCGCGACGGCCCGGCCGCGCAGCGCCGGTACGCGGGCGGGCAGGGGCGCCTCGGCGAGACAGGCCTCGGCCCGCTCGAAGTACTGCCGGCCCGCGACCAGCTCGCCCGTCTCCAGGGCGCACTCGCCGAGCCCGAGGAGCGCGGCCGACCGCTCGGCGGCCAGGCCGTGCGCCTCGGCCTCGGTGAGCAGTGCGGCGTACTGCTCCGCCGCCGCCTCGCTCTCGCCGACCGCCAGCGTCCGCCGCGCCTCGGTCAGCCGCAGCCGCACCTCGGTGACGAGCCGCGCCGAACGCCCGGTCGCCAGCTCGTCGAAGGCGACGCCGAGCCGCTGCGCGAGATGCCGCAGGGCGTCGTCGGAGGGCCGCACGCGGCCGGACTCCAACGTGGAGATGTACGCCGGGGTGTAGACGGGTTCCGCCAACTGCCGCTGCGTCAGTCCGCGTTCCGCACGCAGCCGCTGCACCCGGCGGCCGATGGTCCCCGGATCGTCCCGCTCCCCCACGCCAACTCCCCCTGTTCCTCTTGCCGTTCGGCAGCTACAGCTCCTAGGTTAAACGGAGTGTTGAGCGCTGTGACCGCGGACGCTCGACATCCGCCGCCATCGTCACCGCCGCTGTTGCGGGGTCGCCGTGCTCGGACGCACACGCACCGCCGAGCGGTACGCCCGGAGCCTGACCGCCGCCCTCGTCGCCGTGGCGACGCTGCTGCCGGAGGCCAACGCGGGGCCGGCGCGGGCGGAGGAGCCGCGGCACGAGGAGCGGACGGTCGCCGACGCCCGCTGAGCACACCGCCGCGGCGGCTTGCGCGCGGGCCCGTCAGCGGTGACCGGGGCTCAACCGGACAGGACGCGTCTCAGCGCCTCGTCGAGACGCCGCGCGATCTCCGCGTCGGTCGGGCGGGGCCGGTCCGCGGGCCGGGCGCCGTACAGCGCGTCGAGTTCCGTGGTGAGGGTCTGGGTGACGGCCCCGTAGGCCGGGGTGCGGGGGCGCTGCACCGCCTCACGCAGAGCCGGGAGCAGGATGTCGCGGGAGTAGCTGAGCCCGTTGGCGAGCCGGTCGGGTGCCCTGCGGTCGGCGCTCTCCTCGTCCGGCGAGGCCGACGGGCTCGCCGAGTAGGCGGCGGCGTGCCGGCACTGCGGGGTGCCGGCGGGGTCCCCGTAGGCGGAGGTGCGCGTCGCGGCGAACCCTGCGCGCAGCAGGCAGCGCTCGCTGTCCGGATCGGTCAGGAACGCGATCAGCTCGGCGGCCTTGGCGGCCCGCGCGTCCGACGTCGACGAGGTGATCGCGAGGTTCTGCCCGCCGAGCACCGCCGTGCCGGGCAGCCGGGTCACGCCGAGGTCGTCCCCGAAGGTCCCGTACAGGCTCGGGTAGACGTACGGCCAGTGCCGCAGGAAGGTCGTGCGGCCCTCCGAGAAGGCGCTGAGCGCCTCCGCCTCACGGGACCGGTAGGCGTCCTTGAGGGTGTACGGCGAGACCGTGCGCTCGCGCAGTTCGGTCACGCCCGCCGTCAGCTCGGTCACGTCCGTGGCGTACGCGCCGTGCTCGTCGGTCAGCTCGAAGTCCGGCACGGCCGAGGCGAACGCCTCGATCGCGTTGACCGTACGGCCCTCGTAGGCGGCGAGCTGGGTGGTCCAGCCCGCCTCGTGCTCCCGGCCGACCAGGTCGAACAGGTCCTGCAGCTCGGCCCGGCCGACGCCCTCGCGCAGGTCCGTCCGGGCCGCGCCGGCGGCCCGCAGGTGGTCCTTGCGGTAGTAGAGCAGGCCCGCGTCGCTGTTGAAGGGCACCGCGTAGCGCTCGTCCTCCCAGTACGACGTCCTGTCGACGGACGGGACGAGGTCCTCGGGGGACTCCACCGCCGCGTCGGTCAGCGGGCGGATCAGGCCGGCGGCGGCGAACTCGGGAACCCAGGTGACGTCCAGGTTCACCACGTCGTAGGAGGCGCTGCCGGACTGCAGGGCGCCGAGCAGCTGGCTGCGCTGCTGGTCGGCGGAGCCGGGGAGCTCGACCAGCCGGGCCTGGTAGCCGTGCCCGCCCTCCTTGGCGTTCCAGGCGTCGATGAGCTGCTGCCGGATGCCGTTCTTGCCGGTGACGTCCTGGCCGCTGGCCACCACGATCCGGGACGAACCGTCGGCGGCGGTCGGCTGCTCCCGGTCCTCGCCCCCGGTACAGGCGGCCAGGGCCAGCAGCGACAGCGCGGCGGCCGCGAGGCGGCGGGTCAGCGCACGGGCTCCGCTCATTCCTCCCCCGTCCCGGTCCGGGCGACCTCGTCGTGCAGGGCGGGCACGAGGTCGTCCGCGGCGTCCAGGCAGCGGCCCCCCGCGGCCTCGGCGACGAGCGTGCCCGGCCGGTTCCTGTCGCAGCCGCCGCTGTTCAGCGTGACCATCGCCACGGGCACACCCGACTCCTTCGCCCGCTCCACCACCTCGTCGAGGTTGCCGCCGGCCAGCCGGGTGTCGTCCTCGCCGTCGGTGAGGTACACGATCAGCTGCGGCCGCTCGTCGTCGCTGCCGCGCTTCCGCAGGAACTCCAGGGCGTCCGGCAGGGCGGCGTGCGGATCGGCCTCCGCGTCCCGTACCTCGGCCTCCGCCAGGGCGCGTTGCGCCTCGGGGAGCCTGTGCGTGCCGAAGGGCAGCAGCTCGGTGTGCGTACGGCGGCCCGTGCCGTGCAGCGCCCACACCCCGTACTCGTCCTCTCCGCCCAGGCCCGTCAGGGTCCGCTCGAGCACGCCCGGACCGCCGCCGGGGCCGTCCCACCGGCCGGCCATCGAGCCGGAGCTGTCGAGGAGGAACAGCACCCGGCCCGGTCCGTGGGCGTTGCCGTAGCGCTTCAGGACGGACTCCAGGCGGGCCGGGTCGGCGGACTCGACGGGCAGCACGGACGCGGTGAGGCCCTCGGGCACCGGGTCCGCGTCGATGAGGTCCCGGGCGCCGGACGGGGACCTGAAGCCCTGTTCGCCGAGCACCGCGCGGCCCTCCTCGCCGGTCAGCCAGGTGCGGAACCGCTCGGCCTCCGCGTCACGGGCCTGGAGGTCCCGGTCGCCGTCCTCCCAGCGCACCCGGACGAACGTCGGCTCCAGACCGGGGACGTCGCCGGGGTAGACGGCGGTGCGCGGGGCGCGGTCGGCCGGGTGGCAGCCGACACCGCTCCTGAGCAGGAACTCCGGGACCAGCGCCGCGCTGCGGTCGTCCACGGCGTCGTCGGCGGGCAGCGCGCACAGCAGCGCGACGGCCGAGGGCTCGGGCCGTCCGGCCCGCGTGAGCGCCTGCTCGGCACGGCCCGCGTCGGCGTCGTCGCCGTACAGTCCGGTCGTCGCCAGCAGCGCCGAGCCGGTGAGCGCGGGGTCGGGCCGGTGCACTTCGGCCCCGGGCCGCGCCGACTCGAAGGCGGCGACCAGCTCGGACAGCGACGGCCCGGTGGGCTTCACACGCGTGGCGAGGCGCTCCGGCACGGCCAGCACGACCGGCGAGTACGCGAACGGCCCGGCGTCCGTCTCCAGCCGGGCGAAGACGCGGTTCTGCCGGGCCGCGGCGGCCCGTGCCCGTTCGGCGGCCGCGCGGGTGGCGGGGATCCACACGTCCGGCTGCGGGCCGATGTCCCGCTGCGGGTTGTCGTCCTCCCGCGGCTGCTGCCAGGCGTCGGTCCGCTCGCCCAGCGCTGTCACGACGCCGGCGGCCCCCGAGCCGTACACGGTGATGCCGCCGCGCCGGCAGCCGTCGCCGTCCAGGTTGTCCTGGGAGACGACGTAGGCGTCCGCGGCCCGGCGCATCGCCGGCTCCAGATCGGGATCGGTCAGCACCCGTAACTCCAGCGACGGCCCGCAGGGCGCCGTGTCGCCGATCAGCGCGAAGAGGCCGTAGCCCCCGGCCCCGGTGGCGAGCAGGGCCAGCAGCGCGCTGAGCACGAGACTCCCGAGCCGTTCCATGACGACCCGGACGCGGGCGAGCAGGTGGAGCCAGGGGTGGGAGTGCGAGTGGGGGTGGGCGTCCGGGGGGCGGGACGGCGCGGTCGGGGTGGCCGTGCCGGGGGCGGTGGTCGGGGTGGTCTTACCCGGAGTGATGGTCGGGGTGGTCTTACCCGGAGTGGTGGTCTTTGCGGGCGTGTTGGCCTTGCCGGGCGTGCCGGGCGTCGTGGTTGTGTCCGGCGCGGTGGCCTTGCCGGACGTGCCGGGCGTCGTGGTTGTGTCCGGCGCGGTGGCCTTGCCGGACGTGCCGGGCGTCGTGGTTGTGTCCGGCGCGGTGGCCTTGCCGGACCTGCCGGGCGTCGTGGTTGTGCTCGGCGCGGGCCCGGACCCGTTCACGGAGTCGGACCCGTTCACGGAGTCGGACCCGTTCCGGTCGGGCGTCGCCCCCGGTGTCTCGTCCGGACCCGTGCCCGGGGCCGTCCCGGAGCGCTGCCGCACCGGCCCCGCCCCCAGCAGGACGTCCGCGTCCGGGTCCCATGGCGGCGCCAGGGCCTGGGGCAACTGGTCGTCGTCGTCCTCCGCCTTGTAGCGCGCGTCGGCCATCCGCTGCTTCACGGCGCGATACAGCCGGGACAGGCCCACCTCGCCGCCGGCGTTCAGAACGGCCGCCACCTCGCGGGTGAACGGCGTGGCCTCGTCCGCGTCGCCGCCCAGGATGCAGCGGTTGGGCTGCACGCTCATCAGCAGCAGGATCTTCCGCTTGGCGCTCAGCGGGGCGTCGAAGCGGTGCCAGATCTCGGCCGCGTTGCCCGCGTAGCAGCAGTCGAGGATCACCAGGATCATCTCGGCCCGGCACTCGGCGACGCACAGTTCCCCGAGCACCTGCGCGAAGCTCACCGCACCCGGCAGTTCGCCCGCGACGACCCGCGCGGTGCGCATCTGCAGGTGCAGGGTGCGGCCGGACGTGGACGTGACGGCGTGCCCGGCGAAGTAGAGCAGCAGCAGCCCCTCGGTCTCGCGGACGGCAAGGCTGAGCGCCCCGTTGAACTCCTCGGCGGACGGCGACGCCAGCTGCCTGACCTCGCCCGCGCCGAACATCCCGCCCCGGTGCAGCGCGTCGGCCAGCACCTTGCGGTTGTACCGGACGGCGGGCAGCTGCCCGGTCACACCCTGCGGGTCCGGTGCCGTGTGGTCGTACTCGGACACGCCGACCAGCAGCGCCCGGTTCGCTGTGCCGCGCGGATCGAAGCGGCCCACCGGACTACGCCTCGTCGGAGTCCAGCGGGCGAATCTCGGAGTCGGGTTCGCCGCCCTGCAGCCGGCGGCGGTTGTTCTTCCACGTCTTCAGCGCGCGGTTGGTGTACTCGGTCAGCGCCGCGACCGTCGCGACATCGCTGAGCAGTTCGAGCACCAGCTCCAGGTCGGGCCCCAGCCGCCCCGGGGGCCCGTCGGTCCTGGTGCGCTCCTCGATGCGCAGATGCGGGCCGGCGAGCAGTTCAGCGAGCGGTTTGTCCCGCTCCAGCCACGTCTTCAGCGCTCTGACATCGTTTACCGTCGCGTCGGCGCCCAGCCGCACGCGTACGCCTGAGACAGCCACATGGTCCCCCTCTGCCATACCCGACATCATGACACCGTGTCAGTCTCCGCGGCAGCCCCTTGACATGACCCGCGCGAGCGACCGCACGCGCCCTTCACCCCAGGAGCACACGGCGCACGCGTGCACACCGGCGGAGCCGACCGGTGGGTGGGCCGGCGGCGCGCATCGATGGGCGGACCGATGGGGCAGGCCGACGGCGCGGACCAATGGCGCGGACCAATGGCGCGGACCGACGGGGCAGGCCGACGGCGCGGACCAATGGCGCGGACCGACGGCGCGGACCGGGTCAGCCCTGGGTCTGCAACTGGCTCTGCAACTGCCGCAACTGGCGCTGCACATGGTCGAGCGCGCCCTCGCGCCGCCCGGGCACCCGCTCCCGCAACGCGGCCAGCGCGGCCCCCAGCTCCCGGGCCCGCGAGGGGTCGTGGACCTGGCCCCACTGGTGGTGGGCGCGGTCCACCGCGGCCTCCACGGCCGGGGAGTCCGGCGCCTGCCCGGCGCCCAGGCGGACGGTGGCCACCGTCAGCCAGGTGTGGCAGCTGCGTGCCGCGTCCCCGGCGAACATCGCCACGTCGGCCCGGACCTCTGCCCAGTGCAGGGCCTCCTCGGAGGCGGGCCCGTGCGCGGCGGCGGCCGCCTGCTCGTGCCGGGCGGCGAGCGCGTCGGCGTCGGCGTGGCGGCCGGACTGGACGGCGGCGGTGAGGGCGGCGTGCGGGTCACCGGCGGACGGGCCGGGCGTGCTCAGCACGAGGTCGGTGCCCGCGCTCTCCGGGGCGATCCGGGCGAGCGCCTGCTGGTGCAACTGGTCGGCGGGCGGCCGGAATCCGCTGCGCAGGATGGTGGCGACGGCCTTCATGTACGCGGGTGCCGCGACCCTGCGCCGGGAGGGCGGGGGCGCGACGCGACCGTGCACGGCGTTGCCGCGCCCCGCGTCCAGCGGGGTGCTCCGCAGCAGCTGCCAGGTCTCGGCGTCGGCGTGCAGGTCGAGCAGGAGGGTGGTGGCCCCGGCCGGTCTGAGCCGCAGCTCCTCCCGGAACCAGTGCCAGGGGAACGCCGTGTAGCGGGCGGTGGAGGGCGTGGTGCGGGCCAGCGCGAGGTGCGGCAGGCGTTGCCTGCGGTCCAGCTGGAGCTGACCGGTGACGTACACGGTGAGCGGGCCCGGGGCGGCCGCGGCGGCGCGCAGCCGGGTGAGGACGGCCTGCGGCTCCAGCGGGTCGGCGAGTTCGACGACGTTCGCGGTGTCCGTGCCGGACAGCACCGCGGGCGGCACGGCCGCCAGGACGGGGAGCACGGAGGCGGCGTCCACGAGGCGCCCCTTGCCCACCGGCGAGGCCGCCAGCAGCAGCACGGTTCCGGGCATCGTCCCTCCCCCTGTGGCGATCACGTACGGCAGCACCGTAACTGCTGCGGCTGCAAAGGGGGGCATCAGGACCGCAAACGTCCGCCTTCGGGTGCTTCGCCCGCCGTGCCGGGCGCGGGCCGGCGCCGGACGGCGAACACCGTGGTGTCGTCGACGAGGTGCCCGCCGCAGTGCCGCAGCGTGCCGTCCCGTACGAGGGCGGCGAGGCGGGCCGGTTCGGCGGTGCCCGGGTCGGCGGCGAGGGCACGGGCCACGTCCTCGGCGAGCGGGTAGAACGCCCCGCCGCCGTCCCGGGCCTCCGTCACGCCGTCGCTGACCATCAGCAGCGTCTCGTCGGCGGCGACCCGCAGCCTGCGGACCGCGGGTGGGCCGGCCGGGCCGGAGACGAGGTCGCCGAAGCCGAGCGGCAGCCGGACCTCGACCGGCAGGGCGCGGACCCCGCCCGGCCCCACCGCGAGGGGCGGCTCGTGCCCGAACACCATGACGTCCACGGCCTCCCGCTCGTCGTCGGGGAAGCCGAGCAGGACGGCCGTGGCGAACCGGTCTCCGTCCGGGCGGCCCAGGGCGACCGTGTGCCCGCGGTGCCGGATCATCCGCGTCTCCAGCCGCTCGGCGACGGTCGTGAGGCGGGCCTCGTGGTACCCGGCCTCCCGGAACGTGCCGAGCAGCGCGGCCGCCGCCTCCACCGCGCCCAGGCCCTTGCCCTGCACGTCCCCGACCAGGACGCGGGTGCCGTGCGGGCCGGGCTGGATGTCGTAGAAGTCGCCGCCGACGCGGGCGAGGGCGTCGGCGGGCAGGTAGACACCGGCGTGGTCGAGGCCGCCCCAGCCCGGCGGCAGGGGACGCAGCACGGTGCGGCGGATGGTGTCGGTGACGTCGGCCATGTGCAGCATGCGGCGCTCGTCGCGCACCCGGACCGCGCAGGCCAGGGTGGCGAGGATCCCGCCGACGGCGACCAGCACGAAGTCGGGGAGCCCGGACTGGTACTCGTGCGGCCAGGAACTGTCCGCGAGGGCGTAGGCGAGGAGCGACAGGCCCGCGAAGGCGGCCGTCACCGCCACCCCGCAGAGCGCCGCGGCGATACCGGGCACCAGCACGATCCAGGAGAGCATGCGGAACTTGCCGGTGGTGGGGTAGTCGGCCACCACGATGGTGACGAGCAGCAGCAGCGGCGGCACCCAGGACACGCTGCGTCCCGCCACCCGCAGCGACTCCTGTCGCCTTACGACGTCCCGGTCGCCGGTCCCGGCGGGGTACCGGTCGAGCGGTTCGTACTCCCCGCGGTGGCGTCTCACGGCCCCAGAGAAACACGGTCCCGCGCGGGCCGCATCCGGTTGTGCGCGCACGGCCGACTTGCCCGCGGCCGTCCCCCGGTGTGCCCTGGAGAGCAGGGGCAGGAGAGAGAGGAGAGCTCTCATGGCTCATGCGGCACCCTCCTCACGCAAGATGCTGGTGCAGCGCCGCCGGCCCGACGTCTTCAGCGCGCGCACCCACGCGGTCATGAAGGTCGCCCTGCCCGTCTGCGCGGGGCTCGTCTACGGCTACTGGGCAGCGGCCAACCGGCGCTACGGCGGGCCCATCACCGGCTGGAACCTGCTGTTCGGCTTCGTCACAGCGCTGGTCTTCGCCGTGGCGTTCGCCGCCGTCTGGCAACTCGGGCCACGCCTGGGCCGCGAACTGCACGCGGCGGCCTGGTTCGTCCTCGCCGGCAGCGCGACCGGCTTCCTCTACAGCCAGACCAACGCGTCCGTGTACAGCTCCGCCGGCCTGGGCCTGGTCGTGGGGGCGGCTGTGATGCTGATGACGTTCTACCGCTACTACACCCACGAGGACGCGACCGGCCGCCCCCTCGGATGACCGGGCCCGGCACCGGCACCGGCACCGGGCCCGGACGAGCGGCACCACAAGGGCAACCACAAGGGCGCCACAAGGGCACCGCAGCCGCCCTGCCGGCACGGCGGCGCACAGCACGCGCTCCCGGCCGCCCACCCGGGCTCCGGGCGGGCACCACCGCACGGGCACCACCGCAACAGCACCGTCGCCGCCCTGCCCATCCACCGCTGCGCACAGCACACGCTCCCGGCCGCCCGCACCCAGACGGTGGCGCCCGGGCTGCCGGGATGCGCGCGGAGGAGAGACGACACGACGACGCCCCGGGCCGGACTGCCGGGGCTCGCACGGCCACCGGCCTGCGCCGCAGCCCGTTGTCCCCGGCTGCGATCAGCTCCGGCACCACCGCGCGGACCGCCCGCCGCCGACGAGGACGGCGATGCCCGGACGCATGGCCGAGCCCAAGCCCCATGACCAAGCCCAAGCCCCATGACCATGACCAAGCCCACGCCCAAGCCCACGCCCCACGGCCAAGCCACGCCCACGCCCACGCCCCACGACCAAGCCCCATGACCAAGCCCACGCCCCACGCCCAAGCCCCACGACCAAGCCACGCCCACGCCCAAGCCCCATGACCATGACCAAGCCCACGCCCAAGCCCCATGACCAAGCCCAAGCCCCATGACCATGACCAAGCCCACGCCCAAGCCCCATGACCAAGCCCACGCCCCACGCCCACGCCCCACGGCCAAGCCACGCCCACGCCCACGCCCCACGACCAAGCCCCATGACCAAGCCCACGCCCCACGCCCACGCCCACGCCCCACGGCCAAGCCACGCCCACGCCCAAGCCCCACGCCCCACGACCACGCCCACGGCCACGCCCCACGCCCCACGACCACGACCACGACCACGCCCCACGACCACGGCCCGGCCGCCCGGGTCCCGCCAGGCGGCCGGGGCACGGGTGGCCGTCGTCCGAGGCGTGGCCCGGGGCGGCGGGCCGGCTCCCTTCCCCGCTCCCCGTGCCACCTGTTCGGGCGAGCCCTCCACCGGAGGGCGCATCCCCATGACCGGGTCGTTTGCGCAGGTGGGATGGTCGGCAGGGGGGGCGGGGAGGGCCGGGCGGCGTCGTTGCGCTCGCGCGTCGGCCCGGCGGCGCCTTGTCTGGAAGGGTGTCCGAGCGCGAAACGGCGCCCGCATCCCGGACGGCGCCCTCACGGCTGCGGAACGTCCTGTCGGTCGTTCTGCCGGTCCTGGCGTGCCTGCTCCTGCCGCTCGGGGTGCTGGCGTCCTGGGCGGCGTACGGGCTGACCGACACCGGCCGCTACGTCCGCACGATGGCACCGCTCTCCACCGACCCGGACGTGCGGGAGGGGGTCGCGGACGCCCTCGCGGACGGTGTCCTGCGCGAGGCCGGACCCGAGCTCGGCGGTGGCGCCCTGCACGGTGCCGCCGGGGCCTTCGTCCAGGACGCGGCCCGCTCGTTCACACGGACCGAGGTGTTCCGCACCGCCTGGGACACGGCGAACGGGGCCGTCCACGCCGCCGTGCTGCGCGCCCTGCGCGACGACGGCGACCGCGCGGCACCCGTCACCGTCGACCTCGCCCCGGTCACCGACCGGGTCAAACGCCGGCTCGCCCACGACCACGTGCCGTTCGCCCACCGCATCCCGGTCACGCACACCCGCGTCGAGGTGCTCCCGGCCGAGGACGTGCACCGACTGCGCAAGGGGTACCACGTGCTGGACACCGCCGCCTTCTGGCTGCCGATCACCGCGGCCGTCCTGGCCGCCGCCGGGATCGGCGTCGCCGCGTGCCGCCGCCGCGCGGTCACCGCCCTCGGCCTCGGCACGGCCCTGGGCGGCGGCCTGCTCGCCCTCGCCGTCGCCGCCGGCCGCCGCCTCACCCTCGCCGACCTGCCCGGCACCCTGCACCGCCCGGCCGCCGGCGCGGTCTACGACGCCCTGACGGCCACCCTGCGCACGGTGTCCTGGGGGCTGTTCGCGCTCGGCCTCACGGTGGCGCTCGTCGCGTGGCTCACGGGCCCCCGCGGTCCCCGGCCCGCCGCTCGGCGACCCGCGCGAGGGTCCGCAGCGCCCGTCGCAGATCCGGCTCCGGAGCCGACGCGAGCCCCAGTCTGACCGCGTCCGGCGTGTGCCCGGGCGCCACGGCGAAGGCCGGGCCGGGCGTGACGGCGATGCGGTGCGCCGCCGCGGCGCCGTGAAGGAGCCGGCGCGCCACGGGGCGGGCAGCTCCCACCAGGCGAGGCAGGCGTGCGGATAGGACCGTACGGCGAAGCCCCCGAGCTCCTCGACGAGGATCCGCTGCCGCCGGGCCGCGTCGGCCCGCTTGTCCGCCACCAACCGCGCCACAGTGCCCTCCGCGGCCCACCGCACGGCCGCCTCCAGCGCGAACCGCCCCGCGTTCCAGCCGCCCGAGCGCACCGCGTCGGCCACCGCCGCGGCCCGGGGCGGCGGCACGACGAGGAAGCCCGCGGTCAGGCCTAGGGCGACCCGCTTGGACAGCCCGTCGACGACATGGGTCAGGGCCGGGGCGAGCGCGGCGAGCGGGTCACCGGACGGGTGCAGGAACGACCAGACGCGGTCCTCCACCACCGGCAGGTCCAGCCCGCGCACCAGCCGCGCGAGGTCCAGCAGCCGCGGACCGCCGGTCGTCAGGGACGTCGGGTTGTGCAGCGTCCGGGACCTCTCCCGGGACTACCCGCACCGCCGGGCCGCCGAGGGCCGTGGCCCGGAGGGCTCCGTCGTCCTCAGCCGCTTCCCGCTGCGCCCCGCGCCCGGCGTCACCGCCGCCCTGGGCATGCCTGCGGCGGTCGCCGACGTCGACGGACACCCGGTACGGCCGCAACTCGCCCACCCCATGCCCCCGCTGCCCGGCCAGGTGGACCTGTGGAAACGCGAACTGGGCGCGTTGCGCGACGCTGCCCGCGCCGACCGCGGCGCCCCGCTCGTGATGGCCGGCGACTCCAACGCCTCGCAGGACCACGCCGCCTTCGGGCGCATCCTCGACACCGGGCTGTACGACGCCGCCCGCCTCGCCGGCGTCGACCGCACGGCGACCTGGCCGGCACGGACCGCCCCGACGTTCGGTGCGCAGATCGACCACGTCCTGGTGTCGGAGCACTTCGCCGCGGACCGCGCCCGCACCCTGGACCTGGCGGACACGGACCACCGGGCGGTGGTCACGGACCTGACGCTGCACGAGGGCCGGTGACCCGGTCGGGAACCCGACACACACCGGTGCGGCCGCCCTGCGAGGAGCGGCCGCACCGGTGTGGGGGATCAGGTGGGGATCGGGGGGATCCGGGGGGATCCGGGGGGATCCAGAAGGATCCGGAAGCAATCGGCTTACCGGCGGCCGGACTTCTCCAGCGCCTTCTCCATCGCCGCCGCGAAACCGTTGGCCCACAGCTGGTTGACACGGGAGCGCTCGGTGGCGTTCGGGTAGGCGTTGGTGCAGGACGTGCCGGGCCCGCCCCCGGACATCAGCTCGCTGCACGGACCCGTGTAGTGGTCGGGCAGGCCGAGGACGTGACCGGTCTCGTGGGCGGTGACCCGCGTGGAGTCGTACTGCTGGTTCTGCGCGTAGTCGAGGAAGATGTAGCCGCTGCCGTGCCCGTCGGTCGAGGCGTACGAGCCGCGGGAGTCGTTGCCCTCCCAGTAGGTGAAGTCCGCCGACGACGCGGAGCCCGACTGGAGCTTCACGTTCGACACCGAGCTGTTCCAGATCTGTGCGCTGCGCGCTATCTGCGTGCTGAACGAGGGCGCCCGGGAGGCGTTGTAGACGACGGTGACGGCCGCGGTGGACGTGGGGTTCGCGGCCCGCTTCTCGGCGACGGACTTCAGGACGGCCTGGAAGAACGCCTCGCTGGCGTCGGACTCGGCCTGCTGGGTCGACGGGGCGACGAACCCGGCGTGCGCGGCCGGGGACGCCGGGACCGGGGACGCCGCGGCGGGAACCGCCGTACCGAGGCCGGCCGTTGCCAGGCCGAGACCGAGAACCGCCAGGGCGGACAGGGGCTTTCGCATCGAGGACTCCTAGGTGGGGGGATGAGTCGTCACCGGTGAGTCTCGATGCCCGAGCGGCGCCTGTGATGATGGCAACCGGGGATAGGGCAGAGCTATCGCCGGCCCCCTTCATGACCTTCGGCGGTGTTTTGTACGGCTGGTTAAAGCCGCGCTCCCGCCATAGCCTCACGAACCATGGAGCTCGAGGTGAGGCACCTCCGCGTGCTGTGCGCCATAGCCGACACCGGCAGTCTGCACCGCGCTGCCCGGCAACTGGGCGTCGCCCAGCCGTCGTTGAGCACGCAGCTGCGTCGCATCGAGCAGGAGCTCGGCGGCCGGCTGTTCCTGCGCACGCGCACCGGCTGCCGGCCCACCCCAATGGGCCGGCTGGTGCTGCACCGCGCCCGGCCGCTCCTGGCCGACATGCACGTGCTGGTGGTCGAGGCGAGGGCGGCGGCCGGCGGCACGGGCCTGCGCATCGGCTCGACCGCGAGCAAGGCCCTGCCGGGCTGGCTGCGCCGTCTGCGCGCCGACGGCAGGGAGCCCACCCTCCACATGAACGTCTCCGCCAACGCCCTGCTCCGCATGGTCGTCGACGGCCAGCTCGACGTCGCGTTCGTGCACGAGGTGGAGGGCTGCCCGCTGCGCGTCCCCGCGGACCTACGGCTGCGGGTCCTGCTGGAACGGGAGCCGCAGTTCGTGTCCCTGCCCGCCGACCATCCGGCGGCCGCGCGAGCCGAGGTGGACCTGCGCGACCTGGCCGGCGACCGCTGGATGATCGACCCGACCGTGGACGGCGAATGGGACGCCGTGCAGCGGATGTTCCGCACCGCCGGGGTCAGCCCCCACGTGCTGCAGGGCGACTACCACACCGCCGACGCCCTGGTCGCGACCGGCGAGGTCGTCACCGTGTGCCAGCCGACCCGCACGCCCCGGCCCGACATGGCGGTCCGCCGCCTCAAGGGCGATCCGCTCGGCGTACGGCTGCTCGTCGCGGCGCGCACCGAGACCGACCTGGACGGCGTCTACCCCGCGCTGGAGGAGGCGTACCGGGAAGCGGCCCGGCAGGCACCGGCGTACCGGGAGTGGCTGGACCGGCAGCGGCCGGCACCCGGTGGCCCGCACGCACCACCGGGCCCGGCCCTGCCCTGACTCCACCGGGCCCGGCCCCCGTGACGGCCTGCGCGAGGCTCAGACGCCGATGTCGCGCCCGTCCGCACGCCACACGGCCACGACGGCCGGACGGACGTAGGTGCCCGGCCCGTCGGGCCAGGTGCTGGCCGGCTGCTCCACGGACGCGCCGTCGACCTCGCCCGGGTGCTGCACCGCGACGAGCACGCGCCGGTCCTGGACGATCGGGCCGCAGGTCTCGGCGCCCGTCGGCACGGTCAGGAACTGCTTCAGCTCACCGCGCCGCTCCCCCCGCGTCGCCACGCCGAACAGGCCGTCGTGCGAGCCGAGCTGGGAGCCGTCGGTGGAGATCCACAGGTTGCCGTACGGGTCGAAGGCGACGTTGTCGGGGCACGAGATGGGGCTGACGCCGTCCTTCGGGAACCCGGCGAAGTAGGTCGCCGGGTCCTCCGGGTCACCGGCGACGAGGAACAGCGACCAGGCGAACCGCGTGCTCTCCGGCCGGTTCCACCGCTCGGTCAGCTCCAGCACGTGCCCGTGCTTGTTGGCGTGGCGCGGATTGGCCTCGTCGGCCTTGGCGTTGGAGCCGACGCCGCGGTTGGAGTTGTTGGTGAGGGCGACGTACACCTTGCCGGTCACCGGGTTGGGCTCGATGTCCTCGGGCCGGTCCATCTTGGTGGCGCCGACCTTGTCACCGGCGAGGCGCGTGAAGACGAACACCTCCTCGGCGCTCATCCCCTCCACGTGCGAGACGGCTCCCTTCGCGGTGGCCGTGGCCAGCGGGATCCACTCGCCGCTGCCGTCGAACTCGCCGTCGTCCGGGAGCTTGCCCGTGCCGTCGATCTCGATGGCCGGGGAGTCACCGGTGAGCCTGGCGACGTACAGGGTGCCCTCGTCGAGGAGCGAGAGGTTGTGCTCGCGCACCGCACGGGAGGTGCCGTGCCTCATCCGCTTGCTGCCGACGAACTTGTAGAAGTAGTCGAACCGCTCGTCGTCACCGGAGTACACGACGGGCCGCCCGTCGTGCGTCAGCCGCACGGTCGCCGCCTCGTGCTTGAAGCGTCCGAGGGCGGTGTGCTTGCGGGGCGTGGAGTCCGGGTCGTACGGGTCGAACTCCACCACGTACCCGAACCGGTGCACCTCGTTGGGTTCCTGGGCGACGTCGAACCGCTTGTCGAACCGCTCCCACTTCCGCTCGGTCGCCCCGGACCCGATCCCGTACCGCTTGTCGGTGGGCCGGCTGCCGTGGGCGAAGTACTGGTTGAAGTTCTCCTCGCCGTGCAGGGTCGTGCCCCACGGGGTGACACCGCCGGAGCAGTTGTTGAGGGTGCCGAGCACCTTGGTGCCGCCGGGGTCGGCGGAGGTCCGCACGAGGCCGGACCCGGCGACGGGCCCGGTGAGCCGGAACTCGGTGGTGGCGGTGACCCGCCGGTTCAGCTGGTGCCGGGACACGGCGGTGAGCTTCCCGGTCCTCCGGTCGCCCTCCACCACCACGGCCGACAGCCCGTGCGCGGCCCAGGCGATCTCGACCTGCTCGCGCGTGGGCTCGGCGGCGTCGTACCCGCGGAACATCAGCATCTCGTCGGTGTACTCGTGGTTGGCCACGAGCAGCTGCCGGCCGCGCTCCCCGGGGAGCGGGAGCAGGGCGAGGAAGTCGCAGTTGTACCCGAACTGCCCGGCCTGGGCCTTGGCCGTCTGCTTCTCCGGGTCGAAGGCGGGCGCACCGCGCAGGATGGGCTCGCCCCAGCGGATGACGACGTTCTGCCGGTAGCCGTCCGGCACGGTGACGGCGTCGGCGGTGTTGGGGGCGACGGGGGCGAAGCGCAGTCCGCGGGCGCCCCGGTGGGCGCGCCGCGCGGCCCCGGGAGCGGCGGCAGCGGCGCCCGTCGCGGCACCGGCCTGCGGCGCCCGGGCGACACCCACGGCACCCGCGCCCGCGGCGGCCACGGTCACGACGGCCGCGGCCCGCATCATCGACCGCCGGCTGAGGGCACCGGCGATCACGTCACCGACGTACTCGTTGGAGCTGGTGTTGGGCACCTCGTGGAAGCAGGCGTCCCCACAGCGGAAACGACAGGTCATGGCGGACCGCCCACCAGGGTGCGAACCGGACGGCGTTCCGATCAACGGCAGCAGCTTGCGCACTTTGCTCTCTCCTTGGATGCCCTGAGTCACAGCGCGACCGTAGGGGCACATATGTGCGGGAGCCGGGCGCCCCGGTGAACAAGGAGTGAACCCGGGGCTGCCGTACGGCGGTTGACCCGGTTCAGCAGGCGGACATCTGTGCAGGCCGGATGTGGCTCTTGACAGGGTGAGTCCCGCACACCCGACCCTGCCCAAGATCGCCCGAGAGGGCCGCTAACCTTACGTGTCCGTCCTGGCCAGGGATTGACGGGCTTCAACTCACGCGAAGGGTTGCGCGCACATGGGCATTCTCACTCGGTTGCGGAACGCGTTCGGCCGGTCCCGCAAGTCACGAACCGTCGAGGCGGAGAGTGCGGCTCGGACGACGACGGCCGAGGACCCGTCGACGACGGAACAGCCGAAGTCGACGGCGCCGGAGGAGACCTCGGCCGCCGTGGAGTCGACGGCGACGGCCGGTGGAGCGACGGCGGCGGGCGGAGCGGCGTCCGCGGGCGGATCGAAGTCGACCGGCGCGGACACCGCCGCCCGGCGGACGTCGACGGCCCCCGCGGCGGACCGGAAGGTCCCGCCCCCCTCCCCGGAACCGAACCCCACCCCGACGGCCGGCGTCCCCGAACCCCGCGAGGCACACGACCTCGTATCGGCGGCGTTCGACAACGTGACGGTCCCTCGCCCGACGCGGTCGACGGAGACGACGGTGGAGCCGCCGGAGCCGACGGAGCCGACGGTGGCGGAGGAGCCGACGGTGGCTGACAAGCCGACCGTGGCCGAGAAGCCGACCGTGGCTGACAACCCGACCGTGGCCGAGAACCCTGCGGCGGAGGAGCCGGAGATCGCCGAGCAGCCCGTAGCCGAGCAGCCCGTAGCCGAGAAGCCGACCGTGGCTGACAAGCCGACGGTGGCCGAGGAGCCGACCGTGGCTGACAACCCGGCCGTGGCCGAGCAGCCCGTGGCCGAGGAATCGGCCGTGGCTGACAAGCCGACCGTGGCCGAGAACCCTGCGGCGGAGGAGCCGGAGATCGCCGAGCAGCCCGTGGCCGAGAAGCCGACCGTGGCTGACAAGCCGGCCGTGGCTGACAACCCGACCGTGGCCGAGAACCCTGCGGCGGAGGAGCCGGAGATCGCCGAGCAGCCCGTGGCCGAGGAGCCGACCGTGGCTGACAACCCGGCCGTGGCCGAGCAGCCCGTGGCCGAGGAATCGGCCGTGGCCGAGAAGCCGGCCGTGGCCGAGAAGCCGACCGTGGCTGACAACCCGACCGTGGCCGAGAACCCTGCGGCGGAGGAGCCGGAGATCGCCGAGCAGCCCGTGGCCGAGGAGCAGCGGGACGAAGACGAGGTGCCGGTTGCCGAGGAGAAGGCAGCGGAGGCGGAAAAGCCGGCGGCCGCAGAGCCGACGGTGACGGAAGAGCCCGAGAAGCCCGAGGCGGCCGCCGAGGCCGAGGCCGTCACGGCCGAGAAGACAAAAGCCGAGCCGGAGCCGAAGACGACGCAGGAGCCGGAGCCCGAGCCGAAGGCAACGCAGGAGCCCGAGCCGAAGGCAACGCAGGAGCCCGAGCCGAAGGCAACGCCCGAGACCGAGCCGAAGGCAACGCCCGAGACCGAGCCGAAGGCAACGCCCGAGCCCGAGCCGAAGGCAACGCCCGAGCCCGAGCCCGAGGCGGCTGACCCCACCTCCGACCCCGACCCGGAACCCACAACCGCACCCGCATCCGCACTCGCACCCGCCGACGGCGACGGCGACCCGGCCCCACAGGGGCCACCCGCACCCGCCGACGAAAGCCGCACGGGTGGTGCGGGTGGGAACAACCCGGCCGAAAGCGAAGCCGAGCCCGAGACCGAGCCCGAGCCGACACCCGAGCCGACACCCGAGAGCGACGCCGCGCCCGCCCTCCCCCTCACCAAGGTCAAGTCCCGCGCCCCCGGCCTCACCACCGCCTACAAGGCCGCCGCCACCGCCCTCAAGACCCATGACCTCACCGGCACCCGCGCCAAGGTCTACCTCGTCCTCGACCGCTCCGCCTCCATGCGCCCGTACTACAAGGACGGCTCCGCCCAGGCCCTCGCCGAGCAGACCCTCGCCCTCGCGGCCCACCTGGACCCCGAGGCCACGGTCCCGGTCGTCTTCTTCTCCACGGAACTCGACGGCACCGGCGAGATCACCCTCACCGACCACGAGAACAAGATCGACGAACTGCACGCCGGCCTCGGCCGCATGGGCCGCACCAGCTACCACGCCGCCGTGGAAGCCGTCCTCGCCCACCACGACAAGACGACGGCAGCGACCGGTACCCCCACCACCCCCGCCACCCCCGCCCTCGTGGTCTTCCAGACCGACGGCGCCCCCGACGCCAAGACCCCCGCCACCCAGGCCCTCACCAACGCCGCCGAGACACACCCCGCCGTCTTCTTCTCCTTCGTCGCCTTCGGCGACCCGGAGAACAAGGCCTTCGACTACCTCCGCAAGCTCAGGACCCCCAACACGTCCCACTTCCTCGCCGGCGAGACCCCCCGCGAGCTCACGGACAAGGAGCTCTACGAGGGCGTCCTGGCGAACTGGCGCCCCTGACCCCCCGCACCACCCGACGGCCACCCGACGCCGCCCGCTCCCACCGCGTAGAAACGGGAGGCGGGCGGCGTACCCGTGTCAGCTACGATTTCAAGGTTCCGTAGACGACCGAGACCACGAGATCGTCACTCCGCGTAGCGACTTGGGAGCAGCCCGCGATGGCTCGACACCTCATCACCAGCGCCCTTCCGTACATCAACGGGATCAAGCACCTGGGCAACATGGTGGGGTCCATGCTCCCGGCCGACGTGTACTCCCGCTACCTCCGCCAGCGGGGCCACGAGGTGCTCTACATCTGCGCGACGGACGAGCACGGCACCCCCGCGGAGCTCGCCGCCAAGGAGCAGGGCGTGCCCGTGGACGCGTTCTGCACCGAGGCGCACCACCAGCAGAAGGCGATCTACGACGGCTTCAACCTGGCCTTCGACTACTTCGGCCGCAGCTCCTCCCCGCAGAACCGCGAGATCACGCAGGAGATCGCGCGCGAGCTCAAGGCGAACGGCTTCATCGAGGAGCGCTCGATCCGCCAGGTGTACTCGAACGCCGACGGCCGTTTCCTGCCCGACCGCTACATCATCGGCACCTGCCCGCACTGCGGCTACGACAAGGCCCGCGGCGACCAGTGCGAGAACTGCACCCGCGTCCTGGACCCGACGGACCTGATCGACCCCCGCTCGGCGATCAGCGGCAGCAGCGACCTGGAGGTCCGCGAGACCAAGCACCTCTTCCTCCTGCAGTCGGCCCTGGCGGGCGAGGTCGAGGCGTGGGTCGACGAGCGGGCCGACAACTGGCCCGTCCTCGCCTCCTCCATCGCCCGCAAGTGGCTCACCGAGGGCCTGCACGACCGCGCGATCACCCGTGACCTGGACTGGGGCGTCCCGGTCCCCGCCGACACGTGGCCGGACCTCGCCGCCGAGGGCAAGGTCTTCTACGTCTGGTTCGACGCGCCGATCGAGTACATCGGCGCGACGAAGGAGTGGGCGGACCAGGACCCGGAGAACCGTGACTGGCGCTCCTGGTGGTGGGAGGCGGACGCGGACGTCCACTACACGCAGTTCATGGGCAAGGACAACGTCCCCTTCCACAGCGTGATGTTCCCGGCGACCCTGCTGGGCACCCGCGCCCCCTGGAAGAAGGTCGACGTCATCAAGGCCTTCAACTGGCTGAACTACTACGGCGGCAAGTTCTCCACCTCGCAGCGCCGCGGCGTCTTCACCCACGACGCCCTGGAGATCCTCCCCGCCGACTACTGGCGCTACTTCATGATGGCCAACGCCCCCGAGTCGGACGACTCGTCCTTCACCTGGGAGCACTTCACCGCCACGGTGAACAAGGACCTGGCCGACACCCTGGGCAACTTCGTCAACCGCGTCCTGTCCTTCTCCCGCAAGCGCTTCGGCGACGAGGTGCCGGCGGGTGCCGAGCCGGGCGAGGCGGAGGCGAAGCTGGGCGAGGAGATCGCCCGGCTGCTCGCGGAGTACGAGTCCCAGATGGAGACCATCCAGTTCCGCAAGGCGGCGGCAGCCCTGCGTGCGCTGTGGTCGGCGGGCAACTCCTACCTGGAGGAGAAGGCCCCCTGGCTGGAGATCAAGACCGACCCCGAGGGCGCGGCCCTCACCCTCCGTACGGCGATGAACCTGATCCACCTCTACGCGGTGCTCTCCGAGCCGTTCATCCCGACCTCGGCGAAGACGATGCGCGAGGTGTTCTCCCTGGAGAACGACACGGCGCGCTGGGTCACGGCCGAGGAGGCGAAGTCGCTGGACTCCGTCCCGGCGGGCACGCCGTTCACCATCCCGCCCGTCCTGTTCGCCAAGCTCACGGATGACGACCTGGAGTCCTACAAGGAGCGCTTCGGCGGCGAGCCCGCGTAGTCACGGGCGTGACCCGCGACCCTCCGGCACCGCGCTCTGCCCCCGGTTCTCACCGGGGGCAGAGCGCGTTCCGCTGATCCCCGAAAGAGTGAACGCCTTCCCTCCGCCGGAAATGCGGCTCTCTGCTCGGTTCCATGGCCCTCATGGTCTCGTCAGCCCATGAGGGCAAGCACCGGATCCGGGCTGGAGAAGCTGAGACGACAGGGCTCCCTCTCCCTCCGGGACATGGCCCGCATCCGGGCCAGGATGGACAAGCGGCCCGACGACGAGCACGAGGACGAGGAATGGGCCCGGGGCTACACCGCCGGATACACGGCGGCATGGGCCGGGGCGGTGCTGCGGCTCCTGGACATGCGGGACATCGCTGTCCCCAAGGAGGTCTTCCGGCCCCTTCACGTGTGTCCGGACCCGGACACCCTCACTCGTTGCTTCGACCGCGCCATCACGGTGGACACACAGGAGTAACTGTTCACCGCCGAGCCCGGGCACGCCCGGCCCGCCGGCTCCTGAGCCGCTGCGGACCACTACCGCTGCGGCCCGGGGCCGGTCGCGGGGGATCCGCTCGATCGGGGTGCGCAGGGTGCGTTCGACCGGGACACTCATGGCACCACACATGAGGGAGACAACGATGGCACTGTTCGGCAACGCGCACACCGTGAGTCCGCAGTCGGCCCAGCAGGACTACGCCCGCCTCCTCGGCCACGGCGAACAGGTGCACGCCGCGTTCCTGCTGATCCGCGACACGATCCTGTTCACCGACCGGCGTCTGATCCTGGTCGACAAGCAGGGCATCACCGGCAAGAAGGTGGAGTACCACTCGGTGCCCTACCGCAGCATCACCCACTTCTCGGTGGAAACGGCGGGCACCTTCGACCTCGACGCCGAGCTGAAGATCTGGATCTCCGGCACCCCGGCCCCGATCGAGAAGACCTTCACCAAGGGCGTCGACATCTACGAAGTCCAGGCCATCCTGACCCAGTTCGTGGCACGCTGAGCACTTCGGCCGCTCCCTTTCAGTGGGTGGTGCAGCCATATCACCATCCCCCTTCCACCCGGTCTCTTACGATCGCAGCAGCAGTGTGTTCAGCGAGGCTGGGGGACGAGAACGGTGGCGCACGTCATGCAGGCGACGGAAGTTGAGGCTTCGCCCAGCTCACCTGTGCCGGCCCCGGGGCAACGAGTGACCGTACGCAACCGCCCCTGGGTGGTGACCGACGTCCTCCGCTCGACCGCCGCGAGCGATGATCCCGCCCGGGCTGCGGAAGCCGCTCCCAGCCACCTGATCACCCTCTCCTCGCTGGAAAGCGACGGCCGGGACGAGGAACTGCGGGTGGTCTGGGAGCTGGAACAGGCCACCGACGTCCACGATCAGTACGAACTGCCGTCGCCGAAGAGCGGCTTCGACGACCCCGGCCGTCTGGACGCCTTCCTGGACGCGGTGCGCTGGGGAGCCATCGCCTCCGCCGACAAGACGGCCCTCCAGGCGCCGTTCCGCTCGGGCGTCGAGATCCAGGACTACCAGCTGGACCCGGTGGTCCGCGCCCTGTCCATGCCCCGCACGAACCTGCTGATCGCGGACGACGTCGGTCTGGGCAAGACGGTCGAGGCCGGTCTGGTGATGCAGGAGCTGATGCTGCGCCACCGCGCCCGCTCCATGCTGATCGTCTGCCCCGCCGGCCTGACCCTTCAGTGGCGGGACGAGATGCGGGACAAGTTCGGCCTGGACTTCCGGATCGTCAACACCAGGATGTTGCGTGACCTGCGCCGATCGGCCGGGCTGTACGCCAACCCCTGGACCCACCACCCGCGTCTGATCGTCTCGATCGACTGGCTGAAGCGCGAGCGCCCGCTGCGGATGCTTCGGGAGCTGCTGCCACCCGTGCCGGAGTACCCGCGCGCCTTCGACCTGCTGGTCGTGGACGAGGTGCACACGTGCGCGCCCTCGGGCACCGGAAAGTACGCCGTGGACTCGCAGCGCACCCGAGCCGTGAAGCTGCTCGCGCCACACTGCGAGCACCGCCTCTTCCTCTCCGCGACCCCGCACAACGGCTACCTGGAGTCCTTCACCGCGCTCCTGGAACTCCTCGACGACCACCGGTTCGCCCGCGGCGTCAAGCCCTCCGAGGAGCAGCTGCGCCGGGTGATGGTGCGCCGCATGAAGTCGGACCTGCCACCGCTGTGGAACGGCAAGCCCCGCTTCCCCCGCCGGGTGCCGCACGCGCTGGAGGTCGACTACAGCGACGCGGCGCGGGAGGCGTACGCGAAGCTGGCGGCCTACGCGCGCTCGCGCCGTGACGGCCAGGGGGACGGGAAGGCCGGCCGGACGGCCGCCGACTTCGTGACGACCCTCCTGAAGAAGCGCTTCCTGTCGTCGCCGAAGGCGTTCGCGGAGACGATCAGCACCCATCTGAAGACCATGACGTCCCGCCCGACCCGGCCCGTGGAAGAACCGGCCCCGAGTGTCCGGGTGCTGCGTCCCCTGATCGACGGCGTCGAGGAGGCCGAGGAGGAGAACGAGCAGGAGCAGGCCGAGGCGGCGGCACGCGCCCTGACCGCCGCCCGCCAGGCCATGCGCCCCCTCACGGACCACGAGCACAAGCTGCTCAAGGAACTCGACGCCTGGGCCGTGGACGCCGGGAAGCGGCCGGACGCCAAGTTCGCCCGCTTCCGGGAGTGGCTGGACGAGATCGTCTGTCCCGACGGCCCGCTGGGCGACTGGAAGCCGAAGCGGGTGATCGTCTTCACCGAGTACCGCGACACCCAGCGCTGGCTGTACGGACAGCTCATCGCCGCCGGTTATCCGGCGGAGCGGATCGCGCAGCTCTACGGAGGCCAGGACCAGGACGAGCGGGAGCAGGTCAAGCAGGTCTTCCAGGAGAGCCCCGACCTGTCCCCGGTCCGGATCCTGCTCGGCACCGACGCGGCCAGCGAGGGCATCAACCTCCAGGCGCACTGCCACCGGGTGCTGCACTGGGAGATCCCGTGGAACCCCAACCGCCTCGAACAGCGCAACGGCCGTGTGGACCGGCACGGGCAGAAGGCCGACCAGGTCGACGTCTACCACTTCGTGCCGCGCGGCTGGCAGGGTTTCGACCCGGCCCACGACCACCACACGGACTCCGGCTATGACGACGGCGCCCTGGAGGACGAGCTGCACTTCCTCGCCGTCGCCGCCCGCAAGACCGAACGCATCCGTGAGGACCTGGGCAGCGCGGGCGAGGTGATCGCCGCGCAGGTCGAGCAGAAGATGCTGGGCCGGCGTTCGAACTGGACCACCGCGGACGCCGAGATCACCAAGCGGTCCGGCAAGGCCGTCCTCAAGGTCGAGCGCGACCTCGCCCGCGACCTGGAGCGCCTGGTCGACGCCCTCACGGACAGCCGCCACCAGCTCCACCTGACCCCGGAGACCGTCGAACGGGTCGTCCGCACGGGCCTGCTGCTGGCGCACCGCAAGGACCTGACCGAGGTCCCCGATCCCAAGCCGGAGCGCGGCGCCCGCTGCTTCCGGCTGCCCGAGCTGCCCGGCGCCTGGGCGCGCGCCCGCAACGACGGCCTGCGCCACCCGCTCACCGGCACGGAGCGCCCCGTCGTCTTCGACGAGGCGGAGACCCGCGACCGCACGGACGTGGTCCACATGCACCTGGGGCACCGCCTGGTGCAGATGTGCCTGCGGCTGCTGCGGGCCGAGCTGTGGTCGAGCGGCCCGGGGGCGCACCTGTCCCGGGTGACGGCCCGGGTGGTGCCGGACGGGGTGCTGCGACAGCCCGCTGTGGTCGCGCACGGCCGCGTGGTCATCACCGGCAGCGGCGGCACGCGGCTGCACGAGGAGGTCATCACGGCGGGCGGGCTGATCGAGGGTGGCAAGTTCGCCGCGGCGAAGATGGAGGACGTCGACGGGTGGCTGGCCGAGACCACGGAGGAACTGCCGGCCGAGGGAGTGCTCACCGAGCTGACCGGCCTCTGGGACCACTTGGAGGAGCGCCTGGCCCGCGCTCTGAACAACCGGGCGAACCGGCGCTTCCGCTCACTTGAGACAATGCTCGCCGAACGCTGTGAGCAGGAGGTCGAGGGCATGCGCGCGGTCCTGGAGGACCTCGGTCGCTCGATCCGGGCGCGTCTCGACGACACCGGGCACTGGCAGCAGGAGTCGCTCTTCGACATCGACGACGAGCGCCGCCAGCTGCGTGCCGACCGCGAGGCGCTCCTGGAGCGGCTGCGGAGGCTGCCGCAGGTGACGGAGACGGAGACCGCCGCGCTGCGCCGCCGCTGGTCCGATCCCTCGCCCCGCTGGTTCCCGGTCGCCGTGACCTTCCTCGTCCCCCGCTCCCTCTCCGCCACCGCCCGCCAGGAGAACCGCTGATGCCGACCGCCGCCCGCACCGCCGGGAAGGTCCCGCCGAAGGGCTCGGTCCCGACCCCCGCCCAGCAGCACGAGGACTGGCTGCGGCTGCTGCGGCCCGACGGCCCGTTCGTCTCGCTGCCGGTGCTGGTCAATGTGTTCCCGCAGGGCCTGGACACGATCCCTCCGGAGACGTGGGCGAGGCTGCGGCAGGCCTGGGCGGAGGTGCAGGAGGACCCGGCGCTGCTGCGGTCCGCCTGGGAGACGTTCGTGCTGGCGGAGCTGCTGGGCTGGCGGGCGCCCGGCCTGCGCGAGGGCGCGGCGATCCCCGAGTCGCTGCGGGCCGGCGCGAACACGCCCGACGCGGTCCTGGTCGGCCCCGGCCGGTCCGGCGGCCTGGCCCCGCGCGCCCTGTTCTTCCGCACGGACGACTGGGAGGGCCCGCTCAACCGCCCGCGCGGCGAGCAGCCGGGCCTCGCCGACCGCGCGGCCGAGCTGTGCCGTGCCCGCGAGGTGCCGCTCGCCCTGCTGACGAACGGCCGCGAGTGGGCCCTGGTCCACGCCCGCCCGAAGGAAGCGACGACGATCGCCGTCTTCGACGCGGACCTGTGGACCGAGGAACCGATCCTCGCCCGCGCCTTCACCAGCCTGCTCACCGCGGGCCGCGCGGTCCGCCCGCCGCTGGACGCCGACGGCAAGCCGACCGACTCGACGGCGGGCCTGTTCGCCCGCACCGCCGAGGCCCAGTCCGAGGTCACCGACACCCTCGGCCGCCAGGTGCGCGAGGCGGTGTCCCTGCTGGTGGCGGAGCTGTCCCGGCTGGACAGGGAGTCGGGCGGCGAACTGCTGCGGGGCGTCCCGGCCAGGCAGGTCTACGAGGGCGCGCTCACCGTGATGATGCGCCTCGTCTTCCTCCTCTACGCCGAGGAGCAGCGCCTGCTGCCCTCCGGGGACGAGCTGTACGACGCCTCGTACGCCGTCGGCCCCCTCCACGACGAGCTGGCGAAGGCGCAGAGCCTGCACGGCGACGAGCTGGGCGACCGGGTGGAGGCGACCTGGCCACGGCTGCTCGCCGTGTTCGCCGCGATCCACGGCGGCAGCACGCACGACCAGCTCTGGATCCCGCCCTACGGCGGCTCGCTCTTCGACCCGTCCCGCTTCCCCTGGCTGGTCCCGGCCAAGGTGACGGACCGGGTGGTGTACGAGATCCTCGACGCCCTCCTCACTCTGCGCGCACGCAAGGGCTTCAAGGGCAAGGAGCGCCTGTCGTACAAGGGCCTGGACGTCGAGCAGATCGGCCACGTCTACGAAGGTCTGCTGGAGTACGGCTGCCACTGGGCGGAGGAGCCGTACGTCGGGGTCTCCTTCGGCCGGGACCGCAAGTACGAGGCGGTGCTGCCGCTGGCCCGCCTGGAGGAGTGGGAGGCGGCCGGAACGCTCGCCGAGCAGGTGGCGGCGGCGTCCGGTACGAAGCCGGCCACGGTGGCGGCGGCCCAGGCCAAGTCCGGCACGGTGACGGTCGAGCTGGAGACGGCGTGCGGCAGCGACACGGCCCTCGTCGAACGGGCGGTCGCCTTCTCCGGCCTGTACGGCACGGACCTGCGCGGTGAGCCGAAGGTGTGGCCGGAGGGCTCGGTCATCGTGGTCCGCTCCGGCAACCGGCGGGACACCGGCACGCACTACACGCCGAAGGCGCTGGCGGAGGAGGTCGTGGAGCACACCCTCGCTCCGCTGTGCTTCTCGCCCGGCCCGGCGGAGGGCGCGGAGCCCGGCGTCTGGCGGCCGAAGAAGGCCGAGGAGCTGCTGAAGCTGCGGGTGCTGGACCCGGCGATGGGTTCCGGGGCGTTCCTGGTGTCGGCGTGCCGGTACCTGGCGGACCGGGTGGTGGAGGCGTGGCTCCGTGAGCCGGAGCTTCCGCAGGAGATCGCCAAGGACGTGAACCGGGACGACCACGAGCAACTGCACCAGATCGCACGGCGGTTGGTGGCCGACCAGTGCCTGTACGGCGTCGACCGCGACCCCATGGCCGTGGAGCTGGCCAAGCTGTCGCTGTGGCTGGTGACGCTGGCGAAGGGCCGGCCGTTCTCGTTCCTGGACCATGCGCTGCGGTGCGGGGACTCGCTGATCGGATGCCTCACCGCTGACCAGATTGAGGCTTTCCATCTCGTACCAAACGACGGGCATAGACTCAACTCTCGTCTCTCCGGCGAAATCGACAAGGTCATCGGCTCCCTGCTGTCACGGGCCGCAGAGCTGCGTCGGGACATCGAAGGCCACCAGGTACTCGACATCCGCGATGTTCGAGAGAAGGCCTCGAAGCTCGCAGAAGCCGACGCTCTGACCGAACGGCTGCGCCTCGCTGCTGATGCGGTCGTTGGCGCGAAATTGTCTACAGCAGTGACCAGGTCAGAAGATGCCTACAGCGACCGGCTGGCTTCCGTTGCAGATCTGGTCGGTAAGGCGCTGCGAGGGGAGGGAGAATCAGAAGCGGAAGCTCGGAGAATAATCGACAGTTGGCTCCTCGCCTCCAACAACGGTACGCGTACCAGTCCCCTGCAGCCGCTGCACTGGCCGCTCGAGTTCCCGGAAATTATGGCCGACCTCGCTGGAGGAGGGCATGGATTCGACGCCATAGTAGGCAACCCACCCTTTATCGGCGGAACTGAGATCAGCGGCCGCATCGGCAAAGACAGCTTGAGCTACATCGGGCAGGTCGTCTCCGATGGCTTCACCTCTGGGGGACGCGCCGACCTATGCACATATTTCCTGTTGCGCAACTTGCGCTTGACCCAACAGGGACGCATCGGGCTCATCCTCGTCAATACAATCGCCCAGGGCGATTCGCACGACGTTGGCCTTGCGAGGGTAGCCGAATATGGCGGCAATCTTGTCCGAGCGGTCAAATCCCATCCTTGGCCCGGCCAGGCAAGCGTTTCTGTTTCACTCGTATGGCTAAGTAAGAACACAAGCCGCGAGCGGATAATTCTCGACGGCACGGAAGTTTCAGCTATCACTTCTAGCTTGACAAGGCCTTCTCGTGTCGCCGGACGGCCTTACTCCTTGAGGACGTTCTCTGGGCAGGTCTCGCAGGGATGCAAGACCACCGGCACCGGATTCCTGCTCGAACCACGCGAGGCGCAAGCCTTGATTACCAAAGACCCTCGGAACGCCGAGGTAATTCGGCCCTACCTAATCAACGACGAGGTGAATAATCAGCCAGATTCTGCTGCACTCCGCTGGACAATCGATTTCGACGAAATGAGTGAGGACGAGGCGCGTACTTATCCCGACGTTTTCGCCATCCTAGAGGAACGAGTACGACCCGTACGCCAGCGAAAAAAGGCTGACGGCAGCTTCCAGTTGCGCAACCCGCTGCCTCAACGATGGTGGCTCTATGGAGACAACCGTACAGCTATGCGCAAAGCAATCGCCGGACATGATCGGGTGCTGGTGATCGGCCTGCACAGCAAATACGGCCTCCCAAGCATTGTGCCAGCCGGGCAAGTTTACTCCAACTCCTTGGCGGTCTTTCACACGCCCGATCAATCAGCCATGCTCGCACTTCTAACCAGCACGTGGCATTTCAACTGGTGGACAGTGAAGGGCGAATCAACGCTGGAAACCCGCCTCCGTTACACCCCGTCGGACGGGTTCGACACATTCCCCCAACCGGCGCTCACAAACCGCATTCGCAGTGTCGGTGAGGAGCTGCAGACGCACAGACGCCATGCCCAACTCTCGCGGACACCGCAGCTCGGCATGACTGATCTCTACAACGAATTCCATAACCCAGCGAACCATGATGCAGATATTCAGCGACTGCGAGAGATCCATGTCGAAATCGACTTGACGGTTATGGAGTCGTACCTGGCCCACCCATTGGTCGCGCGTCTAGGGTGGACACCGCTGAACTTGAACCGCGACTTCCACGAGACACCTCAGGGCCTACGTTGGAGCGTTGATCCCCGTATCAAAATGGAGATGAACGATCGCCTACTTGAGCTCAATCACGCCGCCTATGCCGACGAAGTGCAACGAGGTCTCCACAACAAGAAAACAGCAAAGAGCAGGAGGTCAGCAAGCCGTGACAACACCTCAAGTTCCACACTTTTCTGACTGAGTTGCAAGAACGCCTCGACGGCCCTAACCGCTGTCCATTGATTGCGCGGAGAACTGGGGCCGTTACGTCTCCGATGTGAGCACTTCGCCATGGAAAGTGTTCAGAGCAACACGCGTGTAACGCGCCAAGCGACAGCAGGCACGGGACGCGCCGGTTGCGAGTCAGCTCCTGGACGCGTACGCCACAAAATTCGCCCACGCCTCCGGCGCGAGGGTGAGGCGGCGGCTGGCGTCCCGGTACTTGGAGTCGCGGATGTGGATGGTGCCGGGGGTGGTGGCGACCTCGACACAGGAGTTGCCGTCGCCGCTGCTGCTGTAACTGCTCTTGAACCACGCCAGCGCGGAGCCGTCGCCGGAGGTGGGGTAGCCGCTCATGTCTCTCCAAGCATCTGCTCGATGAACGCCCGCGACTCTCGGGGCGTGAGCGCCTGGGCCCGGATCATGCTATAGCGCAGGTCAAGGATGCGGATCTGCTTCGGATCGGTCACCGGGCGGCCGTTGAACGCTCCCTCAGAGCGCCCTACGGCCGCAGCGTCCGGGAACTTCAGCACTTCGATGATTCCGCCGGTGCCGAAGTGTTCGTCCACGTCTGTCGGCATCACCTGGATCGACACGTTCCTCAACTCTGCCAGCTCAAGCAAGCGTTCGAGCTGTCGACGCCACACCATTCTGCCGCCGACCGGTCGCCGGAGCGTCACCTCTTCCTGGACAAAGCTGAGCGTCGGCGCGGGTGAACGCTCGAAGATCGAACGGCGAGCCATGCGCGCGGCCACCATGCGCGCTGTCTCCTCGTCGGAGTAGGCGGGAAGCCACGCGCCAAACAGCGCCCGCATGTGCTCCTCGGTCTGCAACAGACCCGCGATGTTGCTGTTCTCGTACACCCCGATCTCGACCGCCCGCGCCTCCATCTGCGCCAGATCCCGCACCTTCTTCGGATACCGAACCTTCGCCACATCCTCCTTCATCGCCGAGAGCAACCCACCCGCCCCCAACACCTCGTCCGCCCTGTCCAGAAACTCGGGCCGGGGAATCCGCTTCCCGCTCTCGATCTTGTAGACGAGGTCCTCGCCGTATCCGACGGACTTCCCGAAGTCGCCGGCGCGCATCCCCACGGCCTCGCGCCGCAGCTTCACCTGCCGCCCAACGGTGGCCACGACGGCCACGCCCCACTCGTCGTCCGGGTCCACCTCCCACCCCGGCTCGTCAGCCTCCGTCCTCAGCTGCCGAACCTCGCCGTCCACCGACATGCGCGCCCCTCCGTCGTACCGTCTCGTCCCAGCCGCGCCGTACCCGTACGCCCCGCCCTGACAAGCCCGGACACCACCGGACAAGCACTGGACAGTCACCGTACGCAACCGCGACGTCACTCCTCACGGTAGCCACATCCGGCCACGCTGAGTGACGTGAATCGGAAACTCCCCCAACCCGACGGTCCCGTCCGCAACTTCAGCGTGCTGCTGTCCCCCACACCCCGAGGCGCCCGCCTCGCCCGCCTGCTCGCCACGGAACAACTGCGGACATGGGGCCTGCCCTTGGACCCGGCGCAGCTCATCGTGGCCGAACTGGCCAACAACGCCGCGACCCACGGCCGCGTCCCCGGCCGGAACTTCGAGCTCCTGCTCTACGTCGTCGGCCAGACGCTCCGCGTCGAGGTGACGGACACCCGCGGTGACCGGCTTCCGCAGCGCCGGCCCGCCGGTCCGATCGAGGAATCCGGCCGCGGCCTGACCCTCGTAGCGACCCTCGCCGACCGCTGGGGAGTCGTCCCCGGCCTGCCGCCCCGCAAGACGGTCTGGGCCGAACTCACCTTCGCCGCACCGCCGTCACCGGAGCATGACAGTCCACGCTCCGGCCGGACCCGCGCTCCCTATGAACCACCCACTGAGGAGAAAGAACCCCACCAAGCCCCACCCCTCCCTCCCGCCCGGCAGGCTCACTCCCGCGAGTGAATATGCCCAAGTGAGCTGGATTCGGGACCGGTTGCCTGCCTTACGCTCAGCGCCAGCAGCACACCACAACCCCAGGCATGGGACGGCCCCCGCCGGGACTAGCGATCCCTGCGAGGGCCTGACCACCGAGGAAGTTAGGCCCTTCCTGATGGACACCGAGAACCCTAGCGCGCCCTCGCGCGCCCAGTCCCGTATCCGGGGCAAGAACCACCCCGCCGGGCACCGCGCCGCCGGCGTCGTCCACGACCACGTCCGCCACACCGAGAACTTCACGGTGATCGGCAACGACCTGGCCCAGCACCGCGAGCTGTCCCTGCTCGCCATCGGGCTGGCCTGCTACATCCAGTCGGTGCGGCCGGGCACCGCCGTCGACATCAAGACCCTCGCCGCCCGCTTCCCCGAGGGCCCCACCCGCATCGCCGCCGCCCTGCGGGAACTGGAAACCCACGGCTACCTGCGCCGCAGCCGCGAGCGCACCCCCACCGGCCGGATCGTCACCCGCACCGTCTCCTGCAACAGGCCCGGCCATCGAACCGCCGCCCGGGAGGCACCCGCCCGCAGGTCCGCCGCCCGGCGCACGACCCCCGACGAGCCCGCGCCACGCAAGCGCCTCCCCGCCGTCCCCCAGCCGTCGTACCCCGCCCCCGCCCTCCTCCAGACCGCCGTCGACGTGCTCGCCGGGCTGCGCCGCCACGACCCCCGCCTGCTCCTCTCCGCCACCGACGCCGAACACCTCGCCCCCGGCGTCGCCGCCTGGCTGGAGCGCGACCTCACCCCCACTGCCGTACGCCACGCCCTGACCGAGAACCTGCCGAACGAGCCCCTGATCCGCCCCGCCGCCCTCCTCGCCCACCGCCTGACCGCCCAGCTCCCGCCCCCGCCGCCGTTCAGGCCCCCGGCCTCACCGGCCCCCGAGCCCCGTCACCCCCTCCAGACCTGCGACGGCTGCGACCGCGCCTTCCGCGCTCCGACCCCCGGCTGCTGCCGCGACTGCCGAACCGGCCTCCCGGAAGCCGCCTAGCATGAAAGCGACGATCCTTTCCCCTGGGCACGGACGACGAGGAGCGAGCGCTATGACCATCGCACCGGGCAACGCGCGGCAGGGCGCCTCCCACCGCTACCGGGCCATGCGGGACTTCGTTCAGTCCGCGGACGACACCCTGCCCGGCAAGTTCGAGATCACCCAGGAAGGGATCGTCCACGACATGATGGCGCCCGTCGGCCCGCATGAGCTGACCACTGTGCACCTCCGGAGGCGCTTGGAAAGGGTGATGCCGGAGGAGATCGTGGCTCACACAGGCGAACCGGATGTCGAGGACGAGTCCCAGGGCCTCATGCGCCGACCTGACATCATGGTGATCACCATGGAGGACATGGATGTCCAGGGCTCCTTCGATCCCCGCACTCTCATCGCCGCCATCGAGGTCGTATCCCGCTCCAACCCGGACAACGACTGGGTCGCAAAGATGCGCGACTATCCCCTGATGGGCATCCCCGTCTACGCGGTCTTCGACCCCCGCACGGGCGAGGGCGCCGTCCTCACCGACATCCACACCACCCCCGACGGCCCCCGCTACGCCACCCGCAAGGACTTCGTCTACGGCGAGGACATCACCATCGCCGACTGGACGATCTCCACCCAGAACCTGCCGCTCTATGGCAGCTGCACCGGCGGACAGCACTGAGCGACTGTGCCCGGCGACAGCTGGCGTGAGCGCAGACGGGCGCGGCAGGCGCTATGTCGAGCGGCTGCGTGAGACGAGGCCCCGTGACCAGGAGATCATCATCTCGGGCCGCATCACCGAGCTCCGCGAGAGCGGCTGGGTGAAGGTCAAGACGGGCACGGCCAGGAACGCCCAGGCTTACGACGTCCACTTCGAGGAGCCGGAGGCACTGCTCCGCATGCGTCCGGGCCTCGGGGACAACGTGCACTTCCGGGTCCGTTTCCGTCAGCGCCTCGATGCGGTGGGCATCGCCCGGTCGACCGAGTACACGTACCTCGGCCCGGCGGCGGAGCAGTCGTCCCTGCCGCTTCAACCCTGATCAGGCGCCCGGCCGAGCGCTCTGGCCTGGGTCATGAGGGCAGGACGCGGTTGGGCCGTGAGCGGGAGTAGGCCCTCCTGCCGCGCAGGGCTACTCCGGCCGCGCCACGAAGCCCGTCACCCCCCGCATCCGCACTCCCGTGCCCCGCGGCTCCACGTTTCCCGTCACCGTGACCTCCCAGCCGTCCCGCCAGGCATCCGCGGCCCGGTCGATGTCCTCGGCACGCAGCTCCACGCGGACGCTGCGCTGACGCCGGTCCTCGTCGTGGAGGAACGAACCGAAGATCGTGGCCTCGCGCGGGTGCACGTCCCGGTGCAGTTTCTTCACCACCCCGTGCAGGACCGCGCCCTCCTCCCGGCCCAGCCGCTCCCGCAGGTCCTGCGCCACGGCCTCAAGCGCCATCGTGTGACGCCGGCTGATCGACACCGGCGGGGAGGGCTGCTCCACCGGGCGTTCCGACGACCACGCGAAGGACAGGGAGAAACTGCGGCGCTCCTCGCCCGCCATCTTCACCAGCGCCTCGCACAGGTTCGCGGACAGACCGGCGCTCGCCATGTGCTCCACGTGCGGCACGGAGTCCTCGTTCAGGGTCAGTTCGGCGGCCTGGTGCGCGCAGGCGACGCCCGCGTACAGCATCCGGGAGACCTTGCGGGCGAACGGCTCGGGCCGCTGCGCGGCCAGCGCCCTCTGCCGGGTCAGCTCGGTCTCGTCGAAGAGAGACCCCTGGCCACTGCGGTCCTGCCTGCCGTAGTGCCCCTCCGGCAGGGGGACATGAGCGGCGACGACGTAACTGCCGACGCGGGTCTGATCCAGCCGTACCGCTGCCACGTGGTCCTTCACCGACTGCGGCTTCTGCGCGGGCTGCACGGCCCGGGGGCCGAGCGCCGAGGACGCCGCCGCCGTGTGCAGGTCTTTCAAACCGGTGAGCGCCGCCACGAGGTCGACGAGAGGTGCCGTGCCCGAAGGGCCGGGCGGGACCAGCCGGAGGAACTGCCAGTCCACCGGCGGCAGCCGCATCTCACGCAGAATCTCACCTGCCGGCCTCGCCTCCACCACGGCCAGCGTCTCCAGGATGTCGGCGACGCGGCCGGCGTAGTCCCGACGTTCCCGCACCGGCACGAGTAGTTCGTACGGAGGGCCCGGCTCGTCGCGCGGCTTCCACTCCCACAGCTCGGCACCCGACAGGTCCCGCTCCGCGCTCCAGCCCTTCTCGCTCAGATAGCGCCGGACGACCTCGGGCTTGAGCGTCTTGGCCTGTTCGAACTCCCCGTCGGTGATCACCGTCATCACACCCCCACCAGCTCCCGGTAGTCCTCGGCGAACAGGTCGTGCAAGGAGTCGACGGTCAGCAGGTTGGCACGCGGGATGTAGACCGTGCGCGTACTCGAGCCCGAGGTGTTGCCGAGGGCGATGGGCTTCTGGTCGTGCAGGCACAGCCAGTACGCGGCATGACTCAGGCGCAGCCGCTCCTCGGTGGCGTGCGACCAGGCGAAGGGGTCGGCCGGTGCCAGGACGAGGAACAGGAAGCGGGGCATCTCGTAGTCGTTGCCGGCCAGCTGGTTGTAGTTCTTCACCTTGAGCGGGTAGCGGATGTGGTCGTCGTGGAGGTCCGGGGACGACGTGCACTTGACCTGTGCCTCAATGGCCGGATACCTACGGGTTCCCCTGCGTCCCGCGTACCCCAGCTGCCAGTCGACGCCGACCCGGTCACGCTCTTTGCGCGTCACGTCGAGGTTGGCCGCCGTGGCCAGCATGCGGATGAACTCCTCGCCGAAGGCACCGCGATGACCGTTGTCGCCGAAACCCTGCGCTCCCTGTAACCAGGCGGGCGGCGGCACAGGACCGCTCGACACAGCGGTCCTCGGGGCGAACAGGCGCTTCAACAGGTCGTTCGGCTGCTGGTGCGGGATACCACCCGTCGTGCTGTCCGCCATCTGCCCCCGCTCACCCCCGGCACCGAACGCGCGGCGTGCGCATGATTCCCATGCGCCTGCGTACCCTTCGCGCGACGCACGGTAACGAAGGTCACACCGGCGGCCAACAACCTTGATCGAAATCAGGCCGCACCGGGTCCACCGGCCGGCCCGAGAACAACGGGCCGCCGACCTGGTGATCGGTTGCCGTTCGGGAAGTCCGTTCACGATGTCAGTACACCGGCCTACTCTGAGCCCGTGACCCAGCAGCCTCTCGCCGGCCCTGACCCCGAGCCGACCTCCGACTCCGCCGCACCGGTGCTGTCCGCGCCCACGCAGAGACAACTGCGTGACAAGCTCGCCGAGCTGGTCGTGCGCGACCTCCTGGGCCCAACCGGCGACGAGCCGGAGGAGCTGTCGGAGGGCAACCCCCTGGATCACTACATCATGGGGCGGCTGGCACCCGGCGGTGTCCGTGACGAGGACAGCCCCGACCTGCGGACGGTCGGCAAGGTCGTCGAGCCCGAGACGCTCGAGGAGCCGGGCATGGCCCCCGAGCAGGAGCCCGAGGCCGGTGACCCGGACCCGTCCGCGCCGTCCATGCCCAGCCTGCACCCGTCGACGCTGGGACTGACCCTGCGAGTGGCACGCGACACCCAGGAGCTGAAGGTCGACTGCTCCTGGGCACGGTACGAACGCGCCGAGTCGGAGATCGAGGGGAACCACCGGCGGGTGTGGCGCCGGGTGCCCTGTTCGGGCACCGTCACCGTGAAGCTGGCGGAGGGCCGGCTCGCGGCCCAGCCGGTGCACCCCCGGGACTTCCCCCACGTCGTGGTGCGCGGCCGGGCACGGCTGCACGAGGGTTCCTGGCTGGTCTCGCTGTTCCTGGTCAACGGGCAGGAGAACAAGTCGGGGTGCACCCACTGGATGTTCCAGGCCTCGATGACCGTGAGCGGCCCGCCCGGGACCGCGCCGTTCCTGCCGCGCCGGGCCGTCGAACTGCCCGGTGACGACCACGACGAGCGCCGCTCGCTCGCCATGACCTACCGCTTCCATCCCGAATTCGCCGTCGGCCACGGCACCGGTGTGCACGCGGACACCGACCCGGCGGACCCCCGGCGCGCCGTGCGCCTGTCCACGACAGCCACCCCGTCGTACGAGATCCCCTTCACCGACGTCCCCGACCCCCGCCGCGACCCGCGGGACGCGGACCTGCCCGAACTGGCGGACCTCGTGCTCGACATGCGCGAGCTGAGCCGGCTGGAGGCACCTCCCCTGCTGGCCGCGCTGCAGCCGCTCGTCGACGGGTACCGGGCGTGGATCGAGCGTCAGCGGCGGTCCGTCGACGATCCGGCCGTCGGCCTCGACGCCTACCGGGCCGAGGCGCTGGAGAACCTCCGGCTCGCCGGTGTGGCCGCCGATCGCATCCAGGCCGGCATCGACGTACTGCGGGACGACCCCGACGCCCTCGACTCCTTCCGGTTCGCCAACCGCGCCATGTGGCACCAGCGGGTGCACACCATCGCGGCCGGGGACCGGCGCCGTACTCCCACGCTGTCGCTGGAGGAAGCGGTCCAGGCCGTCGACCTGCCGGAGAACCGCAGCTGGCGTCCCTTCCAGCTGGCGTTCCTGCTGCTCAACCTCCCCTCGCTCGCGGACCCCGCCCACCCGGAGCGCGCCGACGACCGCGGGGCGCTGGCCGACCTGCTGTGGTTCCCCACCGGTGGCGGCAAGACCGAGGCCTACCTGGGTCTGACCGCGTTCACCCTGGCCATCCGCAGGCGCAAGCCGCACCTCGGCGGGCTCGACGCCGAGCACGGCGTGGCCGTGATCATGCGGTACACGCTGCGTCTGCTCACCATCCAGCAGTTCCAGCGCGCGGCCGCACTGATCTGCGCCTGCGAGGTCATCCGGCGCGAGGAGCCCGCCCGCTGGGGCGACAACCCGTTCCGCATCGGGCTGTGGGTCGGTGGCAGGGTCACCCCCAACACCACCGAACAGGCGGACGACTGGGTCAAGGAGCGCAAGAAGGACAAGGGCTTCAGCGGCTTCGGGCGCACGGGGTCACCCCACCAGCTCACCAGTTGCCCCTGGTGCGGCTCGAAGATGGAGGCGGGCCGCGACATCACCGTGGAGCGCACTCTGCGCCGGACGCTCATCACCTGCCCCGACGCCTACGAATGCCCCTTCGGCGCCGCTGCCTTCGGATGGCCGGCCGAGGAGCGGGGACTGCCGATCCTCGTCGTCGACGAGGAGATCTACCGTCTCCCCCCGAGCCTCGTCATCGCCACGGTCGACAAGTTCGCCCAACTGCCCTGGCGAGGCGAGACGCAGGCCCTGTTCGGCCAGGTCTCCCGCCGGTGCACACGCCACGGGTACGTCACGCCGTCCGCCGTCGACAACGACTGGGAGTCCTCCAGCCACCCGGCGGGCAACGGCCATCCGGCCGCTTCCACCGTGGACGCGCGGCGTGTCCGTCCGCCGGACCTGATCGTCCAGGACGAGCTGCATCTCATCTCCGGCCCGCTCGGCTCCCTCACCGGGCTCTACGAGACAGCCGTGGACCTGCTGTCCACCTGGGAGCCCGAACCGGGCCGCAGCGTGCGGCCGAAGGTCATCGCCTCCACCGCCACCGTGCGTCGCGCGGACCGGCAGATCCACGATCTCTTCGCCCGCCGCACGGCCGTCTTTCCGCCGTCGGGCCTCGACACCGACGACACGTTCTTCGCCCGGCGCCGCGCCACCGCCGAGACGCCCGGCCGCCGCTACGTGGGCATCTGCGCCCAGGGTGTGCGCACCAAGTCCGTGGCGATTCGGGTGTTCGTCGCCCAGCTCGCCGCCGCCCAGCACCTGTACGAAACCTACGGTCCCAGCGAGCTGACCGACCCCTACATGACGCTGGTCGGCTACTTCAACAGCCTGCGTGACCTCGGCGGCATGCGGCGGCTCGTGGAGGACGACGTTTCGGCGAGGCTGCTGCGGGCCGACCGCCGGGGACTCGCCGCACGCCGCATCGGAGAACCCGCCGAGTTGACCAGCCGTATGGCCTCCGAGGCCATCCCCGACATCCTGGCCAAGCTCGACCTCACGTTCGGCCGCAGGCCCAAGGGATCACCCCGGCCCATCGACGTCCTGCTCGCCACCAACATGATCGCCGTAGGAGTCGACGTCTCCCGGCTCGGCGTCATGGTCGTCAACAACCAGCCCAAGTCGACCGCCGAGTACATCCAGGCCACGAGCCGCGTCGGCCGCCGCGCACCCGGTCTCGTCTTCACCGTTCTCAACTGGGCGCGCCCGCGCGACCTTTCGCACTACGAGACGTTCGAGTCCTTCCACGCCAGCATCTACCAGCACGTCGAGGCCCTCTCCGTGACGCCGTTCGCCGACCGTGCCGTGGACCGGGGACTGACCGGTGTCCTTGCCTCCCTCGTCCGCAATCTGAAGCCGGACTACAACCCCAACCGCGGCGCCCAGTGGGTGGACCGCCGCGGTGAGGTCGTCAGTCATGCCGTGCGCTCCCTGGAGCTGCGCGCTCGGGATGTGCTGGCTGACCAGCACGTCGTCAACGAGGTGCGGACCAGGCTCGACGCCCGCCTCGACTACTGGGAGCAGAAACGCCGCGCCCCCGGCGCCGTCCTCGGCTACCGGGCGGCCAAGCGGCAGGGCGACGTCGCCCCGCTCCTGCTGGAGCCGGACAGCGGACCGTGGCGGCTCATGACCTGTCCCACCTCACTGCGCGAGGTGGAACCACCGATCCGGCTGATCTTCACAGGCGGGACGGGACCGGAGCCCGACGAGGAACCGCCCTACGCACCGCGGGTTCAGGACGACGACCACGCCGGCGCGGCCGACGGTGACGAGGACCCCTGGGAGAGGACATGAGCAGCCCCACCACCCAAGCCCTGCGCGTGGGCGAACTCCGGCCCAGTCAGCTCCTGCACACCTACGGCATCGGAGCGGTCACCGACCTGCCCAACCTCTCCACCATGGTGCTGGGGCTCGACGACTGGGACCCGGTTCGCGCCCGCGTTCTGATCGAAGACCGGCTCCTGGCCGCCGTACGTCGCCGCCTCGGCGGCTCGGTCACCGCCCTGCGCACCCCGCCCCACCTGCCGGAGAATCCGGCCGACCCCTACGGCGACTGGACCAGGACAGGCGTGCCGGTCGCCCTGTTCCCCCGGTGGCTGCGCTGCTCCCGCGAGCGGTGCAACCAGCTGGCACCGGCTTCGAGCGGCCTCTTCCAGCTACGGCCCAACCTCTACCGACCGGAGAAGACCAAGTACGTCCACACCAACTGCGGCGGTCCGGGCAAAGGCCAGCCGACGGCGCTGCCCGCCCGCTTCCTGGTCGCCTGCAAAGACGGGCACATGGACGACTTCCCCTGGGTCTACTTCGTCCACAAGGGCGGCGCTGCCTGCGACAACCCGACTCTCAGCCTGACCGAGTCGGGCACCACCGGTGAAGCCGCCAACGTCTTCGTGCGTTGCACGTGCGGGGCGGTCCGCTCGATGGCCGACGCCATCGGTCAGGCCGGGGAGAGCAACCTTCCGGCCTGCCGCGGCCACCATCCGCACCTGGGCACCTTCGCCCAGGGCCGCTGCCGCGAGTTCGCACGGACCATGGTGCTGGGCGCCACCAACAGCTGGTTCGCCTCCCAGCTGAAGGTGTTCAGCATTCCGCGCGCCGAGGAGCCGCTCACCCAGGCGGTCAAGGAGCACTGGAAGCTGCTGTCCCCCCTGGCCGCTGTCCCGGCGGAGGCCGCGAAGATGTTGCTGCCCACCCAGGCATGCTGGCCCGAGCTGGAACAGTACGGGGCGGACGCGGTGTGGACGGCCATCACCAGGGAAGCCCAGGCAGTCACGAGAGAACCGGCAGAAGAGGACGAGGAGTTCGACCTCATCACACCCGAGTGGCGGGCCTTCACCCATCCACGCGATCACGCTCTGCCCGACTTCACCACGGTACGGGAACAGCGTGTGCCCGACGGGACGGCCGAGTGGCTGGACAGCGTGGTCCTGGTGCACCGGCTGCGCGAGGTGTCGGCACTCACCGGTTTCACCCGCATCGAGGCTCCCGAATGGCTGCCCGACGAAGAGTTGCGCACCCGCTCCGGAGCACCCCTGAGCCGGAACGACGCAACGTGGGTTCCCTGCGCCGAGCTGCGGGGTGAGGGCGTTTTCCTGGCGCTCAAGGAACGGCCGCTCGCCGAATGGGAGCAGCGTGAGGCAGTGCTCGCCCGGGAGAAGATCCTCAAGGACGCGCACCACGACTGGTGCCTGGCCCGCGGCGTGCAACCGCGCTGGCCGGGGATCAGATACGTGCTCCTGCACACCCTGGCCCACGTACTCATCCGCCAGTTCGCCCTGGACTGCGGCTACGGCGCCTCGGGCATAGCGGAGCGGATCTATGCCCGTTCCGGTCCCGACCCCATGTCAGGCATTCTCCTCTACACCGCTGCCCCCGACAGCGAGGGAACTCTGGGCGGGCTGGTCTCGCTCGGACGTCGTGACCGCCTCGGTCCGGCCATCACCCAGGCGTTTGAGGAAGCGAGGCTGTGCAGCTCCGACCCCATGTGCGCCGAGCACGATCCGCGCATCCATGCCCGGTTGCACGGGGCGGCGTGTCACGCCTGCCTGTTCGCGGCGGAGACGTCCTGCGAGCGAGGCAACCACTACCTGGACCGGGCACTGCTGGTGGAGACACTGGCGGACGACACATGCGCATTCAGGCAATGAGTCGTCCGGACCCGATACCCGGCCAGGACCGGCCGAGCGGAACGTCCCCACGCCGGGAAGGTGTCCCGGCCGCTCGCAGCGGTGCTTCCGCCACTCGCCTGCCTGCTCTTCTCGCCGCCCTCTGCGAACGTCTGACCGAGGACCGGTGTGTTGCTCTGGAGCGCACCCTGCAAGCGGCCACGGGACCGGACGACGCCCGGGTCGGCCGCTTCGTCGCAGACGAGGCAGCCGCCGGCCTGGCGCGTCAACTCAGGGACATCGTCCGTACCTGGCGGGCCGAGGCACCCGGTCTGACCGGAGCCGGACTGGCATTGGCCCTGGCCACGGCCCGGTCACTGCCACGCCCGGAACCGGCCCAGGTCGTGGTCAGCGGACCCCTCGGTGCCTCCGTACCGGCGCGGCTGACGAGTGGTGTCGCCGTGGAGGTGATCCGATCCGCAACCACGTCACTGCTGATCGCCAGCTTCGCCGCGTACGGTGCTCGAGACGTCGTACGAGAGATAGGGCGAGCGGTCAAGAGGGGTGTCCACGTGGACCTTCTGCTCGAGGAGTCCACACAAGCAGCGGACGCTTTCGCCGCACTGCCGCACGAGGTCCATGTCTGGCACCGCGCGGGGGCAGGTGGAGTACTGCACGCCAAGTTGATGGCGGCAGACCGGCACACGGCGTTCCTGGGAAGTGCCAATCTCACCGACCGTGCCTTGTCCGACAACATCGAACTCGGAGTACTGATGCGGGACCCCAAGCTGGTGAACCCGTTGGTCGATCACTTCCGCTGGTTACTGGCACCCGAGAACGACCTCATGCGCCGTGCTTAGTGCGTTCCGCACACGGCCCGGTTCCGGCTGCGAGAAAGCGCCCGGGCCCCACGAGGTCCCGGGCGCTTCGTTCGCCTGTGCGTGCTACTTCGGCTGCGGCTTGCGCACCGACAGGTGCAGTTCCTTCAGCCGTGCCTCCTCCAGCTCCGTCGGCGCGCCCATCATCAGGTCCTGGGCGTTGCCGTTGAGCGGGAAGGCGATGGTCTCGCGGATGTTGGGCTCGTCGGCGAGGAGCATGACGATGCGGTCCACGCCCGGGGCGATGCCGCCGTGCGGCGGGGCGCCGAAGCGGAACGCGCGCAGCATGCCGGCGAACTTCTCCTCGACGGTCTCGCGGTCGTACCCGGCGATCTCGAAGGCCTTGAGCATGATCTCCGGCTCGTGGTTCCGGATCGCGCCCGAGGACAGCTCGACGCCGTTGCAGACGATGTCGTACTGCCAGCCGAGGATGTCCAGCGGGTCCTGGGTCTCCAGGGCCTCCAGACCGCCCTGCGGCATGGAGAACGGGTTGTGCGAGAAGTCGATCGCACCGGTGTCCTCGTCCTTCTCGTACATCGGGAAGTCGACGATCCAGCAGAACCGGAACACGCCCTCCTCGAAGTGCCCGGCGCGCTTGGCGGCCTCCACGCGGACCGCGCCCATGATCGTGGAGACCTCGTCGAACTCGCCCGCGCCGAAGAAGACGGCGTGACCGGCGGCCAGCGACAGGCGCTTGGTCAGCTCGGCGACGTTCTCCTCGGTGAGGAACTTCGCGATCGGGCCGGTCAGCGAGCCGTCCTCGGTGACACGGACCCAGGCCAGGCCCTTGGCGCCCTGCGAGACGGCGAAGTCGCCGAGCTGGTCGAAGAACTTGCGGGGCTGCGCGGAGACGTCCGGCACCGGCAGGGCGCGGACGTGCTTGCCGGCGAAGGCCTTGAACTCGGAGGCCTCGAAGATGTCGGTGATGTCGACGAGCTCCAGCCGGGCACGCAGGTCCGGCTTGTCGGAGCCGTACTTCAGCATCGCCTCGCGGAACGGGATCCTCGGGAACGGCGAGGTGACGTGGCGGCCGTTGCCGAACTCCTCGAACAGCTCGGTCATCAGCTTCTCGACGGGCTGGAAGACGTCCTCCTGCTCGACGAAGCTCATCTCGATGTCGAGCTGGTAGAACTCGCCCGGCGAGCGGTCGGCCCGGGCGTCCTCGTCGCGGAAGCAGGGCGCGATCTGGAAGTAGCGGTCGAAGCCCGAGATCATCAGCAGCTGCTTGAACTGCTGCGGCGCCTGCGGCAGGGCGTAGAACCTGCCCGGGTTGAGACGGGACGGGACGACGAAGTCGCGGGCGCCCTCGGGGGAGGTCGCGGACAGGATCGGCGTCGCCATCTCGTTGAAGCCCAGCGCCGTCATCTTGTGACGGATCGCCGAGATGACCGCCGTACGCAGCATGATGTTGCGGTGCATGCGCTCGCGGCGCAGGTCCAGGAAGCGGTACTCCAGGCGCCGCTCCTCGTTGACACCGTCCTCGGCGTTGATCGTGAACGGCAGCGGCGCGGCCGCGCCGAGCAGCTCGACCTCGCCGACCTCGACCTCGACCTCACCGGTCGGCAGCTCGGGGTTGACGTTCTCGGCGCCACGGGAGACGACCTTGCCGTCCACACGGACGGTCGACTCCTTGGAGAGCTTGTCGAGGGCCTCGTACGCGGGGGTGCCGGGACGGGCCACGAGCTGCGTGATGCCGTAGTGATCGCGCAGATCGATGAAGAGGATGCCGCCCAGGTCGCGCCGATTGTGCAGCCAGCCACTCAGCCGGACGTCGGTGCCGACGTCAGAGGAGCGGAGCTCGCCGCAGGTGTGGGACCTGTACCGATGCATCGTCGTTCATCCAGTCTTCGCTGATCGGGGTCTGTGTTTCACGTGAAACGCAGACCCAGCGTACCGGGCAGGCGACGATCGACTCCCCCGAGTTCTCCGCAGCTGACGATCGAGCGCGCTTTCCACTCTCGGTGGCAGTGTCCGATCGCCTCTTCTTAAAGTAGGGCAATGCGCACTGGCGAACCCCTGCCCGCCGTGGGGGAGGCCCTCGCCGCCCTCGCGACCGGCCTGTGGCACTGGGACACCGCCGCCGGGCTGGTCACGGTCGACGCCGAGGCGGCACGGCTGCTCGGGCTGCCCGCCCGGCAGGTCAGCCTCACGGAGGCACAGGCCCGGGCCCGGCTGCACCCGGTCGACTGGAACGAGATCACCGGCGTCGTCCAGCTGGCCGTCGCCGAGGGCACCCTCGCCGAGGTGCGGATCCGGATCATGGACGAGCAGGGCCGGGTCGTCCGGGCCGTCCGCAGCCGCTCCAAGCCGACCTTCGACCGGGCCCGCAAGGCGTATCTGCTGATCGGCACCCTCCAGGAGGTCACCGAGCCCACACCGGGCACCCCCGCCGGGCGCAGCGCGGTCACCGGAGACTGGCGGCGCTCCCGGGAGGCGTTCCTGCTGGACGCGGGCCGGGCGCTGGCCGAGGCACGCTCCACGCAGGAGGTCCTGCGGGTGACGGCCAATCTGTCGATGCCCGGTTTCTCGCCGGACGGGCTGGCGGTGTTCGGCGTGGAGGGCGATCGCCTGACGGTGATCGGGCACCACGGGCAGCAGCGGGGCACCGAGAGCCCGTTCTCGGACATGCCGCTGGACACGGACTACCCGGCGGCCGAGGTGGCCCGGACCGGGCGGGCGGTGTACCTCTCCTCGCCCGACCAGTACAAGGCCCGCTACCCGCTGACCTGGCCGCTCGCCGAGCGCTTCGGCCGCCGCTCCTGGGCGTTCCTGCCGCTGACCGTGGCCGGCCGCACGATGGGCGCGTGGATGGCGGCCTTCACCTACCCGGTCGCCTTCACCCCCGACGAACGGTCGGTGCTGACAACCGTGGCCCGGATGCTGGCGCAGGCCCTGACGCGGGCGGGCGTGGCCGAGAGCGAGCGGGCCCTCACCGACGGACTGCAGCGCACGATGCTGCCGAGGCTCGGCCCGCAGCGCATCCCGGGCATGAGCGTCGCCGCCCGCTACGTCCCCACCGGGGGCGGACTGCAGGTCGGCGGTGACTGGTACGACGTGATCCCGCTGCCCAGCGGTCGGTTCGCGCTGGTCATCGGGGACGTCCAGGGCCATGACGTACGGGCGGCGGGCCTGATGGGCCAGCTGCGGATCGCCCTGCGGGCGTACGCCTCGGAGGGCCACCGCCCCGACGCCGTGCTGTCCCGGGCCTCCCGCTTCCTGCACGGCATCAGCGACGAGGACCCCTCCGACTCGCGCTTCGCGACCTGCCTCTACGTCGAGGTGGATCCGGCGACGGGGCTGCTGGACGTCGCCCGGGCCGGGCATCCGGACCCGGCGATCCGGATGGCCGACGGCACGGTACTGACCCGGCCGACGTCGGGCGGGCTGCCGCTGGGCATCGACCCGGACGCCGACTACCCCACGACCCGGGTCGTCCTGGAGCCCGGCGAGACCATGCTGATCTGCACGGACGGGCTGATCGAGACCGGCGGCCACGACCTGGACACCGGCTGGCGGCGGCTGCGCGCGATCCTGGAGGACCACAAGGGCGATCTGGAGGAGCTCGCCGACACGCTGGTGCAGGCGGTGCACGGGCCGTCGTCGCACCACACCACGGGTCCGCTGGTGGACCGCCGCGAGGACGACATCGCGCTGCTGCTGCTGAGCCGGGACGGCGGGGAGTACGGCTGCGGCGACACGCTGACCGGACGGGCGCCGGTGCGGCGCTCGGTGCTGACGGTGGCGCAGGACGAGCCGGAGCGGGTCGCGGTGGCCCGGCAGCAGTTGCGGGAGCTGCTGCACGACTGGGCCTCGCCGGACCAGGTCGACTCGGCGGTGCTGCTGCTGTCCGAGATGCTGACGAACGTCCTCGTGCACACCGACTCCGACGCGCTGCTCGTCGCCGAGATCGCCGGGGCGGAGGGCGAGCGGCGGCTGCGGATCGAGGTGACCGACGTGGGCGACGACCTGCCGCACAAGCGCAGACCCGGGGAGCTGGCGTCCTCCGGCCGCGGCCTGGTGCTGATCGAACTGCTCGCACACGCCTGGGGCGTCGACCCGAGGGGCGAGGGCAAGAGCATCTGGTTCGAGCTCCACGAGTCCCTGAACGACTCGGGAGACGGCTCCTGGTCGCCGTGACCGAGCCCTGCCCAGGACGACGCCGCGCGAGCGGCCGAGGCTGGACAGCTCCACCAACCCGGCGGGCGGTCGGTCAGGCGGCGGGTGTGAGTCGGGCAAGGCCGCGGAGCAGACGACGACCGTCATCAAGGGCGACCACCACGGCATCCAGGGCGGCTCCCACACCGGTGGGCAGACCTTCCACTTCTCCACCCGCCGAGCCCGCGCCGGTCGCCTCCGGCCCGTCCACCCGCGGCCGGCCCGTCCGCCCCCGGCCCGTCCACCCGCCGAGCCCGCGCCGGTCGCCTCCGGCCCGTCCACCCGCCGAGCCCGCGCCGGTCCCCTCCGACCCGTCCACCCGCCGAGCCCGCGCCGGTCCCCTCCGGCCCCTCCACCCGCCGAGCCCGCGCCGGTCCCCTCCGGCCCGTCCACCCCCGGCCGGCCCGTCCGCCCCCGGCCGGGCGGTCACCCCCGGCCGGTCCGCCTCCCGGCCGGGCGGCCGCCACGGCTCCGGCTGCCGGCGCCGCCTCGGCCGGCGGACGGACGCCAACGGTTGCCGTCCCTCGTCACCATGGACGTCACCACCGGGGAGAACCCGCGGGCGCGGTGACGCGCGTCAGTCCTGCGGACCGCTGTCCGTCATGCCGTGCACGGCCGGGACCGTGCCCAGGCGGCCCTTCTGGAAGTCCTCGAAGGCCTGCATGAGCTCGTCCTTGGTGTTCATGACGAACGGGCCGTAGTGCACCATCGGCTCGCGGATCGGCTGCCCGCCGAGCAGGACGACCTCGAGGTCCGGCGTGCGGGAGTCCTGCTCCTCGTCCGCGCGGACGGTCAGCGAGGACCCGGCGCCGAAGACCGCCGTCTGGCCCATGTGGACCGGCCTGCGGTCGGTACCGACGCTGCCGCGTCCGGCCAGCACGTACGCCAGCCCGTTGAAGTCCTCGCGCCACGGCAGGGTCACCTCCGCACCCGGCGCCACCGTCGCGTGGATCATCGTGATCGGCGTGTGCGTGATGCCGGGACCGGCGTGGCCGTCCAGCTCACCGGCGATGACCCGCAGCAGCGCGCCGCCGTCGGGGGTGGTCAGCAGCTGGACGCTGCCGCCGCGGATGTCCTGGTAGCGCGGGGCCATCATCTTGTCCTTGGCCGGGAGGTTCACCCACAGCTGCAGGCCGTGGAAGAGCCCGCCGGACATCACGAGGTGCTCCGGTGGGGCCTCGATGTGCAGCAGGCCCGAGCCGGCGGTCATCCACTGGGTGTCGCCGTTGGTGATGGTGCCGCCGCCACCGTTGGAGTCCTGGTGGTCGAAGATCCCGTCGATGATGTAGGTGACGGTCTCGAAGCCGCGGTGGGGGTGCCACGGCGTGCCCTTGGGCTCGCCCGGCGCGTACTCCACCTCACCCATCTGGTCCATCATGATGAACGGATCCAGGTGTCGGTAGTTGATCCCCGCGAACGCCCGGCGCACCGGGAAGCCCTCGCCCTCGAAACCGCTGGGAGCGGTCGTGACGGCGAGCACGGGACGTGCCACGGCGTCGGCGGGAGCGGTCACTCGGGGCAGCGTCAACGGGTTCTCGACGGTCACAGCAGGCATGTCGGTTCCTCCTTGTGTACGCCCAGTTTAGTTGAGCGTTGAACTTCTTGCTACCCCGAACCGGGAAAACCCCGCGGGCATTCCCCGGGTGGACGGCGCGGCGGACCGCAGGCCCCGACACGGCGGAAGGCCGGCACCCGCACGGGGTACCGGCCTTCGTTCGCACGGTTCGGGCGCCTCGGCCTAGCCGTACATCCGCCGCATCGCGAAGTCGACCATCTGCTCCACGGCCTTCGCGTCGAACACCATGCGGTGCTCGCCCTCCATGTCCAGGACGAAGCCGTAGCCGGTCGGCAGCAGGTCCAGGACCTCCGCGCCGGTGATCACGAAGTACTTGGACTCCTTGCCCGCGTACCGGCGCAGCTCCTTGAGAGTGCTGAACATCGGGATCACGGGCTGCTGGGTGTTGTGCAGGGCGAGGAAGCCGGGGTTGTCGCCGCGCGGGCAGTACACCTTCGACGTGGCGAACACCTGCTGGAAGTCCTCGGCGGCCATCTGCCCGGTGGTGAAGGCCCGCACCGCGTCCGTCAGCGAGGGCGGGGACGGCTCGGGGTACAGGGGCTGCTGCTGCCCGTACCCGCCGGACATCGGCTGCTGCGGAGGGGCGTACTGCGCTTGCGGGCCCGCTGTCTGGTCGTAGCCGTACATGAGCGCAAGCGTACCGAGAGCGGTGGGGCGCAAGCGGCGGTACGCCGGTCCGGGACGCCCCACCCGGCCGGCATGAGCCACGCGTCACAGATGACCGGATCGGGGTTGCTTCTTATTACCGACGGGTAGCATCATCGGAGATACTTGTTGGTACGTGAACTAGCGCGAGGATCCAGTGCCTCGCCGATCTCTCTACGGAGCCGGGAGCCGTCGCCATGGGGCACTACAAGTCGAATCTCCGCGACATCGAGTTCAACCTCTTCGAAGTACTCGGGCGCGACAAGGTCTACGGCACCGGCCCGTTCGAGGAGATGGACGTCGAGACCGCGAAGAGCATCCTGGAGGAGATGACCCGCCTCTCGGAGAACGAGCTGGCCGAGTCCTTCTTCGACGCCGACCGCAACCCCCCGGTCTTCGACCCGGAGACCAGCACCGCACCGGTCCCCGCGTCCTTCAAGAAGAGCTACCAGGCCTTCATGGACTCCGAGTACTGGCGTCTCGGTCTGCCGGAGGAGATCGGCGGCACCACCTCGCCCCGCTCCCTGATCTGGGCCTACGCCGAGCTGATCCTGGGCGCCAACCCGGCCGTGTGGATGTACTCCTCGGGTCCGGCGTTCGCCGGCATCCTCTTCGAGGAGGGCAACGAGGTCCAGAAGCACATTGCCAAGATCGCCGTGGAGAAGCAGTGGGGCTCCACGATGGTGCTCACCGAGCCCGACGCGGGCTCCGACGTGGGCGCCGGCCGCACCAAGGCCGTGCAGCAGGAGGACGGCTCCTGGCACATCGAGGGCGTGAAGCGCTTCATCACCTCCGGTGAGCACGACATGTCGGAGAACATCCTCCACTACGTGCTGGCCCGCCCCGAGGGCGCCGGCCCCGGCACCAAGGGCCTGTCCCTCTTCCTCGTCCCGAAGTACCTCTTCGACTTCGAGACCGGCGAGCTGGGCGGGCGCAACGGCGTCTACGCCACCAACGTCGAGCACAAGATGGGCCTGAAGGCCTCCAACACCTGCGAGATGACCTTCGGCGACCGCCACCCCGCCAAGGGCTGGCTCATCGGCGACAAGCACGACGGCATCCGCCAGATGTTCCTCATCATCGAGTTCGCCCGCATGATGGTCGGCACGAAGGCGATCTCCACGCTGTCCACCGGCTACCTGAACGCGCTGGAGTACGCCAAGGAGCGCGTCCAGGGCCCGGACCTGGCCAACTTCATGGACAAGACCGCGCCCAAGGTCACCGTCACGCACCACCCGGACGTGCGCCGCTCGCTGATGACGCAGAAGGCGTACGCGGAGGGCATGCGCGCGCTGGTGATGTACACCGCCTCCGTCCAGGACACGATCCAGGTCAAGGAGGCCGCCGGCGAGGACGCCTCCACCGAGCACGCCCTGAACGACCTGCTGCTGCCCATCGTCAAGGGCTACGGCTCCGAGAAGGGCTACGAGCAGCTCGCCCAGTCGCTGCAGACCTTCGGCGGCTCCGGCTTCCTGCAGGAGTACCCGATCGAGCAGTACATCCGGGACTCCAAGATCGACACCCTCTACGAGGGCACCACGGCGATCCAGGGCCAGGACTTCTTCTTCCGGAAGATCGTCCGCAACCAGGGCGCCGCCCTGAACTCCCTCGCCGAGGACATCAAGAAGTTCCTGGCCCTGGGCACGGGCGGCGAGGAGCTGGCGGGCGCCCGCGAGCACCTGGCCAAGGCGGCCGTGGAGCTGGAGGCGATCGTCGGCCTGATGCTCACCGACCTCGCCGCCACCGAGCAGGACGTCAAGAACATCTACAAGGTCGGGCTGAACACCACCCGCCTGCTGATGGCCTCCGGTGACGTCGTCGTCGGCTACCTGCTGCTCAAGGGCGCCGCGGTCGCCGCCGAGAAGCTGGAGACGGCCTCCGCCAAGGACAAGGCCTTCTACACCGGCAAGATCGCCGCGGCGAAGTTCTTCGCCGCCAACGTCCTGCCGGGCGTCACCCTGGCCCGCAAGGTCGCCGAGGGCGTCGAGCTGGACCTGATGGAGCTGGACGAGGCCGCGTTCTAGTCTCCTCACGTCCTCTCCCCGAGGGCCTGTTCCCCTGCCACGGGAACGGGCCCTCGTCCGTCGTTAAGGTGAACCCCATGAGCGAACCAGCCCGCTTCGACCGCGGCCACACCGACGACCTCATGACCTTCCTGGCGGCCAGCCCGTCGCCGTACCACGCCGTGGCGAACGCCGCCGAGCGGCTGGAGGAGGCCGGCTTCCGGCAGGTCGCCGAGACGGACGCCTGGGACGGGTCGAGCGGCGGCACGTACGTGCTGCGCGGCGGCGCGATCGTCGCCTGGTACGTGCCGGAGGGCGCCGCGCCCCACACGCCGTTCCGGATCGTCGGCGCCCACACCGACTCCCCCAACCTGCGCGTCAAGCCGCTCCCCGACAGCGGGGCGCACGGCTGGCGCCAGGTGGCCGTGGAGATCTACGGCGGGCCGCTGCTCAACTCCTGGCTGGACCGCGATCTGGGCCTGGCCGGCCGCCTGACCCTGCGCGACGGGTCCACCCGCCTGGTGAACGTCGACCGGCCGCTGCTGCGTGTCCCGCAGCTCGCCATCCACCTGGACCGCTCGGTCACGGCCGACGGGCTCAAGCTCGACAAGCAGCGGCACATGCAGCCCGTGTGGGGCCTGGGCCACGACGTGCGCGACGGCGACCTCATCGCCTTCCTGGAGGAGACGGCCGGCATCCCCGCGGGCGAGGTCACCGGCTGGGACCTGATGACGCACTCCGTGGAACCCCCAGCCTACCTGGGCCGCGACCACGAGCTCCTGGCCGGCCCGCGCATGGACAACCTGCTGTCCGTGCACGCCGGGACCGCGGCCCTGGCAGCCGTCGCCTCCGGTGCGTCCGACCCGGCCTCCATCCCGGTGCTGGCCGCCTTCGACCACGAGGAGAACGGCTCCCAGTCGGACACCGGCGCCGACGGCCCGCTGCTCGGCACCGTGCTGGAGCGCTCGGTGTACGCCCGCGGCGGCTCCCTGGAGGACCGGGCCCGCGCCTTCGCCGGCACGGTCTGCCTGTCCTCCGACACGGGCCACGCCGTCCACCCCAACTACGCGGAGCGGCACGACCCGACGCACCACCCGCGCGTCAACGGCGGCCCCATCCTCAAGGTCAACGTCAACAACCGCTACGCCACGGACGGGTCGGGCCGCGCGGAGTTCACGGCGGCCTGCGAGGCGGCCGGCGTGCCCTTCCAGTCGTTCGTGTCCAACAACTCCATGCCGTGCGGCACCACGATCGGCCCGATCACCGCGGCCCGGCACGGCATCCGGACGGTCGACATCGGCGTGGCCATCCTGTCGATGCACAGCGTCCGCGAACTCTGCGGCGCCGACGACCCGTTCCTCCTGGCGGGGGCGTTGGCGGCGTTCCTGCGGAGGTAGAACTCGCCATCACCGCATGGGTGTTCGCCTCGGGGGTACCCGGTGTGCGGGACCGGAACGACCGGACCGTACAGGGAGGCGACACACATGGGCCTCGGCGGATGCATCATCCTCATCGCCGTGGGAGCCATCCTCACGTTCGCGACCGACTGGGACATGCAGGGGGTCAACCTCGACCTGGTCGGAGTCATCTTCATGATTGTCGGACTGATTGGCGTCACGGTCTTCAGCAGCATCTACCGGCGCAGGCGCGTGGTCGTGCCCCCGGCGGCGGGCGTCGTCGAGGACCCGGCCGCCCGCCAGCGCCGCGACGGCTACCACGGCGGATACGGGGTGTGACGCCCGGCCCTCAGGCGGCCATCCCGGCCAGCACCAGGGACGGCCGGTCCGCCCCCGCCTCGGTGACCCGAACCGGTACGCCCCAGTCCCGCTGGTGGACGTGACAGGCCGGGTGGTCTCCCCCGGTCCTCGACCGGGAGGTGCCCCCGGCCGGGTCGGCGTCGCAGGACGCGGCCATCGCCGAGACGTGCAGCACACCCTCCGCCACGGCCGGGTCGGGTTCGGGGGTGCGGGACAGGGCCGTCCCGCACCCTCACCACCGCGCAGCAACTCGGGCGGGGTGGCCGAGACGAGCAGACGGGTCGAGGTGCCGTGGCGGTCGTCGAGCTTCTGCCCCGCGGGGGCCTGGAAGACGACGTCCAACCGCATTCGTCCCGGGGCGACTTCGGTGGCCTCGCGCCGCGTGCGGTGGGCGGCCTCGGGCACCCGCACCGCCTCCTCCGACAGCCTGAGCCGGGTCAGCCGGTGCCGGGCCGACTCCACGACCACGATGTCGCCGGCCACGAGCACCGCGTCGCCGGGCCGGCGCAGATCCGTCGCCAGGGTCGTCACCTCGCCGGTGGCCGGGTCGTAGCGCCGCAGGGCGTGGTTGTAGGTGTCGGCGACGGCGACCGACCCGTCCGGCAGGGCCGTGACGCCCACCGGGTGCTGGAGCAGGGCCTGTCCGGCGGCGCCGTCACGGTGACCGAAGTCGAACAGACCCGTGCCGACGGCCGTGTGGACGGACCCGTCGGGCTCGACCCAGCGCAGCGCGCGGACGTCTCCGGGGTGCGGGCGCGGGGGTGGGCTCCCGGACGGAATCGTTCATGCGTCCAGCCTGCCATCCTGGTGGGGACGACGTTTCACCTGCCGGGCGCGCGACCGGACTCAGCCCGTCGGCCTATCGGCGGCGTTTCGGAACCGGCGGCGGGGAAGCCCTGGTCTCATGAGATTCCTCGTGTACGACCGGCTCCTCGGCTTCGGTGACGACTACTGGATCGAGGACGACCACGGCAGCAAGGTGTTCCTCGTCGACGGCAAGGCCCTGCGGCTGCGGGACACCTGGGAGCTGAAGGACACCCAGGGGCGCGTCCTCGTCGACATCCACCAGAAGATGCTCGCGCTGCGCGACACGATGGTGCTCCAGCGGGGCGGGGAGCCGCTGGCGACGATCCGCCGCAAGCGCCTGTCCCTGCTGCGCAACCACTACCGGGTCTCCCTCGCCGACGGCAACGAGCTCGACGTCAGCGGCAGGATCCTCGACCGGGAGTTCGCCGTCGAGTACGACGGCGAACTGCTGGCGGTCATCTCCCGGCGGTGGCTGACCGTGCGGGACACCTACGGCGTGGACATCGTGCGCGACGACGCGGACCCGGCGCTGCTGATCGCCGTGGCGGTGTGCGTCATCCACCTGGCGGAGAAGGAGCGGGAGGGCTGAGGAGCGCCCCGGTCAGGGCCTGCGCGGGGGCTCGAGTCCCAGCACCCGGTCCTTCAGCGCCGGGAACTGCTCGCGGGTCGCCGCCACCTTGCCCGGGTCGAACTCCACCGTGAGGACCTCCTCGTCGGCACCGGCCTCGGCCAGCACCTCGCCCCACGGGTCGACCACGATCGAGTGGCCGGACTGGGGGATGCCGGCGTGCGTCCCGGCCGTCGCGCAGGCGAGGACGAACGACTGGTTCTCCACGGCCCGGGCCCGGGCCAGCAGCGTCCAGTGGGCGCGGCGGCGCTCCGGCCAGCCCGCCGACACCACGAGCGTCTCGGCCCCGGCGTCGACGAGCCCGCGGAAGAGTTCGGGGAAGCGGAGGTCGTAACAGGTGGCCAGGCCCAGGGTCGTCTCGGGCAGACGCACCGTCACCAGCTCGCCGCCCGCTCCCATCAGCACGGCCTCGCCCTGGTCGAAGCCGAACCGGTGGATCTTGCGGTAGGCGGCGGCCAGGTCGCCGGAGGGGGAGAAGACCAGGGAGGTGTTGTAGAGGGTGCCGTCCGGGTCCCGCTCGGGGAGGGAGCCGGCGTGCAGCCACACCCCCGCGTCGCCGGCCGCCTTGGCCATCGCCTCGTACGTCGGCCCGTCGAGCGGTTCGGCCTCCGTGCCGAACGCCTCGTAGGCGAAGGCACCCGTGGTCCACAGCTCCGGCAGGACGACCAGATCGGCACCGGCCTGCTCCCGGACCAGGGCGGCCACCCGCCGGCGGCGCGATTCGACCGATTCGCCCTCTTCTACGGCGATCTGGATCACAGAGGCGCGCACACTACCACCGTCCTGGCATTCGAGCCGTCCACACGGGCCTACGATCGTCACACGAAAGCACTGCCGGGGTGCCCCACAGCAGCGTAACTTAGCTCGCAAGACACCCGCCGACAGCCGCCACCTCCCACTGGCAACGCCGCCACCACCAGCCCGTGCACCGACCGCCGAGGGGTCCCGTTCCGTGAGTCTGCATCCCACCCTCCAGCCCTACGCCGACGCCTGGACCCACTCCATCGAAGCGATATCCGAGTTGGTCCAGCCGCTCGCGGAGGCCGAATGGAACCGGCGCACGCCGTGCCCCGGGTGGTCGGTGCGGGACGTCGTCTCCCACGTCATCGGCCTGGACTGCGAGATGCTCGGCGACCCGCGCCCCATCCACAGCCTCCCGCGCGACCTCTTCCACGTCACCAACGAGCACCAGCGCTACATGGAGATGCAGGTCGACGTCCGCCGTCACCACACGGCGCCGGAGATGACCTCCGAGCTGGAGTACGTGATCATCCGCCGCAACCGCCAGCTGCGGAACGAGTCGCGCGACCCGGGCACGAAGGTGCGCGGCCCGCTCGGCACCGAACTCACGCTGGAGCAGGCGATGCGCCGGCACGCCTTCGACGTGTGGGTGCACGAACAGGACCTGCGCGCGGCTCTCGGCCGCCCCGGCGACCTCGACTCCCCCGGCGCGCTGGTCGCCCGTGACGTGCTGCTCTCCGAGCTGCCGCGCGTGGTCGCCGAGGAGGCCCAGGCGCCCCGCAGCTCGGCGATCGTCTTCGACGTCCACGGCCCCGTCGAGTTCCTGCGCACGATCCGCGTCGACATCCAGGGCCGGGGCACCCTGGAGACCGCCCCGGCCCTCGGACCGGCCGCGACCCTGACCCTCGACTGGGAGACCTACGTCCGCCTGGCCTGCGGCCGGGTGACCCCGGAGGCGGTGTCGGACCGGCTGAAGACGGAGGGCGACCCGGAGCTGACGGCGGCGATCCTGCGGAACTTCAGGGTCACGCAGTAGGGCCCGGGGCCGAACGGACGCGGCGCGAGCGGGTGCGGCGACGCCTCGTCGCGCCGGGGCCGCGCTCGCCCGGCCCCGGCCCGGCACCGCCCGCGGCCCCGGTGAATCCGGTACCGGTCCGCCGTTGCGGCCCGAAGCGTCCCCCCACATGACCACCCCACCCCGCCCCACCCGTCTGACCTTCCACGGCCCCCTGTCCGAGACCCGGGCCGACGCCCTCGTACGGCGGCTCGCCGGGAACGGGCCGGCCACCGTCCTGGACATCGGCTGCGGCTGGGGCGAGCTGACGCTGCGCCTGCTGGCCGCCGCCCCGCGGGCGACCGGCACGGGCCTCGACCTGAACCCCGACGATCTGGCCCGCGGGCGGCACACCGCCGAGGAACGGGGGCTCGCCCACCGGGTCCGCTTCCTTCAGGAGTCCGCCACCGGTACCACCCGCGGCCCCGCCGACCTCGTGCTGTGCGTGGGCGCGAGCCAGGCCCTCGGCGGGGAACTCCCCACGGCGCTCGGGGAACTGCGCCGCCTGGTCACCGACCGCGGCCGGGTCCTGCTGGGCGAGGACTTCTGGCAGCACCCCGACCGGGTCCGAAACTGGCCCGCATGTGGCCGGGCGCCTCGGCCGACGACCACCAGGACCTGCCCGGGCTCATCGCGCCGGCGACGGACGCCGGGTTCCGGCCGGAGTGGACCGAGACCGCCTCCCTCGACGAGTGGGAGGAGTTCGAGCCGGCGTACCTCGCGGACACCGAGGTGTGGCTCGCCGAGCACCCCGGACACCCCATGGCCGAGGAGACGCGGCAGCGCGCCGACCGCCACCGCGCGGCCTGGCTCGCCTACCGCGGTGTCCTGGGCCTGGCCTACCTCACGCTCGTTCCCGTACGGGCCGTGTGACGGGCTACGCCGGGACGTGCACCGTCTCCACCCGGCTGGCCACCAGCCGCTCCCGCTCCCGCCGGGCCGCCCGCCGGCCCAGCCGCAGGATCTGGGTGACGCCGAGGGCCTGGAGGACGAAGACCGCGGAGAAGGCCACGGTGAAGTCGTCCCCGGTCGCGTCGAGCAGCACACCGACGGCGAACAGCGTGGTCATGGAGGCGACGAAGCCACCCATGTTGGTGATGCCGGAGGCGGTGCCCTGGCGCTCGGGCGGGTTCGCGGGGCGGGCGAAGTCGAAGCCGATCATCGAGGCGGGCCCGCACGCCCCGAGCACCGTGCACAGGGTGATCAGCAGCCACATCGGGGCGTGCGCGCCGGGGTACAGCAGCGTCGCCGCCCACAGCAGCGCCGTCGTGCCGACCGTGCCGAGCGCGAGCGGCAGCCGCGCTCCGTGGTGCCGGGCGACGACCTGGCCGTAGACGAGGCCGACGGCCATGTTCGACAGCACCACGAGGGTGAGGAGTTCACCGGCCGTCGCGCGGGACAGTCCCTGCGCCTCGACCAGGAACGGCAGGCCCCACAGCAGCAGGAACACCATCGCCGGGAACTGGGTCGTGAAGTGCACCCACAGCCCCAGCCGCGTCCCCGGCTCCCGCCAGGAGGCAGCGATCTGGCGCCGTACGTACGCCCCGCCCCGGTGCGCGGGCGGCTCGGGCTCGTGGCCCTCCGGGTGGTCCTTGAGGAACAGCAGGACCAGGACGAACACCACCGCCCCGGCGGCCGCGCTGCCCGCGAACGCCGCCGTCCAGCCGACACCGTGCAGCAGCCGGGCCAGGACGAGCGTGGAGACCAGGTTGCCCGCCATGCCGGCCAGACCCGCCAACTGGGCGACGAGCGGCCCGCGCCGGGCCGGGAACCACCTCGTGCCCAGGCGCAGCACGCTGATGAACGTCAGCGCGTCACCGCAGCCGAGGAGCGCCCGGGAGGCGAGGGCCGTGCCGTACGAGGGGGAGAACGCGAAGCCCAGCTGCCCGGCGGTGAACAGCACGGTCCCGAGGGCGAGCACCTTCTTGGTGCCGAGCCGGTCGACGAGCAGGCCCACGGGTATCTGCATGCCCGCGTAGACCAGCAGCTGGAGGAGGGAGAAGGCGGACAGGGCCGAGGCGCTGACGTGGAAGCGGTCCGCGGCGTCGAGGCCGGCGACGCCGAGGGACGTGCGGAAGATGACCGCGACGAAGTAGACGGAGACGCCGATGCCCCAGAAGGCCAGCGCCCGCCGCCCGCCCGGAGGGTCGCCCGGCGTCGCGGCGGTGCTCACCGGACCTCCCCGCGGGCCAGGTGCGAGAACCAGCCGATGTGCCGGTGCACGATCCCGACCGCGGCCTCGGCGTCCCCGGCGCGCAGCGCGTCGAGGATCTCCTCGTGCTCGGCGAGGGTCTTGGCGATCCGGTCGGGGTGGGAGTGCATGACGGCGACGCCCATGCGCAACTGGCGGTCGCGCAGCTGGTCGTAGAGGCGGGAGAGGATCGCGTTGCCGCCGCTGCGGACGATCTCGGCGTGGAAGCAGCGGTCGGTGACGGCGGCCCCGGCCAGGTCACCGGCGGCGGCCTGCCTCTTCTGCCGGGCCAGCAGCTCCTGCAGGCGCTCGATGAGTCCGGCGGGAGCGGGGACGGCCTTGCGCGCCGCGTGCTCCTCGACGAGCAGCCGCGTCTCGACGACGTCGGCGATCTCCTGCGCGGAGACCGGCAGGACGAGGGCGCCCTTCTTCGGGTAGAGCCGGATCAGGCCCTCGGCCTCCAGCCGGAGCAGCGCCTCGCGCACCGGCGTGCGGGAGACGCCCACGGCCTCGGCGAGCTCGCCCTCGGTGAGGAGGGTCCCGCCCTCGTAACGGCGCTCCAGGACGCCCTCTTTGACGTGCGTGTAGACGCGGTCGGCGGCGGGCGGTTGCTTCACGGCGAGGGTCATGCGGACACCTTAGATACAACAGGTACGCATGAACGCATCCGTCCAGTATGCGGAACCGCGGCGGGCCCGAATGTCACACATCAGTGGCAAAGCGCGGGCTTCCCTCGGCAACAGCACAACCACCTGTGCTAGTTACGAGTCAGACACGTGCGGCCCCTTTCCCCTCGTCCTCAACTCGGCCGCACCGTTGAGGCATTCGACGCAATCGGGGTACTTCACTTGATACTCGGCATTAAGGGCGCCCGTCTCCGCAGGGCCGCGGCCGCCGCCGTGACCACCGGCGCCATGCTCGCGACCGGAGCCCTCACCGTCGCGCCGGCGCACGCCGCCTCGGCGCCCAGCATCGCCGCCAAGGGCGGCTACGTGATGAACAGCGCGACCGGCAAGTCGCTCTACCTCAAGGCTGCTGACACGCGCCGCTCGACCGGCTCCACCACCAAGATCATGACCGCCCTGGTGGTGCTGAAGCAGTCGAACCTCAACCTGGACAGCAAGGTCACGATCCAGAAGGCGTACAGCGACTACATCGTCGAGAACAACTGGGCGTCCAACGCCAAGCTGATCGTCGGCGACAAGGTCACCGTCCGCCAGCTGCTCTACGGGCTGATGCTGCCCTCCGGCTGCGACGCGGCGTACGCGCTCGCCGACAAGTTCGGCTCGGGCTCGACGCGGTCGGCGCGCGTGAAGTCGTTCATCGGCAAGATGAACACCACCGCCAAGAACCTGGGCCTGACGAACACCCACTTCGACTCGTTCGACGGCATCGGCAAGGGCGCGAACTACTCCACGCCGCGCGACCTGACGAAGCTCGCCGGCGCCGCGATGAAGAACTCCACGTTCCGCACGGTCGTCAAGACGAAGTCGTACACGGCGAAGACGACCACCAGGTCCGGCGGCACGCGGACGATGGCGCCGTGGACGAACACCAACCCGCTGCTCGGCAGCTACTCCGGCGCGATCGGCGTCAAGACCGGCTCCGGCCCGGAGGCCAAGTACTGCCTGGTGTTCGCCGCGACCCGCAGCGGCAAGACGGTCATCGGCACGGTCCTCGCCTCGACCGACGCGACCGCCCGCAGGACGGACGCGACCAAGCTGCTCAACTACGGCTTCACCAAGTAGGGCGGGCGGGGCAGGCCACACGGGGAGGGGGGGGGGGGCCCCCCCCGGCGGGTCAGGTGCGGCGCCGGTGGTCCGTCACCGTGGCGATCCACCGGACGAAGTCGCCGGGGGCGGTGTTCGCGCCGTGGCCCTCGTCCCCGTGGTGGAGGTGGCTGACGTCGTCGCCGAGGGCGGCAGCGGCGGCGGCGAGGTTGGCGGAGACCGTGTGCGAGGTGTCGGAGTCGCTGGTGCCCGGGCGGACCCACGTGGTCGTCGCCGTCGGCGTCGGCCTCGGTGACGGTCGTCGTCAGGGTGGTGCAGCCGTCCTGGCCGAAGACCAGGCCGTCGGGGGCGGACGGGGAGCCGCCCGTGCCGCCCGACGCCCGCGCGTTCAGGGAGACCCCGCCGACGGCGGCCGCACCGGCGGCCGCCCCGAGCCCCCGCACGACGCTCCTGCGCCTGACCGTCCTGTGCTCACGGCGCCACCTCTCGATGCTGCTGCTCCGGTCCGGGCCTGCCCCGGCGAACGCAGCCGGTTGCCGACGGGACTGCCCGCTACCCTGAGGTCTTCATGGCCGGCTCACGGCTCCGCGGTGCACGCACAGCCGGCTCCCGCCGGCGACCCCGTCACCCGACGGGCCGTCAGATACCGCGGCGGGAAACAGGTGTTCCGGCCCCGGCCGGTCCCGGCGGTCGGGGCAACGGCACAGCCCCACGCGCTTGAATGGCCCCATGGCCCCCACGCGCGACCGCGCCCTCACCGGCTCCCACCCCCTGCTCCACGGACACGGCCTCAGTCTGCGCCCCTGGGACGCCGGCTCCGCCGACGACGTGCAGAGCTGGCTCCGGGGCATGAGCGACCCGGAGTTCCGCCGCTGGAACACCCCGCTGCGGCTGGTCACGGACCGCGGCAGCGCCCGCGAGTCCCTGCGGGCCCGGGCGCAGAGCGCGACGGAGGGCACCTCCGTGTCGTTCCGGGTCGCGGACGCCGCCGGCACGGTGCTGGGCCACATCGGCGTCAACGAGATCAGGTACCACCTGAAGGTCGCCCGCGTCGGCTACTGGGTGCTCCCCGAGGCGCGGGGCCGGGGAGTGGCCACCCGGGCCCTCCTCCTGACGGCCCGCTGGGCCCTGACCGAACTCGGCCTGCACCGGCTGGAGCTGGACCACGCGGTCGGCCACGAGGCGTCCTGCCGGATAGCCGAGCGCTGCGGCTTCTCCTACGAGGGCACCCTGCGCGGGGCGGTCTTCGAGGAGGGCCGGCACGACGCCTTCCGGGACGCCCACCTGCACGCGCGGCTGGCGACGGACCCCGAGCCGGGGATGCGGGGTGACGCGCGTCACCCCGCAGGGCGATGAGTTCGCCCCGCCCGACCGGTCATACCCGGCGACCACGAAAGAAGGGACCGCAGAGATGACCGCACCCGTGAAGGGCCCCGCGAGCTACTTCCCCTCCATCGAGAAGAAGTACGGCAGGCCGATCGCCGCATGGCAGGACCTCATCCGCACCTCACCGCTCACCCGCCACATGGAGCTCGTCGCCTGGCTCAAGGCCGAACACGGCCTCGGCCACGGCCACGCCAACGCGCTCGTGGCCCACACCCTCGCCGGGGACCGCGCCAAGTGAGGCCGCAGCGAGGGTGATCGGGAGGCGCCGGGCGGAGACCGGCGGCACCATGTCACGCCCTGCACCCGCGGATCGGCTATCCGTCCGGTCGCGGACGTCGCGCAGTACGACCTGGCGTAGGCGGACGTGGCCGGTCCCGGGCGACTGCGGGCGGTCGCGGGTGGTCCCGGACGGCCGGGGCGGGCCGGGCGCTCCCGCTCACGGCCACAGCAGCTCCCGCGACCAGCCCTCCTCCGCGCGCCGGTAGCGGAGCCGGACGTGGCGGCGCCGTTCGTCGCCCTGGAAGAACTCGACCTCCTCGGCCCGCAGCCGGTACAGCGTCCAGGAGGGCACCGCGGTCTCCGGGTCCCGGGCCGCCCGTTCCCACGCCGCCTCCGACTCCCGGGCCAGCTCCTCCAGCGAGCCCAGGGTCTCGCTCTGGCGCCCGGTCAGGGCCGCGGCCAGCGCCCCCGTCGAGCGGGCGTGGAGATCGCCCTGGGACTCCTCGGACGGGGCCGCCGACACCGGGCCGCGGACCCGGACCTGGCGGCCCAGGACGGACCAGTAGAAGGTGAGCGCGGCGTACGGGCGGGCCGCGAGCTGGCGGCCCTTGCGGCTGCCGCTGTGGGAGCCGAAGGACCACGCTTCGGCGTCCGCGCCGTGCAGCACCACGATCCGCGCGTCGGGCAGGCCCGAGGCGTCCGCGGTCGCCAGCGCCATGGTGTGCGGCTCGGGCTGTCCGGCCGCCACCGCGTCCGCGAACCACTCGGTGAACAGGGGGAGGGGAGCCGCCGGGGCGGTGGACGGGTCGAAGGGCCGCAGGTCAGTCCTGTCCGGGGCCCAGACCCGCAGGGACCTCAGCAGCTCGTGAAGATCGGTTGCCATCCCCCGATTGTCACCGGTGCCGGGGGACCCGCGAGGTCATCGGGGCCGCGCCGCACGGCCACGCCGCAGTGCCGCGCCACTCGGTCAGACCTGCCCGAGGTCCGACGAGACCCACCGTTGCGGCCGCATCCGCAGCACCACCTGCTCGCCGTGGTTCTTCCAGGCGAAGTCCACGTATGCGTCGACCTTCTCCGCCGGCAGGTAGCGGGCGGAGATCTCCCGGAGCTGCTCGCGCGTCGCCGGGACGGTCTCGACGACCGGGCCCTCCACCGACACGTACCGGATCGTGGGCTCCAGCCGGTCCACCATCAGCGAGAACCGGCCCGCCGCGCTGATCAGCTCGTTCTTGCGGGAGTCGAGGCCGGTCATGATCCAGAGGTCGCCGCCGGGCTCGTACTGGTACCAGATCGGCACCGTCAGCGGGGCGCGGCCCGCTCCCGCGTCGACCGCGAGCGCCGCGACGTGCGGCTCGGCGAGGAACTGTTCACGCTCTTCACGGGTCAGGGCCATAGCCGGTCTCCTTCGACAGGGCGGTCGCCGTTCGCAGCACCACAACGCCGTCGCCGGCACGCGGTGTTCCCGTTCCCGGCCCGGGGCGAGGTGCCGCCCGGTTCCGGCGCGTGCCGCGCGAGGGCACGCCGCACAACACGACAGGCGGCCGTCCACGCGAGTGGACCACCGCCTGCCAGACAGGACTTGAGTAAGAAGAGGGGGAGAGTGCCGCCGCCACCGCCTATTTCGTCGGCTTTCTTCCGGTGATGCCGAGATGGACCAACAGCGCCACGTTCGGCCTCAGTTCGGCCTGCTTCACACCCCAGGAGGTGAAGCCCTTCTGGTGCGAGGCGACCGCCGCGAGCATCGCGACCAGCGAACCGGCGATCGCCGCCGGGTTCACGTCCTTGTCGACCCGGCTCTTGGCCTGCAACTCGGCGACGGCGTCCGTCAGGGAGGTGTTCACCGAGTTGAGGATCTTCATGCGGAGCTTGTAGAACCGCTTGTCGCCCTCGGCGGCGCCGAGATCGACGACCCGGAGGATCGCGTCGTTCTTGCGCCAGAAGTCCAGGAACCCGTCGACGAGTTCCTGTGCCGTCTGCCAGCCGGCCTTGCCGGCCCAGGAGCGGCCCTCCAGGAGCTCGGTCAACGTGGCGCCCTCGGAGGCCGTGTGCTCGGCGATCTCCAGGACGGCGCCCTCGACGTCCGGAAAGTACTGGTAGAAGGTGGCGGGCGAAGTGCCTGCCTTCCGGGCGACATCGATGACTTTGACGTCCCGGTACGGGGAGGAGCTGAGCATCTCGCTGAGGCAGTCGAGCAGCTTCTGCCGGGTCGCCTGCCCACGCCGACCGGCCACGCGGCCGTCGACGGTACGCACTTGTCCTGTCATGTCGTCAGCTTACCGAGGCGTGATGGGGGCGCGATTCGGCCGACTGCAAATGGGGTGCGAGGGGGTGCGGAGGCTGGTGTGCCTGGTCTGCGGGCTGCGGCCGTCGCGGTTACGTTGGCGACATGGCCGAAAACAGGGCATCGTTGTACGCGGAGGGCGTCCCCTGCTGGGTGGACGTCCAGCTTCCCGACGTGGAGGCGGGCAAGCGCTTCTACGGCGAACTTTTCGGGTGGACCTTCGAGGACTGGTTCGGCCCCTTCACGCGGGCGCTGAAGGGCGGTGAACCGGTGGCCGCCCTGATCCGCAAGGTCGACGGCCGGATGCCCACCGTCTGGACGGTGTACTTCGCCACCCCCGACGCCGGGGCGCTGGCCCGGCGCGTGCGGGAGGCGGGCGGACAGGTCGTCTCGGCGCCGGTGCCGGCCGGGGAGCTGGGCGTCACCGCGCTGGTCACCGACCCGGAGGGCGCGGTCTTCGCCCTGTGGCAGCCCGGGGAGCACCCCGGCTTCGGTGCGCGGCACGAGCCGGGCACCTTCGCCCGGGTGCAGTTGTACGCCCGGGACACCGAGGCGGTCGACGGCTTCTACGGCGCACTGTTCCAGGAGGCCCTGTTCGGGCCGGACGCCGAGCCCGACTTCGGCCGCGCCCCCGTCTCCGACGTCTTCCCGGCCGAGATGCCGCCCCACTTCCTCGTGCACTTCGCGGTCGAGGACCTGCCGGCCGCGCTGGAGGAGGTGACCGGGCTCGGCGGGCGGGTCCAGGTCCCGCCGTTCGGGACCTCCTACGGCGCGGTCGCGGTCGTCAGCGACGACCAGGGGGCCTCCTTCGCGCTGCTGCACCGCTGAGTTGGCACCCTCCGATCTGCTTTTGTCCCTGTATGAACGCCAACATCCCAATGGTCACCGGGTTCGCAACCACGGCTCCGGCCAGGAAGAATCGGGGTGCGTGCCGCCATGGCGGTGCGGTGGTGAGACGCTGCACGGGGTCGCGTGGAACATGTGGCTTGGCGCGGCTCGTACGGGGAGGTGGCAGGCAGAGTGGTGGATCAGCTGACGCAGCACGATCCGCGGCGGATCGGGCCGTTCGAGGTGCTGGGACGGCTGGGTGCGGGCGGCATGGGGCTGGTCTATCTCGCGCGCTCGGCGTCCGGCCGGCGCGTGGCGATCAAGACCGTCCGGACCGAGCTGGCCGAGGACCAGCTGTTCCGGGTCCGCTTCACGCGTGAGGTGGAGGCGGCCCGGGCCGTCTCCGGCTTCTACACGGCCGCGGTGGTGGACGCCGACCCGCGCGCCGCCGTGCCGTGGCTGGCCACCGCGTACGTCCCCGCGCCCTCCCTCGAGGAGATAGTGAACGACTGCGGGCCGCTGCCGGCCCAGGCGGTGCGCTGGCTGGCCGCGGGTGTGGCCGAGGCGCTGCAGTCCATCCACGGGGCCGGTCTGGTGCACCGTGACCTGAAGCCGTCGAACGTCCTCGTCGTCGAGGACGGGCCCCGGGTGATCGACTTCGGGATCGCGTCCGGCGTTTCGAACACGCGTTTGACGATGACGAACGTCGCCGTGGGCACGCCCGCCTACATGTCGCCCGAGCAGGCCAAGGACTCCCGCAGCGTCACCGGTGCCAGCGACGTCTTCTCGCTGGGCTCCATGCTGGTCTTCGCCGCCACCGGCCACCCGCCCTTCCACGGCGCCAACCCCGTCGAGACCGTCTTCATGCTGCTGCGCGAGGGCCCGGACCTCGAAGGGCTCCCGGACGAGCTGCGTCCACTGATCGAGTCCTGCATGCAGATGGACCCCACGGCCCGCCCCAACCCGGCCGACCTCCAGGCCCAGCTCGCCCCGCACCTCTTCGGCTCCGGGTCCGACGACAGCGGCACGGCCTCCGCCTGGCTGCCCGAGCGGGCCGTCGCCCTGATCGAGTCCCGCCGCAACGGCCGCCCGGCCGGCAAGCCCGCCCCCGGCGCCGGCCGGGGCGGCGGACGCCCCGCCCCGGGCCCCGCGCCCATCCCGCCGCCGCCCCCGCACGACCCGGTCGTCCCGGCGCCCGTGCCCGCCGGCGTCGGCGGCCCCGACACCGGCCCCGTCCGGCTGGCCGGCGCCCCGGTGCCCATCGGCCCGGGCCCGCGCGTCGCCGACGTCCGTGCCGCCGCCGCCAAGGCGCCTCCGCCGGAGGCCGCCCTCAGCGCCTCCTGGTCCAGGCCCCGCCCCGGCGTCAACGGCACCGACCCCGCCGTGGGCCCCGCCGTCGCCGCGCCCCCGGTCCCGGCCGCGCCGCCCGAGCAGGCGGGCGGCTGGCGGCCCTGGCGCTTCCGCATGTCCAACGACGTCTGGGGCACGCCCTCCGTCGACGGCGACCTCGTCTACGTCACCTCCTTCGAGGTGCACGCCCTGGACGTGGCCACCGGCCGCCGTCGCTTCAAGACCCGGGACGTCGCCTGGTCCATGGCGGTCGCGGACGGCCGTATCCACGCCTCCGACGGGCCCACCCTGTTCGCGCTGGACGCGCGCGAGGGCGGCGACCTGTGGCGGCTGCAGACCGACGCCTGGGTCTACTCCCTCAAGGCCGGCCGCGGCACCGTCGTCACCGGCACCCGGGGCGGCGGCGTCCAGGGCTGGGAGGCCTCCACCGGCCAGAAGCTCTGGGAGATCACCGGCTGTCAGACCGACTTCGAGTCCCCGGAGGCCGGACCCGCCCTGCACGACGGCACGGTCTACGTCTGGCAGGACGCCCGGCTGCGCGCCCTGGACGCCCGCACCGGCGACGAGCGCTGGTCGTACCCCATCGGCGACGCGGCCTCCTGCGGCGGTGTCCCGGTCCGCCTCACCCAGGCGGCCGACGGCTACGTCTACGTCAGCGCCGGCACCCGCGTCCTCGCCCTGGACGTGGCCGCCGGGCACGTGAAGTGGCACTTCGAGGCCCCGGCGGTGTTCCTCTGCCCGCCCGCCTTCGTGCCGGGCCCCGCCGTCACCGGCGGCGGCATCTACCTGGCCGACTACCTCGGCACGGTCTACGCCCTCGACGCCACCGACGGCCGCGACCGCTGGCGCATCGCCACCGAGTCCCGCGCCTCCGTCGAGCCGGTCCTGGTCGCCGCCGGGCACGTCCACGTGGGCAGCGGCAAGGGCCTCTACACGCTGGACGCGGTCACCGGCACACCCAAGTGGCGCTTCCAGGCGGGCGGCGACATCGTCGGCGCCCCCTCGGTGGCCGAGGGCCGCATCCACTTCGGCTCCACCGACCACCTGCTGTACACGCTGAAGGCCGACGACGGACGGCTGCGCTGGAAGCTCGCCACCGGCGGCGAGATCACCGGCTCCCCGGTCGTCCGGGACGGCGTGGTGTACGCGTGCAGCAAGGACCGCTGCGTGTACGCCCTGGACGCGGAGAAGGGCACGGGCACGGCACGCACCGCGTAACGCGGCCCGGCCCGGCCCGGCTCGGTTTCGGCCCGGCTCGGTTTCGGCCCGGCCTCGGCTCGGCTCGGTTTCGGCCCGGCTCGGCCCGGCAGGCCTTCGCTCGGTCGCCCGGCTCGGCCGGGCTGGCCTCCGCCCGGCTGCCCGGCCCGGCTGGCCTCCGCTCGGCCAAGCCGCCTACGGCCCTCGGCCCGGCGCGACGGAAGGGCAGGGCCCGGGACGTCGCGCCGCGCCGGGGGACGGACCGGTCGCCGCGTCACGGTCACGGCGCCCTCGAAGCCGTCCTCGCTCGTCCGCCACGCCCCTGAAGCCGCCCTCGCCGGTGCGCCGCCGGTAACTACCCGCGGGCTACCCGATGGCGCCCGGCAGCGCCGGGGTCCCGGTGACCGACATCATCAGGGAGTACAGGACCGTGTCCGCGGCGATGAACAGGCGGTTGCGCCGGGCGCCCCCGAACCGGATGTTGGCGACCGTGCCGGGGACCAGCACGCGGCCGAGGAGCGTGCCGTCGGGGTCGTAGCAGTGCACGCCCCCGTTCAGGGCCGCGGCCCACAGGCGCCCCGCGTCGTCGAACCGGATGTTGTCGAAGGTGCCCCCGGCGCACGCCGCGAAGACGTCGCCGCCGCCCAGGGTGCCGTCCTCGCGGACGTCGAAGACGCGGATGTGGGCGGCGATGCTGTCGGACACGAACAGCCGCCGCTCGTCCGGCGAGAACACGAGGCCGTTGGGCCCCTCGAACCCGTCGGCGGCCAGCCGCACCTCACCGCTCGCGGGGTCGGCGCGGTAGACGTTGCGGGCGCCGATCTCGCTCTCGCCGCGCCGCCCCTCGTAGTCGGAGGCGATCCCGAACTCCGGGTCGGAGAACCAGACGGACCCGTCGGAGCGCACCACGGCGTCGTTCGGGCTGTTGAGCCGCCTGCCCTCGAACCGCTCGGCGATCACCGTCACCGAGCCGTCGTGCTCGGTGCGCGTCACCCGCCGGGCGCCCTGCTCGCAGGTGATCAGACGGCCCTGGCCGTCCAGGGTGTTGCCGTTGGGGAATCCGGCCGGGGACCGGAAGACGCCGACGGAGCCGGTGGTCTCGTCCCACCGCAGCAGCCGGTCGTTGGGGATGTCGCTCCACAGCAGGTACCGCCCGGCCGGTACGTACACGGGTCCCTCGGCCCACCGGCACCCCTCGAACAGCGTCTCCAGCCGGGAGTCACCCGCGTCGCAGCGGCCCGACCGGAACCGCTCGTCGAGGGTCTCGTAGAGGTGCGGCTGCTCACCGGGCATGGGGCCACCTTCGGGTCGGTGCGACTGCGGGTCCGTCGCGGGTCCGTCGACGGGGTGGTCCACTGTCGCGCGCCCCGCTGCCCGCCGTCCCGGCGACACCGCGCCAAGCGGTGGCCCTTCACCCAGGTGCGGAGAGAGTGTGCGAACCCTGTGGACTCCCGTGCGCCGCCCTGTGATCGGTGTCTCCCGCGGCTGACGTATCCGCCGCGCACAAGGCAAACTGGCGGGGTTGCTCAGGATGTCTAGGGGGACTGCATGGACGGTGTACCGCAGGGTGTACCGCGCGTACCGGAGCAGCGGCGTCCAGACTCCTCACCGGAGTCGCCGGGCTCTCCCGGACCCGCGGGGCCGGCGGCGCCGGTGCCGCTGTGCTTCAGCGTGCTCGGGCCCGTACGCGCCTGGCGGGGCGACGAGCCGATCAGCACCGGCTCCCCCCAGCAACGCGCCCTGCTCGCCGCCCTGTTGCTGCGCGAGGGCCGTACGGCCACGGCCGCCGAGCTGATCGACGCCCTCTGGGGCGAGGAACCGCCCTCGCAGGCCCTGGCGGCGCTGCGCACGTACGCCTCCCGCCTGCGCAAGGTCCTGGACGCGGGCGCGCTGGTCAGCGAGTCGGGCGGATACGCCCTGCGCGATCTCGCCGAGGGCGCCCTGGACCTGACCGTCGCCCAGGACCTGGCGACCGGGGCGGAGAAGGCCCGCTCGGCCGGCGACCTCTGCCACGCCCGCGCCACCCTGCGCAGCGCCCTCGCCCTGTGGGACGGGGAGACCCTGGCCGGGGTTCCGGGCCCGTACGCGGAGGCACAGCGCGTCCGCCTGGAGGAGTGGCGGCTCCAACTCCTCGAGTCCCGGCTGGACATGGACCTGGAGCAGGGCTGCCACGCCGAGGCCGTCTCCGAGCTCACGGCCCTGACCGCCGCCCACCCGCTGCGCGAACGGCTCCGCGAGCTGCTGATGCTGGCGCTGTACCGCAGCGGCCGGCAGGCCGAGGCCCTCGCCGTGTACGCCGACACCCGGCGCCTGCTCGCCGACGAACTGGGCGTCGACCCGCGCCCGGGCCTCAGCGAGCTGCAGCAGCGGATCCTCCGGGCCGACCCGGGCCTCGCGGAGCCCTCCTCACCGGCCCCCGAACCGGCGTCCCTCCCGGTCCGCCCGGCACAACTGCCCGCCACCGTGCCCGACTTCACCGGCCGGGCCGCCTTCGTCCGCGAACTCGGCGACATCCTGGCCTCCGCCGAGCGCCGCGTCATGGCGGTCTCCGCGCTCGCCGGCATCGGCGGTGTCGGCAAGACGACCCTCGCCGTGCACGTGGCGCACCATGCGCGCGCGGCCTTCCCCGACGGGCAGCTGTACGTCGACCTGCAGGGCGCGGGCGCCCGGACCGCCGAACCGGAGACCGTGCTGGGCTCGTTCCTGCGCGCCCTCGGCACGGCCGACTCGGCGATCCCCGACTCCCTGGCGGAACGCGCGGCGCTCTACCGCTCGGTGCTCGCCGGCCGCCGCGTGCTCGTCCTGCTGGACAACGCCCGCGACGCCGCCCAGATCCGCCCCCTGCTGCCCGGCACGGACGGCTGTGCCGCGCTGGTCACCTCCCGGGTGCGGATGGTGGACCTGGCGGGCGCGCACCTGGTCGACCTGGACGTGATGTCCCCGGACGAGGCGCTGGCGCTGTTCACGCGGATCGTGGGCGAGGAGCGGGTCGGGTCCGAGCGGGAGGCCGCCCTGGACGTGGTCGCGGCCTGCGGCTTCCTGCCGCTGGCGATCCGTATCGCCGCCTCCCGCCTGGCGGCCCGCCGCACCTGGACCGTCTCGGTCCTCGCGGCCAAGCTCGCCGACGAACGCCGCCGCCTGGACGAGCTCCAGGCCGGCGACCTCGCCGTCAAGGCCACGTTCGAGCTCGGCTACGGCCAGCTGGAGCCCGCCCAGGCCCGCGCCTTCCGCCTCCTCGGCCTCGCCGACGGCCCCGACGTCTCCCTCGCGGCGGCGGCGGCGGTCCTGGACCTCCCCGTGGACGACACCGAGGACCTCCTGGAGTCGCTCGTCGACACCTCCCTCCTCGAATCCGCCGCCCCCGGCCGCTACCGCTTCCACGACCTGGTCCGGCTCTACGCGCGCGCGTGCGCGGAACGCGACGAGCAGCCCCCCGGCGAGCGGGCCGCGGCCCTGTCCCGCCTGCTCGACTTCTACCTGGCGTCGGCGGCGGGGGTGTACGCGATCGAGCGGCCGGGGGACCGGCTGGTGGACCACCTGGCGGTGACCGACTACCCCGGGCTGCGGTTCGGCGACCGGCACGCGGCCCAGGACTGGCTGTACGCGGAGGCCATCTGCCTGCTGGCGTGCGTACGGCAGTCCGCGGGCCGCCCGGACACGCTCTCCCGCGCGATCGACCTGCTGTGGGCCGCCCACGACCTCTCCGAGTCGGGAGCCAACGCCCGGGAGTACGAGGCGACGGCCGAGGCGCTGCTGGACGCGGCCCGTGCGGGGGACCTCGGGCGAGCGGAGGCCCGGGCGCTGACGACGCTCGTCAACGTGCACCACGTGAGCGGCCGTTTCGAGCGGGCGGACCAGGAGGCGGAACGGGCCATCCTGCTCGCCCAGGCGGCCGACGACCTGCTGCCCGTGTGCTGGGCCCGCAACGCCCGCGGCATCGTCGCGCTCTACCAGAACCGGCACGAGGACGGTGAGGAGCACCTCTCCCGGGCCATCGAGCACTTCCGGGACCTGGGCGACCGCCCCGGCGAGGCCGCCGCGCTCTGCAACCTGTCCCGCATCCACCTCGCGACCGGGCGCACCCAGAGCGCGGTCGCCCTGGCCCGCGAGGGCATCGGCATCTACGACGCCATGGGCAACACCATGCGCGGGGCGAACGCCCGCTACGCCCTCGGCCTCGCCCTCACCCAGAGCGGCGAGCTGGACGACGCGGCCGCCCGGCTCCACGAGGCGCTGGAGGTGTTCCGCGACAGCAGGCAGCGCCTCTGGGAGGGCATGAGCCTGTTCCGGCTGGCCGAGGTGGATCTCGCGGCAGGGCGTCCGGCGCAGGCCGCGGCGAACGCCGAGGTGGCGCTCACGGTGCTCCGCGGCATCGGCGGGGAGTGGCGGCGCGGCAACGTCCTGACCGTCCTGGGCCGGGCGCTCAGCGGCATAGGCCAGACCGGCCGGGCCCAGGTCTGCTGGCAGGAGGCGGCGGTGATCTACGAGGAGCTGCGCTCGCCCGAGGCCGCCGAGGTGCGCGCGCTGCTGTCCCCGGTGCGCGCGGCCTGAGGGCGCCCGGGGGTACGGGACGCAGCGTTCATCATTCGTTTATCGCTCCCGGCCATGCTGTGCGTAGTCGATCCGTCGCGTCGGGGGGCAGACGGGTCACTGCACGGGCCCCATCGAGAATCAGGGGGAGGGGCCCGCGTGGGCCCGTCCGGACGGACTCGGGGGAGTGACCGGGCGGGCCCGCCGTCTCACCGCCTGATCCATGCGAAGGAGAGTTGATCATGGGTGACGAGCTCAAGCCGCAGGACCTGCACGCCACGGACGAGCCGATGGAGACGAACGACCTGCACGCCACGTCGGAGCCGCTGAAGCCGCAGGACCTGCACGCCACGGACGAGCCGATGGAGACGAAGGACCTGCACGCCACGTCGGAGCCGTTCAAGCCGACGAAGTAGGCCACCACCACACGGGGTACGGCCGCGGCGGCGCGGAGGGGGCGCCGTCGCGGCCGAGGCGTGTCCGCCGGCCCACCGCAGGCCGCTGCCCGGACCCTGGTCCGCTACCCCCGCCCCAGGAACACCGGATTGGTGAACGCCGCCATCGCCCCCGGCAGCGGCCCCGCCGCCGCCTCGTGCCGCAGCTCCGCCCGCACGTACGCCGCGTACGACGGTGTCGTCCGCCACTCCACGGTCCCCGCGCCCGACACCGGCAGCGGGGGGCTGGTGTGCAGGACGCCCTGGTCGGTGACGAAGCGGACCGTGCAGCGGGGGGCGCCCGTGACCTCCAGGCGGACGGTGACCGGGGTGCCGTGGTCCACCTCCAGCCGCTCGCCGATGCCCGCGTGCCCGCCCCGCCCGCCGGACGCCCGGAAGGACAGGGAGACCCGGGAGGACTCGGCGATGTACGAGCGGCCCGCGCGGATGCCCTCCTGGACGGCCCTGCGGGTCAGGTCGTCGGCCAGGACGACCGTCTGGGGGCTGCCCACCGCGTCGGGGGAGCGGTGCGCGTCGCTGCCGCCCATCGCGGGGAGCCAGTCGCGCCCGTCCCGCACGGACGCCACGAGCATGCCGTCCCAGTCGGCCAGGGCGACCTCGTCGTCGGGCGTGTACGGGCCGTTCCACACCTCCACCGCGTCGGCCTCGCCGAAACCGAACTTCCAGGTGCAGCCGACGCAGGTGGCGTGCGGGTGCGCCGGTACGACCAGGCCCCCGGCGCGCCGGATCTGGCGGGCGAACCGGCCGAAGCGGTTGTCCCGGGCCCGGTAGCGCCAGTCGACGAAGGTGCCCGGGTCGGTGCCGAGCGCCACGACGTGACCGTTGCGGGTGGTGACCTCCTCGCCCAGCAGGACGAGCAGGTCGTCCCCGGCCACGTCCGCCCAGTGGGCGTGCGCCGCGTGCGTGTTGTGCTCCGAGGAGTTGAGGAAGTCCAGCCCGGCCGCCCGGGCCAGCTCCCCGATCTCGGCGGGGGTGCGGCGGCCGTCGGAGAACCAGGAGTGCAGGTGGCAGTCGCCCCGGTACCAGGCCCGGCCCCGTCCCTTCGCCCGCTCCGGCGGGTACACGGGCCGGGCGGCCTCGCCCGGCTCCCCGTAGGTCAGCGTGACGGTGATCTCGTAGGCGAGACCCTGCGGGGCGACCGTGTACGGGCCGAGCGCGATGTGCCAGGTGCCCGGGCGCACCGGGCCGGGGAGGTACCCGGGCGTCGCGCCGTCGGCGCGCAGGAAGAACTCCGAGCGGGCCCCGCCCGACCAGCCGCGGAAGCCCCGGCCGCCGAGCTCGGTGCCGCGTTCGTCGAAGACGCCGATGTCCAGGGCGTTGCCCGTCGTGCCGGCCGGGACCGACGGCCGGTCGTAGGTGCAGGCGACCTTGAGCTCCCGGACGCCGGCCGGGACCTCCACGGGCACGTAGACGAAGTCGGGCGAGCCGGGCGGCAGGGTGCCGCGCAGCGTTCTGCTCTCCCGGCCCCCGTCGGCCGCCGAAGCGAAGCTCACGCCTCCCAACGTAAGCGCGGCGGCCGCTCCCGTCACGATCAGGGCCCGCCGGCCGGGTCCGCCGTGGTCGTCCTCGCACATGCTGCCGTTCCCGAGGGTGGCGTCCGCTGACCGGGCATGGGTGGTGCGGTGGTGCGCGCAACCCTGGTACTGAGCCGTGAACCCCCGTGCACGGGAGGGGGTTCGACGGGTTTCGCCGGAGCGGCGGCTGTGCGGCGCCGGCCGCCCGCTGTCGAATGCCGACCGGTCGGTATGGACAGTCGTCCCGCCCTCGGGTAGAGATGGGTCATGCGTATCGCCGTAACGATCTTCCTCACCGACGAGACGATCACCCCGACCCGGCTCGCCCGGGAGCTGGAGGAGCGCGGATTCGCCGGGCTGTACCTGCCCGAGCACACGCACATCCCCGTCGAGCGGACCACCCCCTACCCCGCGGGCGGGGAGCTGCCGCGGGAGTACGGCCGCACCCTCGACCCGTTCGTGGCGCTCGGCCAGGCCGCCGCCGTCACCGAGCGGCTCGGGCTGGGCACGGGCATCACGCTCGTCGCCCAGCACGACCCCATCGACCTGGCCAAGCGGATCGCGACGCTGGACCACCTCTCCGGCGGCCGGTTCACGCTCGGCCTCGGCTTCGGCTGGAACGTCGAGGAGGCCGCCGACCACGGCGTCCACTGGAGCACCCGGCGCGCCCTGGTCCGGGACCGGATGGCGCTGATGCGGGCCCTCTGGTCGCCCGAACCGGTCGCCTACGAAGGCGAGTTCGGCGGCGTCCGGGCCAGCCACGCGTATCCCAAGCCCGTGCAGCGACCGCGCGGCCCGGTCGTCGGCCCGCGCACACTGGTCGGCGGGGCGGCCGGGCCCCGGCTGTTCGCCCACATCGGCGAGTACGCCGACGGCTGGCTGCCCATCGGCGGCCGGGGCCTCGGCGAGGCCCTGCCCGTCCTGCGCACCGCCTGGGCGGAGGCGGGCCGCGACCCCAAGGCCCTCCAGGTCGTCCCGTACGCCGTCCACCCCACCCCGGGCAAGCTCGCCCGCTTCGCCGACCTCGGCATCGAGGAGGTCGTGGCGCAGCTGCCGCCGGCGGGGGAGGCGGAGGTGCTGAAGGCGCTGGACGGGCTCGCCGAGCACCTCTGACAACCGCTCCGCGCGGCAAGCCGATCGCCGCCCCCTACCAAACTGCGGGTCGGCAGTGAGCCGGCCGCGCACCGGTGCGCGGCCGACCACCGCGTCCCTCCCGGTGTGCCGCCCGGTTCGCCACCGCCACGGGGGAGAGCGCGTTGAGGTTCGTCTGGTTGTCCTGGTTCGCGCGTCATGTCGACGAGTACGGCTACAGCCAGGGGTTCTGGCGTGCGTCGATCGGCACCCTGGCCGTGCTCGTGACCGCCCTGCCGGCCTGGTTCGCCCTGCACCGCGGCAGACCGGACGCCGTGGCCGCCGCCGGCCTCGTGTCCGCCCCGCATCGGGTGGCCGGCCTTCCACCGACGGGACCGCCCCCGCTGATCACCCCACTCGTATGCTCGAAGGATGACGACTCCCGCGACCTCCGGAACCGGCCCCACCGAGAACTCCATGCGTCGCGCCCTGAAACGGGCCAGGGACGGCGTCTCGCTCGACACGGCCGAGGCGGCGGTGCTGCTCCAGGCCCGGGGGGAGCATCTGGAGGACCTGTCCGCCTCGGCGGCCCGGGTGCGGGACGCGGGCCTGGAGGCGGCCGGCCGGCCGGGCGTCATCACGTACTCCAAGAGCGTCTTCATCCCGCTGACGCGGCTGTGCCGGGACACGTGCCACTACTGCACGTTCGTCACCGTCCCCGGCAAGCTGCGCCGTGACGGCCACGGGATGTTCCTGTCCCCGGACGAGGTGCTGGACATCGCCCGCAAGGGCGCCGCCCTCGGCTGCAAGGAAGCCCTCATCACCCTCGGCGACAAGCCCGAGGACCGCTGGCCGGAGGCCCGCGAATGGCTCGACGCGCACGGCTACGACGACACCCTCGCCTACGTCCGCGCGATCTCCGTCCGCGTCCTGGAGGAGACGGGCCTGCTGCCGCACCTGAACCCGGGCGTCATGGGCTGGGCCGACTTCCAGCGCCTGAAGCCGGTCGCGCCCAGCATGGGCATGATGCTGGAGACCACCGCGACCCGCCTCTGGTCGGAACCGGGCAACCCCCACCACGGCTCGCCCGACAAGGAGCCCGCCGTCCGGCTGCGGGTCCTGGAGGACGCCGGACGTTCCTCCGTGCCCTTCACCTCCGGGATCCTCATAGGGATCGGCGAGACCTACCAGGAGCGCGCCGAGTCGCTGTTCGCGCTGCGCAAGGTCTCCCGGGCCTACCACGGGATCCAGGAGCTGATCATCCAGAACTTCCGGGCCAAGCCGGACACCGCGATGCGCGGCATGCCCGACGCGGAACTGGACGAACTGGTCGCCACGGTCGCCGTCGCACGGCTCCTCATGGGCCCCTCGGGCTGCGTCCAGGCCCCGCCCAACCTCGTCGACGACGCGTACGAGCGGCTGATCCGCGCGGGCATCGACGACTGGGGCGGCGTCTCCCCGCTCACCATCGACCACGTCAACCCCGAGCGCCCCTGGCCGCAGATCGAGCAGCTCGCCGAGACGTCCCGCGCGGCCGGGTTCGAGCTGCGCGAACGCCTGTGCGTCTACCCGGAGTTCGTGCGGCGCGGCGAGCCCTGGCTGGACCCCCGGCTGCGCCCGCACGTGGCCGCGCTGGCCGACCCGGAGACCGGCCTGGCCCGCCCGGACGTCCTGCCGCGGGGCCTGCCCTGGCAGGAGCCGGAGGAGGCCTTCACCGCTTCCGGCCGCACCGACCTGCACACCGCGATCGACACCCAGGGCCGCACCTCGGACCGCAGGGACGACTTCGACGAGGTCTACGGCGACTGGGACGCCCTGCGCGAGGCCGCCGCCCCCGGCATGGCACCGGAGCGCATCGACACCGACGTACGGCAGGCCCTGCGCACGGCCGCCGGCGACCCCACCAAGCTCACCGACGACGAGGCGCTCGCCCTGCTGCACGCGGACGGCCCGGCGCTGGACGCCCTCGCCCGGGTCGCCGACGACGTCCGCAGGTCGGCCGTGGGCGACGACGTCACCTACATCGTCACCCGCAACATCAACTTCACCAACGTCTGCTACACCGGCTGCCGCTTCTGCGCCTTCGCCCAGCGCCGCACCGACGCCGACGCCTACAGCCTCTCCCTGGACCAGGTCGCCGACCGGGCGCAGCAGGCCTGGGACGTCGGCGCGGTGGAGGTGTGCATGCAGGGCGGCATCCACCCGGACCTGCCCGGCACGGCGTACTTCGACATCACGCGGGCGGTGAGGGAACGCGTCCCCGGCATGCACGTGCACGCCTTCTCGCCGATGGAGGTCGTCAACGGCGCGACCCGCACCGGCCTGTCGGTCCGCGAGTGGCTGACCGCCGCCAAGGAGGCGGGCCTGGACACCATCCCGGGCACGGCCGCCGAGATCCTCGACGACGAGGTCCGCTGGATCCTCACCAAGGGCAAGCTGCCCGCCGCCGACTGGATCGACGTCGTGACGACGGCCCACGAGCTGGGCATCCGTTCGTCCTCGACGATGATGTACGGCCATGTCGACCAGCCCCGGCACTGGCTCGGGCACCTGCGCACCCTGGCCGGCATCCAGCAGCGCACCGGCGGCTTCACCGAGTTCGTGACGCTGCCGTTCGTGCACACCAACGCGCCGGTGTACCTGGCCGGGATCGCCCGCCCCGGCCCGACCGTGCGGGACAACCGCGCGGTCACGGCCATGGCCCGGCTGCTGCTGCACCCGTACATCCCCAACATCCAGACCAGCTGGGTGAAGCTGGGCGCGGAAGGCGCGGCCGAGATGCTCCGCTCCGGTGCGAACGACCTCGGCGGGACCCTCATGGAGGAGACGATCTCCCGCATGGCGGGCTCGTCGTACGGCTCGTACAAGTCGGTCAAGGACCTGATCGCGGTGGCGGAGGCGGCCGGGCGTCCCGCCAGGCCCCGCACCACCCTCTACGGGGAGGTGCCCCAGGAGCGGCAGCGGGCGGCCCTGGCCTCGGACGGGCACCTGCCAAAGCTGCTGCCGGTGCTGGACTGACCCGCTACCGGCCCCCGGCGTCGGCCGGCTGATGCGCCGTCAGGGCCCGTTCGGCGGCGGCGCCGGGCCGCTCCGGCGGCGGGGGCGGCACGCCCCGCCCCGCCCACAGCAGGACCAGGCCCAGGGCGCAGGCGAGCGCGGGCCAGTAGACGTAGCGGAAGTCCGTCGCGGGCATGATCGGCAGGTAGCCGATGATGTAGGCCGCCGAGCTGACGCCCAGCGCCCGGACCGGCAGCGCGAAGGCGCCCCCGCCCGGCCGGATCGCGAGGACGAGCGCCACGGCCAGCCAGAACCAGCCGCGGAACAGCCACCGCAGGTCCGTCGCCATGCTGTTGACGTACGTGCCGAGCATGTCCTCAAGCCGGGGGTGGGCCACCTCGACGCCCAGGTCGTTGCGGGTGATGCCCGCCTTGTACGTGTAGTCGGTCTCGAACAGCAGGGTCCCGAACAGCCGCAGCCGGTACTGGAGATACCCCGGCACGTGCCCGCTCATCTCCCGCAGCCACAGGGACGTCAGCGCGCCCGCGTCCCCGCGCAGCCCGTCGGCGGGGCGCTCGTAGCAGGCCCAGTAGGCGTCCGAGAGGGCGCCGATCCGGGCGCACTCCCGGGCCGAGGCCACGAGCCGGTCCCGCAGCCCGGGCCGGACGTCCGCCGTGCGCAGCTCCTCCACGCTCAGCACGTGCACCAGGTCGTCGAGCAGGATCTGCGCGCCCTGCCTGGTCTGCAGCGGCTCGGCGAACCGGGAGACGGCGGCGGCCGGCACGACGAGCCCGGCCACCAGGACCGCCGTGCACACCGCCCACGTGCGGCGCCCGGGCCCGGGCCGCAGCGCGAGGACGAGCAGGACGAAGACCGGGATCGCCGCGATGAAGGCGTTCTTGCGCACGAGCATGGCGTAGGCGAGGAACAGCACACCCAGCCCCAGCAGCGCCCACCGCACGGCGGGCCGGACGGGCCGGTCCCGGAGGCGCAGCCCGGTGAGCGCGACCGCGCAGGCGGCGAGCAGCGCGAACGCCGCGTGCACGTCCTTCCACACCACCCCGGCGAACGTGAGCACGAAGGGGGCGAGACCGACCCCGAGCACGGCGAGCGAACCGCCCCGCCGCCCGGTCGGCTCCCACACGCACCACGCCAGCACCCACAGCGCGCCCCAGAGGACGAGCGACTGCACCACGAGCAGCGACCCGACCGAGCCGGTCACCGCGATCAGCGCCCGCCACACCAGGCTCAGCACGGGCGGGTGCCAGTCCGTCAGGGGCGCCTTGCCCTGGGCCTGCCGGAGCTGGTCGAGACTGTCGGGGCTCAGGAAGCCGGGGGAGAAGACCAGGACCGTGCCCAGGCAGCAGAACGCGGCGACGGCGGCCAGGACCCAGAGCCAGCGCTGCTCACGCCGCCACATCCACACGGTTCGTCCCATATGCCGGATGCTAGCGGTTCGTCGGGCGCCGGCCGGGGCGGCTGCGAAGACGTAGCGCCGGTAGGTGTGGAAGCGGAACAGCGTCGCCAGCACCCAGCCGACGATGCGCGCGGTGTTGTCGCTGAGCGCCGAGTCGAGCCCCAGCAGCTGCCGTGAGGCGAAGACCGTCCCCGCGGTGATGACGAGCCCGACCCCGTTCGCCACCAGGAACAGCGCGAGTTCGCGGGCCATGTCCGCGCGGTGCTGGCGGCGGTAGGTCCAGTAGCGGTTCCCGACCCAGCCGAACAGCGCGGCGGCGGCCGTCGCGAGGACGGACGCCTGCACGGGAGCCGCCCGCATCACCCCGTCGCCGCTCTCGCCCGGCAGGCCGAAGACGAGCAGGTTGTAGCCGCCGTTGTCGACGACGAAGGCCAGCGCCCCGATGGCGCCGAACTTGGCGGCCTCACGCCAGACGCCCCGCACGGCGTCGCGTACGGAACGGGTGGGAGAGGCAGGAAACGGCACAAAGCGAGAGTAACCACCCGGCGCGCCCCCGCCTCAGGGGCTCGCGCGTATCGCATCATGTCCGACTATCCAACACCCGTATCGGCTCAGTCGAGGATCGAGGAGTGGGGCGTGGCAGTGGAACCGACGATCGCCTGTGTCGTGCCGTGTCACAACGAGGAGGCAACCGTCGGCACGGTGGTCCGCGACCTGCGCGCCGCCCTGCCCGAGGCGGTCGTCTACGTCTACGACAACGCCTCCACCGACCGCACGGTGGAGATCGCCCGGCAGGCGGGCGCGATCGTCCGGCGGGAGCACCGCAAGGGCAAGGGGAACGTCGTCCGCCGCGCCTTCGCGGACGTCGACGCGGACGCGCTGCTCATCGTCGACGGCGACGACACCTACGACGTCTCCCGCGCCCGCGACCTCGTCGACCTGCTCTTCGAGGGACCGTACGACCAGGTCGTCGGTGCCCGCCGGGTGACGGACGACGGGGCCTACCGCACCGGGCACGCGGTGGGCAACAAGCTGCTCACCGGCGCGGTGCGCTCGCTCTTCGGCAACGACGTCACCGACATGCTCAGCGGCTACCGGGTCTTCTCACGGCGCTTCGTGAAGTCCTTCCCGGCGCTGGCCCGCGAGTTCGAGACCGAGACGGAGATGACGATCCACGCGCTGCACCTGCGGCTGCCCACGGCGGAGGTCGTCACGGACTACCGCGTCCGCCCCGCCGGCGGCGAGAGCAAGCTGCGCACCTACCGGGACGGCTGGCGCATCCTGCGGGTCATCCTGGACCTGGCGCGCCGCGAGCGCCCCTCGCTCGTCCACACCGTGATCGCCGGCGTCCTGGCCCTGGTCTCGCTGGTCCTCGGCGTCCCCGTCATCGCGGAGTTCGTCGAGACCGGCACCGTGCCGCGCGTCCCCACGGCGATCCTCGCCGCCGCGATCATGACGATCGCCGCGCTGGTGCTGCTCGTGGGCTACATCCTGGAGTCCCTCACGCACATGCGGCAGGAGCAGACCCGGCTGGTGCACCTGGCCTACCCGGCTCCCGTCCGCTCACCCCACTACGCCGTCCACGGCGCGGGCACGGGCCCGGTGCCGGTCCGCAAGACGGCCGACGGGCCCTGAACCGTCCGGCGGGGGAGCCCCGGGCGCGCAGTACGATGATCGGAACCCCGGTGCTGTGCGGGGTCCCGTGACTGAGGAGATGCGTGCCGGTGCCTGCCCGACTTCCTTCGTGGGCCTGGGTGAGCGGACTGACCGTGGGAGCGATAGCCGCGGTGACGGCCCTGGCCGTGCAGGCGGACCGGGGCCCGCACCCCACCGCCTCGGCCGAGCCGACCAGCCCGGCGCCGGCGAGCGTACGGCCCACGCCCACGCCCTCCGCGCCCCCGAGGGTGCCGGACGGCTCCGGCACCGGCCGGCGCGTCGTCTACGCGCTCGGTGAGAAGCGCGTGTGGCTGGTCGACGCGAGCGAGGCGACCCGCCGCACGTTCACCGTCTGGCCGGGCACGGTCAGCCCCGACCCCGGCACCTACACGATCTCCTCCCGGAACGAGTCCACGACCGGCTCCGACGGCGTGCGGATCGAGCACATCATGTACTTCGCCGCACGGGACGGCGTCTCCGTCGCCTTCTCCAACGCGGTCGACGGTTCGTCCCCGCCGCCCGCCGCCTCCGGCGGGAAGACCGGCGGGGTCCGGATGAAGAAGGCGGACGGCACGGCACTGTGGGCGTTCGGCACGGTCGGCACGACCGTGGCGGTGGTCAGGTAGCCGACGTCTCCGTCCGCGGGGCCGCCAGGTGGTTGACGATCAGCACGACACCGCTGACCACGAACACCCGGGTCGCGGCGTCCAGCCCGTTCCAGTTCTTCGACTGCCACATCGAGAACCACTCACCGCCGATCGCGATGAACCCGGCCCCGAACAGCAGCATCACCATCAGCAGCCCGTACGTCGACATCCGCCGGGCGCGCACGGCGTCGTGCCGGGCCCACAGCCAGCTCCCGTGTATGAGCAGGAGCGCGGCGGCCGTCTCCCAGACGATGATCGCGACGTAGGCGGCGTCCTGGAGTGCCTGACTGGTGATCGCCCGCCACATCAGGTCCTCGTCCTTGAACGTGGTGTCCATCGCCAGCACGTGCCGGACGAACTGCTGGTTGGTCCCGAAGTCGGTGATGTTCCCGAAGGCGACCAGCGCCATGTAGAGGGCGACGGTCGCGGTGAGGAGCGTGGCGGCGAGGGACAGGGCGCCGCGCCGGGGGGTGGAGGTGGTCATGTCGATCATTCTGCCGACCGATCAGCTCCCCGTGGCGAACTCCAGGAACTCGGACCAGGGTCCCCCGGCGAAGGTCAGACGAGCACCGTCCTTGTGCTTGGAGTCCCGGATGTGGACGGCGAGTTGAGGGGAGGGGGATAGGGCGGCTTCGAGGCAGGCAGGACCGTCGTTGCTGCTGTAGCTGCTTTTGAACCAATCAAGCTCTGTGGTCACGTCTCTTCTCCCAGAACTTTCTCGATGAAGGCCAACGAGTCATGGGGCGAGAGGGCCTGCGCCCGGATCATGCCATAGCGCAGGTCGACGACCTGCACGTGCTTCGGGTCGCTGATCACCCGGTCGTACAGCTGGCTTTCCGTGTGGCCGAGTGCCTTGCCGCCCTGAAGCTTCAGCAGCCGGAAGGAGCCCATCACAGCCGCGTGGTCCTCCCTGTTGATCGGCATGACCTGGATCTCGACATGACGCAACTCAGCCACCTGGCGGAGGTGGAACGCCTCGCGGTCGAGCCGGCGGCACTCGGTCACGACTCCGTGAGGGTCGGCAGACCCTTCGACAGGGAAGCCGGGCTACGTGAGTTCGACCTTCTCGGCGGGCGTGGATCCATCGGTCTTCTCGCGCTGCCACGCCATGAGTGTGTCCATGTCTGCGACGTGACCTGGTACGGCTGACCGCAGATCCGCCCTCTGAGCCTGCCCCTCCCGTTCGATTACAGTGCTGGACGTCGTACGTATGGACGGCCCCTGGGAGGTCAAGGTGGGTGCGACTGCCGGTGCCGGCTGGGGGCGTGCGGAGCAGCAGGACTTCCGCAGCCGGGTACGCGGGACCCTGCTCGGCGTCGCCGTGGGGGACGCGCTCGGGGCGCCCGTGGACGGGGTGGGCGTCGACGGCATCCGGCAGGCCCACGGAGCCGAGGGCCTGCTGGACCTCGCCCCCGCCTACGGCAGACGCGGGGCCGTGACCCATCTGACCCAGCTGACGCTGTTCTCCGTGGACGGGCTGATCAGGGCCCAGGTCCGGCGGGACACCGGCGCCTGGCATCCACCGACCGACCTGCACCGGGCGTACCTGCGCTGGGCCGCCACCCAGCGGGACTGGGGGCCGGACGAGCGCCGCGCGGAGGACGGGTGGCTCGCGCGGGAGGAGTGGCTGTACGCGCGGCGGGACCCCGGCCGGGCGCTGCTCCTGGGGCTCGGTGACGAGACCATGGGGACGCCGGACGCCCCGAAGAACCCCGGCGAGCTCGGCCCGGAGGCCGCCGCGCGCTCCGCCCCCTTCGGACTGCTCGTCGGGTGGGAGCCGCAGCTGGTCGCGCAGCTCGCGGTGGAGTGCGCGGCGCAGACCCACGGCCATCCCACCGCGTATCTCGCGGCCGCCGCCTACGCCGTGATCGTGCACGCGCTGGCGCTCGGCGAGAGTCTCGACGGGGCCGTGCAGCGGGCCTTCGCGCTGCTCGCCGCCCGGCCCGGGCACCAGCCCGTGTCGGAGGCGCTGCAGCGGGCGCTCGGCGCCGTGCGGCAGGGCCTGCCCGGGCCCGAGCGGGTGAGCGAGCTGTGCGGGAACGGCACGGCGGAGGGCGTCGTCGGCGCCGCCGTGTACTGCGCCCTGGTCGCCGCCGACGTCCGGCACGGGCTGTGCCTCGCCGTCAACCACGACGGCTCGTCCGCCGCCACCGGCGCCCTGACCGGCGGCCTGCTGGGCGCCCTGCACGGTGAGACGGCCCTCCCCCCGGCCTGGCTGGCCGAGCTGGAGGGCCGTCCCACGATGCTGGAGCTGGCCGACGACTTCGCCATGGAGATGACCCAGGGCCCCGCGCTGCACGGGCCCGGGGGGTCGTCGCCGGGGTGGCTCACCCGCTACCCGCGAGCCTGATCGGGAGGCTGCTCACCGGTGCGGCGACCGGCCTCGGCGAGGGCCCGCTCGAGTTCCTCCCGGGCCCGGCGCTGGATGCCGTCGCTGTCGTGCAGGAGCAGTTCCCTCTCCTCGGGGGTGAGCGGGACGGGGGCCGGCCCCCGGTCGGTCAGACGGTCGAGGAGCCACCGGCATGCCCGGTCCTCGTCCGCGAACCGCTCGAACACCTCCCGGCTGCCGCGCTCGTGGACCCCGACGCACCACAGGCCGTCGCGCTCCTCCAGGAAGTACCGGTCGTCCGCGGACGGGCCGCCGGGGCAGCCGGGCACCTCGTAGTACGCCTCCGGCACCCCGGCCGCCCGAAGCGCCCGGCACAGCTCGAACCGGTCCATGGACTCAGTCTCCCACCTGCGGCGACGCGTGCCGGGACGTCACCGCGACAGCGCCTTCACGCCCTTCGGGACGACCTTCCCCTGCTGCTCCTGCTTCACGGGGGCCTGCACGCGCACCAGCGTCCCGTTGTTCACCAGGTCCGCGACGGAGGTGCGGGGGATGGTCGGGCAGAAGCTGCTCGACGTCACGTACTGGGGCGCCCCACCCGGCTGCTCGAACGCCGGGGCGGCGGGTCCCGCGCACACGGTGACGTCCTTGGCCAGCCTGTACAGGTGGTAGTTGTACGGGTAGCGCGGGTCGCTGGTGTTGAGGCCGGACGGCGGGATCGACCGCTGCCCGTACTTGGTGCCCGCCGCCGCGAGGAACCGCCCCGCCTCGTTGCCGAAGCGGTCGAGCATCACGTTCTGGCCCGCCCGGAGCAGCAGCGGCGTCGCGATCACGCCGCCCTGGGCGTCGTGCGCGAAGCCGTCGTCCGGCGGGTACTTCCAGTCGCCCTGGCCCGAGTCGAGGGCGGGGTCCCACCACTTGTCGAGGAACTGCGCGGCGGTGAGGCCGCCGAGCCGGTCGTAGCCCCGGAGGATGTCGCCCAGCAGGCCGTGGGAGGGCAGGTGCCGGGGGCCGAGCCGCCAGTCACCGCAGAAGTAGTACGAGCGGTAGGCCGGGGGGATGGGGTACGGCACCAGGCCCTCGCAGACACGCGGCCTGCCGTGGTCGTCCCCCGGTGCGGCGGGCGGCTCCGCGGACGCGACCGCGGGCGTGCCGGTCCGGACGTGCTCGGGGGCGCCCTCCCGGCCGCCGTCCCCGGTCTCGCCGGCCGCGGACGCGACGGACGCGCCCATGACGAGAGAACCGGCCAGGCCGAAGGCGGCCGCCATGCCGGCACGACGTCTCGACGATCTCACTGAACCTCCTCTGTGAAGGCACCCCGGACACAGGCCGCCCCGGGGCCGCGATGCGGCCTCGGGCCAGTCGGGATGGCGAGATCACTACAGCGAAGGAGACCGGCGAGTTCGAGCGGACGTGCCGCGCTGCGTCCGAATGAGTGCGGGCGTCCGGCCACCGGCGCGACACGGCCGCCCGTCCCGCACGGGACGCGGGGCGCGGCCGAGTCGTACGGGGCGGGCTCAGTCCGGCGCCCGCGTGCCCACCGCGCCGGGCGCCGGTGCCGGCGCCGGAACGGGGCGGCGGCCGCCGCCCCGTCACCGTCGGTGTTGATCCTCTCGATCGGCGCCGGCCGCTCCGGGGTCTCCTCGGGCTTGAGGCAGCCGATGAGGACGTGCGGGACCAGCGACACCGCCAGCGGGATCGACACCTGGTACGGGAGCGGCACACCGCCCTCGACGTACCAGCTGATCGGGTGGTTCACCAGCCAGAAGGCGAGCAGGCCCATCGACCGGCCGACCAGGGCCGCCGTCGGGCCGGAGCGGCGGAACGCCCGCAGCAGGCCCGGCATCATCGGGATCGCCATCGGGCCCGTCGGACCGGCCACCCGGCGGTGTTGGCCGGCGGCAGTGGTGGTCAGCGGGCGCGGCGGTCAGCGGCAGCGGCAGGCCGCGAGGCGGCCTGCCGTCATCGGGATCGCCATCGGGCCCGTCGGACCGGCCACCCGGCGGTGTTGGCCGGCGGCAGTGGTGGTCAGCGGGCGCGGTGGTCAGCGGGCGCGGCGGTCAGCGGCAGCGGCAGGCCGCGAGGCGGCCTGCCGTCAGCGCAGTTCCTCCGGGCAGGGCGTGCCGCGCGGGAGCTGGTACGGGGCCGCCAGGCGGTAGGTGCCCGGCTTCGGCGCGAGCAGTTCCGTCCACTGGTCGCCCTGGAGGTCCTCCTCCGTCTCCCTCAGACAGCCGTTGACGTTGACGTACGTCTTCGGCTCTCCCTCGGGGCGGCTCTGGGAGGCCTTCGTCTCCTGCGGCGCCTGAAGGCTCTTGCCCTCCGCGTCGACGAGGCTCAGCCAGGGCGAGTAGGGGATGCGGACCAGGATCCGGCCCGCCTTCCTCACCTGCAGGATCACCTCGCCCTGCTCGGCCCGGTCCACGACGGCGTTCGGCTCGGCCAGCGGGGTCGGGTCGGAGACCTCGAACAGCTGCCAGTTGGCGTCGCCCCAGATCTGGTTCAGATAGGGCAGACCGCGCTGCACCAGCGCCCGTTCCCGCTCACCGCCGTCGCCGTCCGGCTCGTCCTTCGGCAGGACGACGTAGTGGACCGCCCAGCGCTTGAGCCACTCGCGGTAGTTCGCCGAGTTGAGGGTGTCGTCGTAGAAGAGCGGGTTGCGCTCCATGTCGGCCTGGCGGTTCCAGCCGCGGGCCAGGTTCACGTACGGGGCCAGGGCGGAGGCCTCACGGTGGGAGCGCGCGGGGACGACCTCCACCCGGCCCTTCTCCGCGCCGACCTGCTGCAGTTCGTTGACCAGCGGCGCGAGCTCGCGGGACCAGGACGCCGCCGGGGCGGTGTGGATGATGTCGTCGACCGTCTTGAAGCCGATCCACACCGTGAAGCCGACGAAGGCCACCACGACCGTGTACCAGCGGCGGCTGCGCGGCACGGTGAACGGCAGCGCGGCGATCAGCGCGACACCGGCGAACAGCATCGCCAGACGCGTGATGTTCGAGCCGATCTGCGAGCTGATCAGCCACACCAGCACCACGGCCAGCCCGTACACCGCCGCCGTGAGCCGCACCGTCTTCCAGTCCCGCGGCACCAGCAGGAACACCAGCACGGAGAACGCGAGCGGCAGCAGGACCGAACCGAACCCCATCGGCTGGGTGCCCGAGAACGGGAACAGCCACGCCGAGACCGCCACCACCGCGCTCGGCGCCAGCCCCAGCGCCCAGGCCCCGGGGCGCCGCTTCTGCAGGAACAGCGCGGCGGCCACCAGCCCCGTGAACAGGCCCGCCACCGGCGACGCCATCGTGGCCAGCGCGGCCAGCGGCGCCGCGCACAGGGCCTTCGCCCAGCGCTTGTACCGCCACCGGTACGGCCAGCAGAACACGACCGCGACCGCGCCGAGCCCGAACATCGTGCCCAGCCCGAACGTCACCCGCCCGGACACCGCGTTGCAGAACAACCCGAACACGCCCGCCAGCGAAGCCCAGAGCGGGTTGCGGACCGACCGGCTGCGCACGAGGAGCAGCGTCAGCAGCCCGGCCGAGACGGTCCCGGCGATCATCATCGTCGTCCGCACGCCGAGCACCGACATCAGGTACGGCGACACCACGCTGTACGACACCGGGTGTATCCCGCCGTACCAGGCGAGGTTGTACGCCGAGTCCGGGTGCCGGCCGACGAACTCGGCCCACGCGTCCTGCGCGGCCAGATCGCCGCCGCTGTTCGCGAACGTGAAGAACCAGACGACGTGGAGGACGCCGGCCAGCCCCGTGACGGACAGCACCGGGTGGCGCAGCATGCGCTCACGCAGGGTCAGCAGGACGGGGTGCAGGCCGGACGCGCCGTGACTCCCGGACGCTCCGTCACCCCCGGGTGCTCCGTCACCCCCGGGTGCGCCGGCGCCACCCCGCGGGGGTCCGGTGTCCTCCCGCGGGGTGTCGGCGCCCTCCCGCGGGGTGCCTGCCGGCTCTGCGGGCTCGCCTATTCGCGGGCCCGACACCGGGCCCGGATCGGCGTCGTCTGCGCGTGTCGGCTCCGCAGTGGCCACTCGAAGGCACTCCCCGTGTCCCGTCTTCCGTTCAGGGTCTCGTCTGGGTCCCCATCCCCGGCCGCGTCCCGTTCGCCCCGGGTTCACGGCCGGGCCGCCGCGGACGGCGACCTGTCCCGTTTCGGGACGCTAGCACGCACCCCGCCGGTGGGCGCCCTCACGGGCCGCCACCGGCGGGACGCTGCCGTGCGGTGCGCTGCCCCGGCTCAGCCGAGACGCGTGAGCTTGGCCCCGAGGCCCGGCTCCACCAGGTCCGCCTTGAGGGCGACCGGGACCTTCACGGCGTTGGTGCTGCCGTCGCCGACGGTGAGCGTGCCGACCTTCGCGCCCGCCTCCGCCCGGTGCGGCAGCTCCTCCGGCGCGAACGTCAGCTTCACGGACAGGCCGGACCACCCGACGGCCGTGACGTCCTCGGTGACCGCGACCGGCGTCCGGCCGCCGAGACCGTCGTCCACGTAGCCGACGACCTCGCCCTTCTTCAGGATCGTCGCCGACTCCAGCGCGTCCTGCGCGGCCCGGATCAGCTTGTCGCCCTCGTACAGCGCGGCGCCGAGGATGGTGTTGTCGGGGCCGCCCGCGGGCTGTCGCACGACCGCGCCGACGATCCGGCGGGTCTCGCCGTCCACGTCCTTCTTCGCGGCGAACACGAGGTTGCCGAGCGCGGAGGTCGTGGTGCCGGTCTTGATGCCGACGACGTTGTTGGAGCCGACCAGGCGGTTCCAGTTGTCGTGCCTCTTCTGCTTGTAGTCGACGTACGACATCATCGCCGCGACCTCGCGGAACGCCGGCTGCTCCATGGCGGCCTTGGCGAGCTTCACCTGGTCCACGGCCGTGGAGACGGTCGTGTTGTTCAGGCCCGAGGGGTCGGTGTACGTCGTGTTCTTCATGCCGAGGTCCTGGGCGGCGTCGTTCATCTTCCGCACGAACGCCTTCTCCGACCCCGCGTCCCAGCGGGCCAGCAGCCGGGCCACGTTGTTCGCGGACGCGATCAGGATGCTCTCCAGAGCCTCCCGCTCGGTGATCTTGTCGCCCTTGGTGACGTCGACGGTGGACTCCTGGCCGGCGTCCGACTGGTCCTCGGCGGCCTGGTCGATCAGGATCTCCGGACCCTTCTCGCCGCTCTTGAGCGGGTGCCCGCGCAGGATCACGTAGGCCGTCATGACCTTGGCGACACTGGCGATCGGCACGGGCTTCTGCTCGCCGGACGAGCCGAACGAGCCGATGCCCTGGACGTCCAGCGCGGCCTGGCCCTCGGTCGGCCAGGGGATGTCCACCTTGTCGCCCTCGAAGGTGTAGCTGTCCTTCGCGGTCAGCTCCAGCGTGGGCGCCGGCAGCGGGCGCACGGTCTGCACGACCGCGAGGACGATCAGCAGCAGCAGGACCGGCGGCGTCCAGATCTTCACCCGTCGCACGGCCGTCCGCAGCGGGGTGTCCGGCGGCGGCGGGGTGTTCGTCAGCTCGGCCAGCAGATCCAGCGGGGGCTTCGGGGGGAGCGGCTGCTGGGTGGTGCGTTCGGGACCGACGGTGGGCACGGGGGCGGTGGCGTCGGCGGGCGGAACCGCCTGCCCCGCCCGGTCCCCGGACGCGGGCTTCCGCGTGCCCGGCTCGTCCAGCGGCTTGAGCGCGACGAACTTGCTGGTCCGCTCGGCCTCCTTCTCGGCCCCGGCGGGGGCCTTGGCGGCGGCCTTGTCGGGGGCCTTGGCGGGGGCTTCGTGCTCTGGGGAGTCCTTGGCGCTCTTCGGGGCGTCCTCCGGGGCGTCCTTCTCGGCGTCCCTGGTGCCCTTCGGGGAGTCCTTCGGGGAGTCCTTGGTGCGGTCACCGAGCTTCAGCATGGTGGTGGGCTGGTCGACGGGCGGCCGCACGGTCTTGAAGACGGCGGTGGGCTGGTCGACGGGGGGTGAGGCGTGAGGACCGCCGTCCTTGCCGGTGTCCGGGGCGCCGGCGTCCTTGCCGTCGTCCGAGGCGCCGGTGTCCGGCTTGGCGGTGCCGGGCTTGGCATCGGCAGGCTTGGTGGCGGGCTGGGTGTCCGACGGCTTCGTGTCTGTGGGCTGGGTGTCCGACGGCTTCGCGTCTGCGGGCTTGCCGGTGTCGGTTTTGGCGGTGCTGCTCTGGTCGGCAGCGGCCTTGCCGGTGCCGGGCTTGGCGTCGGTGGGCTCGGCATCGGCCGGCTCGGTGGCGGACCTGGCGTCCGCGGACGTGCCCGAGCCCGTCTCGGCGGCGCCGCTCTTGCCGGGGCCGGCGGCCCCACCCGTCTTGGGTGCGTCACCCGACTCGGTCGACTCGGGCGAATCGGGCGTGGCTCGGGTGCCGGACCCGGCGTCGGCGCAGGCGGCGTCGGCCTTGTCGCCGTCCACGGGCCTGCCGCTCGCGTCCTGCCCGGTCTCGGAGGCGGCAGGGGCCTTCTCGTCCTCGTCCTCGGCGCGAGTGGCTTCGGACGCGTCAGCCTCCGGCCCCTCCGCCTCGACGCCGCCCTCAGCGGCCGCTTCGGCCGCCTCCGGGGCGTCCGTGCCGCCGACGGCCGCCCGGGCCTCCTGGGCGCGCGCGTCGGCCTCAGAGGCCTCACCCGCGCTTTCGGGAGCCGCCTCCGCTGCCTCGCGGCCGTCGAGGGAGCCCGTACCGGCCTCCGCGCCCCCGCCGGCCCGCTCGCCGGAACCGGAGGCGTCCGCGGGCTGCTCCGGCGCGTCACGGGCGGCCGCGTCCTCACCCTGCTCGGCGTCACCGGCCCGGCCGGTGTCCCGTCCCGCCTCGTCCGTCCGCACGGACAGCACGCGGGTCGCCGTGTCGACACCTCCGCGCGCCGAGGACTTCTTCGTCTCCCTGACCATCGCGAGCCGCGGGTCGGCGGACTCGCTCCTGGCCTCGGGAACCGGACCCGCGCTCCCCGACGTCGGTTCTGCCGACGACTCGCGCTGCTTCGACCTGTCGGGGGACTCGCCCGCCACCGATGCCTCCTCCTCGCGCCGCACTCCCCGCGTGCGCGTACCGAACCGTGAACCGCCGACGCCCTGACACCGCTTTCCGGCGCTGTCCGAACCATGTACCAGTGTCCTGTGTGCGGACTGGAACCATCCGGTAGACGAGAACGACATACCTACCGGTTCCACTACGAACCGGTCACGCACCCTCGACAGACCAATGTGAGAGGGGTCACCCTGTCATTCATCCACGCGGGGAGGCATGGATGGGCAGGAGCCGCAGAACACTTCCGGAGGAGCTTCTGCTGCTGGCACTGGACCCGGCCACGGGTACCACTGCGCAGCCGCAGTCGCTCGACCTCGGCCTGGCCGGAGCACAGCTGGTGGAGCTGGCGCTGGCCGGACGGATAGCCCCAGACGGGGATCGTATCGCCGTGGTGGTACCACGGCCGACTGGAGATCCGACACTGGACTGCGCGTTGGAGTTGCTGCGAAGGCGTGGCGCTCCCGTGCGTGCCGTCCACTGGATCGGCGGGCCGCGCTTGGGGCTCCGCCAGACCTACCTCTCGCACCTGGAGCGGTGCGGCATGGTGCATGCCGTGGCGGGCCAGATGTGCGGAGTGCTGCCGACGACGCGCTACCAGGCGACGGACACCGAGATCAGCAGGGAGATCCGGGCCCGGCTGGACTCCGCGATCCGCACCGGCGTACCGCCGGACCCGCGGACCGCGGCGCTCGCCGCCCTGGCTCACGCGGTCGGCCTCGGCAAGCACCTGTACCCGGGCAACGAGGGCCGCTCCTCTCGTTCCCGGCTCAGGGACCTGATCAGGCACGACCCCATGGGCGGACTCGTCGCGCACGCGGTGATGGACGTCCAGAGCGGCGTGGCGGCCCAGCCGCGCCGCAACCCTGCCCCGCCCGGCCGTCAGGCCGCCGGCGGAGCCAGGCCCGCGTCGGAACCCGCCCGCGGTGTTCCGATGCAGCCGCACCGCGGAAACATGGCGCGCGCAGCGGTCCACTGAGCCGCGCCGCGCCGCACCGCGCAAGCAGGACGAGCGCCGCGGTCCACCGGGCCGCGCCGCACCGGCGGCACCGACGACCGGCGCACCACCACCCTCCGGGGCCCGGCGCGCGACGCGTCACGGGCCCCCGCGAACCCGGTCACGGGAGCCGCTGTCCGAGCGGGGCGGGGAGAGTACGCACTCTCCCCGCCCCGCTCGGCGTGCCGTGGGCCGAACCGGCGCGTACCCGCCGCATATCCACCGTTTCCCAGCGGTAGGAAGCACCTTGGTGGCAATCTGCTCAGCAGCAGATACGCAAAGTAAAAGTCGACGCACGCAGCCGGAGGTGCACGCCCCGTGGCGTCCAATGTCAATCCCACCGTCAGGCGACGCCGGCTCGGACAGGAGCTCCGCAGGCTCCGCGAGCTCAAGGGCATGACGGCCGAAGAGGTCGCCGAGCGGCTGCTGGTGTCGCAGTCGAAGATCAGCCGGCTGGAGAACGGCCGGCGCAGCATCAGCCAGCGCGACGTCCGCGACCTGTGCGGGGTCTACGAGGTCGAGGACCAGCGCATCGTCGACTCGCTGATGCAGATGGCCAAGGACTCCCGGCAGCAGGGCTGGTGGCACGCCTTCGGGGACATCCCCTACTCCGTCTACATCGGCCTGGAGACGGACGCCGAGTCGCTGCGGGTCTACGAACCCCAGATCATCACCGGCCTGCTGCAGACGCGGGCGTACGCCGAGGCCATCATCCGGGGCGGTTCGCCGGAGGCGTCCGAGGCGGACAACGACAAGCGCGTCGAGGTCCGGCTGCGCAGACAGGGCCGGATCACCGCAGAGACGGACCCGCTGCGCCTGTGGGTGGTCCTCGACGAGGCCTCCCTGCACCGGGTGGTGGGCAGCCGTCAGGTGATGCGCGAGCAGCTGGAGCACCTCATCGAGATGTCGCAGCTGCCCCACATCACCGTGCAGGTCCTGCCGTTCGAGGTCGGGGCGCACGCCGGCATCAACGGGCAGTACTCCATCCTCGAGTTCGCCGACGCGGCCGACTCCAGCGTGGTGTACATCGAGGGCGTCACCAGCGACCTGTACCTGGAGAAGCCCCTCGACGTGCAGAAGTACACGGTGATGTACGAGCACCTGCGCGCCCAGTCGTTGAACGTGGACCAGTCGCGGCAGCTCATCGAGCGTCTGGCGAAGGACTACGCCCGCTGACCCGCAGCCGGAGGACGGCCTTTCACCGGGCGAAGCGCAGAATGCTACACCCCTGGCACGCTTGACTGGAAGTCTCCCTTGGGATATGCCATCCGGTCGAGTGAATGAATGCTCTGACCGATGCAGCGGGCGAGTAGCGTCGATCACGCCAACCACCAGCACGGGTTGGCGTAAACGCAACTGGCAACGGAGCGAACATGGCAATTCGTCTGGGCGCCACGGAAACGTGGACGACGTCCTCCTACACCAACAACAACGGCGCCTGCGTGATGGTCAGGTCCACCTTCGAAGTGGCCCTGGAGCTAGGGGACACCAAGATCCCCGAGGGTCCCAAGCTGGCCTTCCCCGCCGACGTGTGGAACGCCTTCGTGGCCTCCGTCAAGGCCTGATCCGCCGTCACCACCCGCACCGGCAGCACCGCAGAGCCCTCTCGACCAGTATCGCCGTCCTCGCCGAGGGGGCTCCGCCGGTGCCCGGGCGGACCCCCGGCTCAGCGCACCGGGAACGCCACGTCACACACCGGGTCCTCGGGCCCGGCCTCCGCCCAGTCCGCGAAGTACACCTCCCGGCAGGGGCCGGACACCGTCAGGCCCTCCGCCGCCGTCCACGTCTCCACGGCCTCGATCGCGGCCAGGATCTGCGGGTGCGCTCACCCACGCCGGCCACGGCGCCTTCGTCGAGGTCAGCCCGCACCCGGTCCTCACCGGCCCGGTACAGGAGACCGTCGAGTCCGCCTGCGCCTTGGTGATCCTGGTGTACGCGAGCCGCCCGGCCGGCTCCACCCGCACCACCGTCTCCCACGCCCGTCCTCGCCCCTCCGCCCAGGCCCGCGCCGCCGCCTCGTCGGCCACCGGCACGCACGCCTCCGCCGGGCCGTCGCTCTCCATCGACACCTCGGCGTGGTACGCCACGTACGGCACTCCGGCCACGCCCCCGCACTCCCGGGCCGCCTCCTCCAGCCTGCCCAGCGCCGCCCCGATCCAGGCCGGCAGCTCGTCCGCCAGCGTGTGCCGCTTCTCGGTGATCACCACCTGCGCCGGCACCTCCACCGTCTCGACCGCGAACGTTCCGTACATCTCGGAGCTCCTCCCCGACAGCCGTCCACGGAGGTGGGCGGCGAGCGCCCGTTGCCCCGCCACCCGCGCCTCGACGTCCGCCCAGTACGCGCCGAGCGGTTCGGCAGCCCCGGGCCCGTCGCCCGCCTCGACCACCTCGGCGATCCGGGCGAGGGGCGTGTCCGGCTGCCGCAGCAGCGCCACGAGCCGGGCCCGCTCGACCTGGCCGGTGCGGTGGCAGCGGTAGCCGGTGGCCTCGTCGACGTGCGCCGGGGCCGGCAGCCCCAGCCGGTCGTACGGCCGCAGGGCCTTGGCCGACAGCCGGGCGCGCGCGGCGAACGGCCCGATGGTGAGCAGCGAGGAGTTCCCGCTGCTCAGGGACCGTCCGCTGGTCGGCGGTGAACCGACGGCGTACGTCTGCCGTCAGGTCCGTCTCCGATACGTCCACCACGGCATCCTCCGTCGTCGGGCGGCTACGCCCGCCGACGAAGAGGTCGCAGGGGGCTGTACCGCGGGGCCTGGT
>NZ_JBHYQH010000016.1:12076-46103 GCF_042746715.1 Streptomyces sp. NPDC058741 | reverse complement strand
CTCGGGCACCGCCCGGGGGTGGGGGGACCCCCGCCGGTTTAGGTCGGCCGTGCGGCCCTACCCACAACGCCCCCCCCGCCAACCCCCCGCGGGCGGGGGCCCCCCCCCCCCCACGACGAGGACGCTCGGGCCTGACCCGGGGGGCAGGGTCAAGCGGCCGGGCCTCAGCCCAGCCGGGCCTCGATCGCGGTCAGGATCTCCGGGGACTCCGGCTCGGTCTGCGGGGAGAAGCGGGCCACGACCGCGCCGTCCCGGCCGATCAGGAACTTCTCGAAGTTCCAGCGGACGTCGCCGCTGTGCCCCTCGTCGTCGGCGAAGCCGGTCAGACGCTCGTACAGCGGGTGCCGCCCCTCGCCGTTGACCTCCACCTTCTCCGTCATCGGAAACGTCACGCCGTACGTCGCCGAACAGAACTCGGCGATCTCCTCGGCACTGCCCGGCTCCTGGCCGAGGAACTGGTTGCAGGGCACGCCGAGCACGGTGAAGCCGCGCTCGGCGTACCGCTCGTGGAGCTTCTCCAGGCCGGAGTACTGCGGGGTCAGGCCGCACTTGGAGGCGACGTTCACCACGAGCACCACCCGACCCGCGTACTGGGACAGATCGGCGGAGCCGCCGTGGAGGGAGCCGATCTCGACGTCGAGGGGAGAGGAACCGGTGTTCTCTGCAGTGGTCATGAGGCGGATGTTAGCCGCGGTGGGTGTGCTCCGGTTCGCTGTCCTCCGGGTCGCTGTGCTCGGGTTCGCTGTGCTCGGGTTCGCTGTGCTCGGATTCGTTGTCCGCCGGGTCGCTGTGCTCGGATTCGTTGTCCTCCGGGTCGATGTGCTCGGATTCGTTGTCCTCCGGGTCGATGTCCTCGGGTTCGCTGTCCTCCGGGTCGCTCTCCTCCGGGGGCCCGCCCTCGATGAGGCGCTCGGCGATGTCGTCGGCCCACTCCTGCGCCCAGCGGCGCAGCCCTGCGACGTCCTCGGCGTCCAGCCCCTGGGAGGTGAACGCCCGGTCGTCGAGCCAGTCCGTACCGGTCAGCCGGGCCTGGAGGTCGGTGAGGTCGAAGGTGTCCTGCGCGTGGCGGCGGCCGAGCTCCTCCAGTTCTGGGTGGCTCCAGCGGGCCGAGACGGCGTGCACGTCGACCAGGTCGTGGGCGAGTCCGCGATCGGCCAGGTCCCGTACGCGGGTGCCGACGAGATCGTCGAGGGACAGCGCCGGACCGAGCCCCGTCAGCACCGGCGGCCGCCACAGCACCTCCTTGCGGATCCCGACCGCGCACTCCTCGCCGGTCGCCGCGTCCGTGACGAGGAACTGGGCGGACAGCGGCTCCGTCTGGAGCGTCTGCACGAGCCAGCCCCGCGCCACCAGCCCCCTCCGGACGGTACCGGCGATGTCGTCCATCCCGGCGGGCTGCTCGGTGGCGACGTCCACGTCCCGCCCGCACCGCTCCACCAGCCCGTGCCCCAGCACCGCCCAGCCACCGGCGAGCACGAGGGAGTGGGCCTCACCCACCGCGAGCAGATCCCTCAGCAGCCGCAGACAGGGCTCGGGGACGGGGAGGGGGACGGCCATGTCCCGATTATCGCCGGGACGCGGCGAAGGACTGAGCCCCTCGACCCGGACGAGTGACGTCTCGCCTCCCGCTGGAGAGCCACGGCTCGCGCCCGCCACCGCGGTACGTCACCCGCCTACCGCGGCACCACCGGAAGGGACCGGCACCCCGGACCCGGAATGCCACGCGGGGCACGCGTCCAGTGCCCCACTCCTTTCACGGACGTGGGAGAGCCGGGCCTCGCTCGGGTCACCGTCGGGGGAGAGCCGCGCCCCGGTCACGTCGCGCCGTACGCCTCCCCTCCACGACAGACGTGGCCGCGCCGACGAGCAACCGGTCCGGAGGCGAGGCACGGCCCCTACACCCCGCGGGAGTCGAGCACGCCCGAACCACCACCGCCGACCTCCCCGCCCGCCCGCCGCCCGTGCCACGCCAGCCACACACCCCACGCGACGGACCACAGCACTATCCCGGCCGCGATCGGCGTACCGAGGATGATCACCAGCCCGGCGCCGATGTTGGCCCCGACAGTCCCCGCGGTCACGATCCGCCACCCCACCCCGGCCATGAGCCCGAGGACCACCAGCGGTCCGAGCACCCCCCACCACCGCTGGTCCCACGTCCTACGCAGCGCACCACGCACCAGGACCGCGGCACCGACACCCGCCAGCACCACCGCCGGCCCCCCGACGACCGCGGCCGTCCCGTCCCCGATGTCCCAGGGCCGCACGGCGTGGTCGAGCTCCCCCGGCGGCAGCCCTTCGTAGTCCTGCCGCCCCATCAGCCCCGGCCGATTCCGCTTCTGGAGAAGGTGGGTCAGGAAGGCGGACCGTCGAGGCCGAGGCGGATCACGGCGAGTGCCTCGGCGATCTCGGTGGTCAGCTCGTCGTCGGGGCCGAACACCATGCACATGTCCTGGTGGAGTGGTTCGAGGACCTGCCGGGCTTCGGCGGTCCGGCCCTGGGCCAGCAGCAGCATCCCGATGTTGTGCCGCAGCTCCACGGCTTCCTCGCTCACGTCGCTGTCGACGGCCCGCACGACGTTCAGCACGCCCTGGAGCGCGGCGAGCGCGTCGGTGACCTGGCCGAGTTCGGCGCGGCAGCGGGCCGCCTGGGCGCGGCAGGCGCGGGCCTGCTCGCCGGTGGGCCCGGCGATACGGGCGTAGGCGTCGGCGAGGGCGTCGAACTCGGGCAGGGCGGCCCGGTAGTCGCCGCCGAGGAGGCGGATCGCCGCCCGCTGGCGGCGCAGCGCCAGGACCTGCCTGCTCTCGGAGCCGAGCGCGAGGGCGGCGGGTTCGACGACCTCGCCGAGCACCTCGGCGGCCTGCGCGAACCGCTGCTCCTCCAGCAGGGCGTCGGAATGCGCGTACGCCTCCTTGATGTCCTCTCGCAGCCGGGCGGGGACGGGTACCGGCGGGGCCCCCGGGAGGACGGCCGTCGGCGCCGGACCATCGGGCGCCGGGGCCTGGGCGCGGGCACGCGGCGCGAAGGGGCGACGGAACACGCCGGTCGGGTCGGGCGCGCCGGCCGGCCCGGCGTCCGCCGTGCCGGGCTCCCGGCCTGGCGGCGGGAGGAACGGCAGCAGCCGCGCGTACACCTCCTGCGTGTCGGCGGGCCGCGCCTCGGGCGCCTTGCGCAGCAGGTGCAGGACCAGCTCCTCCAGCGCCTCGGGGACGTCGGGCCGTAACTGCCGCAGCGGGGTGGGGGCGGCGTTGACGTGCTGGTACATCAGCAGGTACTCGCTCTCCGCCTCGAACACGAGGCGCCCGCTGAGGAGTTCGTGCAGTACACAGCCGAGCGCGTACAGGTCCGTCTGCGGGGTGATGCGTCCGCCGCGGACCTGCTCGGGCGACATGTACTGGTGGGTGCCGATGGGGCTGCCGGTCGCGGTCAGCTTGGTGACGTCGGTCCGCAGCATCGCCGCGATACCGAAGTCGAGGACCTTCACCGTGCCGTCGCGGGCGACGAGGATGTTGCCCGGCTTGAGGTCCCGGTGGATCACCGGCACGTCGTGCGCGTACGACAGCACGGTCGCGACCTGCGCGGCGACGGCGGCCGCCCAGCTGACCGGCAGCGGCCGGCCGGGGCTGAGGCAGGCGGACAGCGGTACGCCGTCGACGAGTTCCATCACCAGGAACAGCCGCTCGTACGACGCGTCGAGCACCGCGTCGTACACCTGCGGCACCCCGGGGTGCTGGATGCGTGCGGTGATGCGGGCCTCGCGACGGAAGCGCCTGGCGAACTCCTCGGCCAGCTGCGGGGAGGTGACCGACGCCTGCCGGATGAGCTTCACGGCGACGGGCCGGTCGAGGACGGCGTCGTAGCCGCGCCACACGTCGCCCATGCCGCCGTGGCTGAGCTCCTCCAGGAGTTCGTAACGGTCGGAAATCGCCTCCTGCGGCACCTTGCCCCCGGTGTGCGTGATGAACAGTCACGGTCAGGGGCCAAGTGTGACCGCTGCGTCAGGACGCCGTCCAGCGGTCGCGGTGCGACAGGGGCAGGGCAACTGCTCGCCGTGCGACAACAAGGTCCCCGACAGCCACTGAATGGCCCCTACGCTGGGTGACGACCGGATACGGACCTGAGGTCAAGGAGCAGCGGCGGATGCGGGTCGGTGGCGCCCAGGGACGAACCGTCCGGGCGCCACCGGCCTCAAGGTGGAATACCTCTACGTCGTCACTCCCGGTCGGCCGCCATGATGCCGACGCATTCTTCGAGCGCGGCGTGCAACGGCGATACGAAGGCGGCGAGTTCGGCGTCCGACGCCTTCCCCACCTCCAGCACTGCGCCGACGACCGTCACCAGGACTGCGGCGGCCCTCAGGGCCTGTGCGTCGGCCAGCTCCTCAAGACGGCCGCCGGGGTCCGTGACCGCCAGGGCCTCCTTGCCGGTGTCCGGGTCGAGGCCGAGACTGCGCAGACGCGGCGTACTCGTGCTCATGCGGCGACCTCCCACGGAACCGGAACGTCGTCCTGCCCCAGCGTCGCCAGGACCGCCGCCCGGCGCCGCTCCCGCTGAAGGCGGCGCCGGTCGTGTTCGTCCCGCTCGCGTTCCCATTCGACGACGTACGGCCGGACCAGGGGCATGCCGTCGGCGGTGATGACGTCCGCCAGGTGCGGACACGTGATCACGGGCGGGGACTCCGGAGCGGGCGGACAGGAGATGCGGCGCAGTGGTGGCGGCGCTGCGGCGCGATGGGCACCCCGGGCAGGCAGGAACAGGGCCAGAATCGCGGCCAGTAGGCTGCGCATAGGTCGACTCCTTGTCAGTCGGCTGAGGCCCCGGTAGGGAGGTAGCCGCTTCCCGCCGGGGCCGCTCTGTGTCGCGAACTACAATAGCGTGGATAACCGCAGATAACTGCGGATGCGCGGAATGCCGTGGTCACCCACGCTGACGGCATGGAGCTTGACCGCACACGCCCCCTGTGGCGGCAGATCGCAGCGGAGATCATCCGGCGCATCAAGGACGGCACGTATCCGCCGGGTAGCCGCGTGCCCTCCACTCTGGAGATCGCCCAGGAGTTCGGAGTGGTGAATGCGACAGCGGCGAAGGCGATGCGGCATGTACGGGAGCAGGGGTGGACGCGGGGCGAGGTCGGGCTGGGGACTTTCGTCGCCGACCCCCTGCCGCCCTCCCCTGAAACCCCCGCCCCCTCCGCATAGCCGAACTCGGTCGCGTTCAGTTGCCCGGTATGGCTTTCGGCGGCCACACGTGGGCGCCGTTCTCCATCTGGGTCTGCGGTCACGGACCTGATGCGGCGCCGCTACGTCACATCCTTGGCCAGGACGGCGACGGCAACCCTGCCCACCACCCTCGTCAGTACGTAGTTGGTCGAGCTGCTGAAAGCGACACCCACGCCGGCCGGAATCGCCTTGGCCATCGCCTTCTGGGTGAAGGTGATGGACACCCGCTTGAACAACTGCTTGATCGTGACCAGGGCGGGCCCCGTGAGGTACTGGTAGACCAGCTTCTGGGCGATCTTCTGCACCGCTGCCTTGCCGCCCTTCGCCGCCATCTGTTCCGCCGAACCCGCCAGGGCGATGGTGAAGGCGAGGTGCTTCTTGTCCTCGGTGCTCAGCTCGGTCTCGAACACCTCGACCAGGCACATGCACATGTCGACCTGGAGCTTGAGCGCCACGGCCACGTCGGTGGCACCACCGCCCAGGATCGCGACCGCGGTCCCGACCCCCGGAATCACGCCAGGGGCGGCGGTGACGGCTCCAGCGGCCGCCGACATCTTGGAGTACCGGCCTATGACCTTGGCCGCGATCCGCCGCTTGTCCTCCAGGCTCTCGGGCTTCCGCTCGTTCTTGTCCTCGAAGGACGCACGGTAACCGTCCACGACCTTGGCGGCCGCTGCCGGTGTCATGACGATCGTCTCGACGGCCTTCTGAAGCCGAGATCCCTCGGGCTCGTCCACCGCGTTGTTCATTTACCCCTCCCCATTTGTTGCACCTCATGGCGAGGGCAACCCGTACTTCCGGCTGTACCGGTGACGTTCTCGAAGGACGCCCCGGCCGGCCGCCCGGCCGGGGCGTACGCGTCAGATGTCGTCGTCCAGCCCCTCCTCGCGGCGGATCATCCGCCAGGCCGCCTTGCGGGCGCTGCGGTCCAGGCTTGACTTGAAGCCCTTGTCGGGGCCGAAGTACTGGCGGCCCATGCCCGCGATGGTGTCGATGTGGTCGGCCATCTTGTCCGCGAAGACGTTGTCGAAGACGAGGCCGAAGTTCTCCTCGTCGTTGACGACGGCAGCCGCCCGCACCTTCGGGTCGGCCTTGGCCTCCTCGAACGGGCGGATGACGTCCTGCTCGGTGAACTCGGTGCCGAACCGTTCGTTGAACTTCTCGATCAACTCGGAGAGCAGCGACTTCTCCGCCTCCTTCGCGCCGCCCGAGCCGTCGCCGAAGCCCGGCATCGTCGCCGGCCCCTCGGGGGTGAGGGAGACGTCGTACTCGCCGGTCTTCTCCACCCGCAGATGGCTGAGGTCGACCTCGCCTATGTCCACGCCGCCGTCCGCGCGGCGCGGCAGCCGGTTGAGGAGGTGGCGGCCGTAGAGGTGCAGCCGCTCCAGCTCGGCGTCCCGGTAGGGGACGATCTGCGCGAGGAAGCCGTACTTCCTGACGTAGTCGTTGAGGTCGGCGCGGAAGCCCTCCGCCGTCTCCTGGTCGTCCTCGTCGTCGCTGTCCTGCAGGGCGGTGAAGCGGGCGACGGCGGGGGAGAGCAGCCGGTACAGCTCGGCGTGCAGCTTCTCCCACGTGGACTGCGAGCCCGCCGCCTTCTCCTTGGCGGCGAAGTACGCGGCGGCGAACTCGTCCATCTCCTGCCCGGACAGGATCGCCGCCTGCATGACCCGGCTCTGCGCGGTGTAGAGCAGGTTGGGGTCGGAGGGGAGGGTGTTCGCCTCCTCGAAGTACGGGCGGAAGGACTCCTGTATGTCCTCGGCGTCGTTGACGAAGTCGAGGACCGCCAGGTCGGCCTGGGTCTTGCGCTCAGCGGTCCGGTTCAGCCGGGACAGGGTCTGGACGGCGGAGATGCCGGTCAGTGACTTGTTGACGTACATCGTCGTGAGGAGCGGCTGGTCGAAGCCGGTCTGGTACTTCTCCGCCACGACCAGGATCTTGTACTCGCGCTGGCCCGGACCACCGGCTCGGACGGCCTTGTCGTCGGCGCGCGTGTACGCGAACGCCTTCGGCAGCGCGCTCTCCGACAGCCCGCCGTTCTCCTTCGGCTCGGTGGTCTCCTTGCCGTCGACGGTGAGCGATCCGGAGAAGGCGACGAGGACCCCCAGGTCGGGGTACTTTGTGTCGTAGTCCCGGTCCTTGATGTAGCTCTCGATCGCGCGCGCCATCTGCACGGCGGACTGCCGCGAGGCCGTCACCACCATCGACTTGGCCCGTCCACCGAGACGGCCCCGGCTGTGCGCCACGAAGTGCTCCACGATCACCTGGGCGTGCTGGGCGACCGTCGAGTCATGGGTCAGCGCGTACCGGGCGAGCAGGCCGTTCGCCTTCGACGGGTCGACCTCCCGCTCGTCGGGGTTCTGGTTCACCAGCTTCCAGTACGTGTTGTACGTGACGTAGTTGCGCAGCGGGTCGAGGATGAAGCCCTCCTCGATCGCCTGCCGCATGGAGTACGTGTGGAAGGGCCGGTAGGTCGCCTTGCCGTCGATGTCCTGGAGCGTGCCGAAGAGTTCGAGGGTCTTGGCCTTCGGCGTGGCGGTGAACGCGAAGTAGGAGAGGTTCGCGGCGCGGGAGCGGTCCTCGGCGCGCTTCCTGAGCTGCTTCCGCAGCACGGCGGCCGGGACCTCCACCTCGGTCGCGCCCGTGTCGTCCGAGTCGGAGTCCAGGCCGAGGTCGCGCAGAGCGGCCCGCACGTCCGTCGCGGCATCGCCGGCCTGCGACGAGTGTGCCTCGTCCACGATGATCGCGAAGTGGCTGCCCCGCAGCTCGGTCGGGTTGCGCAGCAGATAGTCCAGCAACGCGGGGAACGAATGCAGAGTGACAGTGATGATCTTCCCGGTGTCGCGGGAGAGGGCCTTGGCTAGCTGTTCGCCCTTCGCCCCGTGCTTCTCGTCGATCTTCACGACGAGGCCCGCGGTCTGCTCGAAACTGCCGACCGTTTCCCGGAGTTGGGCGTCCAGGTTACGGCGGTCGGTGATGACGACGACCTTGTCGAAGACCGGCACGCCCGCCTTGAGGCCCTTGGCGATGGCCTCGGGGTCGAGTTCGCGGGGATCGGTGGGGGTGTGCAGGTCGCTGAGGCGGTGCGCGAGCCAGCCGATGGTGTTCGACTTGCCCGAGCCGGCCGACGCCATGACCAGGTAGTCGTGCCCGGCGCCGTGGGTGGCGGCGTGCGCGGTGAGCTTCTTGACCACGTCCCACTGGTGGAACCTGGGGAAGATCATCGTCTTGGTGGTGCCGCCGCCCGGCGTCTTGCTCTTGTGCAGGTGCACGAACCGTTGGAGCAGGTCCAGCCAGTTGTCCGGCTGCCAGACCTGCTCCCAGAGGTAGGAGGTCGCGTACGTGCCGTAGGCGGTCGGGGCCGGGTTGCCCGCGCCGCCCGGCTGACCGGGGCCGTTGGAGCCGGTGTTGAAGGGGAGGAAGCGGGTGTTCTTGCCCTTGAGCTGGGTGGCGACGAAGACCAGGTCCGGGTCGACGGCGAAGTTCGCGACGACTCGGCGCGTGAAGATCAGCTCGGTGGGGTCCCGGTCGGTTCGGTACTGCTCCTTGGCCTGCTCCACCCCTTGCTTGGTGAGCGGGTTCTTCAACTCGGCCGTGGCGACGGGGATTCCGTTGAGGAAGAGGGCGAGGTCGAGCCGGTTGCCCCAGTCGGCCTGCTTCGTCGCGTACTCGAGTTCGCGGACGACGGTGAGGCGGTTGGCCCGGTAGCCGTCCAGCACGGAGTCGTGTGCGACGAGGTTCGGCTTGAAGTAGGCGACGCGGAGCAGGACGCCCCGGTCCTTGACGCCGTTACGGAGGACGTCGAGGAGCCCGTTGGTGGCGATGGCCTGGGCGAGGCGAGTCGCGAACCCGCGCTGCGCCTCGTTCGGGTCGTCGCCGTAGACGGTGAGCAGCTCGTTCCACTCGTCGGGCTGGGTTGCCCCGATGAAGGTGAACAACTCGTTGGTGTCCAGGCCGAGATCGGCCTGGTAGTCCTGCGGGCGCGCTTCGCGCCAGCCGCGCTCGACCATGGCGGCCACGATGGCCTCACCGAAGGCGGACTCCGTGTGGATGGGGCTCATGGCTACGCGGTCACCCCGTCCGTTACGTTGCGCCCGCTGGCGGTGGAGACGTCGAACTGGCCGGTTACGGCGGCGGTGATGAGGGACTGGCGGCGTTCAGATAGCAGCACGAGCTGACGCTTCACCAGTGCCGTTCGGCGTGCTGCCTGCTTCTCGATTTCATCACATGCTGCAGCAATGGAAACCTGGTCTCGGATCTCCGGAATGAGGAGCGGCATGTTCAGAAGGATGGAACTGTTCAGATTGGCCATCGTGCTTCCAATTGCATGCAGTTGGAAGTAGTGACGTACTGCAGGGATGGTCAGGTAGCGGCGGAGGTATCCTGAATGAAATGCATTCTCGCGAAATCGCACACGGAGCGATCCTGTTCCGCATACCCAACCAACCTGTTCGGTTGATACGACGCCCGCACGGCCTAGTTCCCCGCGGCGTCCGAAAACGACATCACCGGCTTGGAGAATGTGCCGTGCCAGCCTTTTGCGAGTCTCGCTACTGACGGTCACATGGCCGTCAGCCACCAGTCCCGATGGCGTGATATTGGCTGGATTGATCACGGGCCATCCGTCGGCAATATAGTCTTCGGCGTGCAACTGGCTCCCGAAGGGGCCAGTCTGGACATCGCAATCGACTGACCGCAGTCTTCCTTCACGCCAGTGAGCAGGAATCTGGCCCAGTGGCGAATACTCGGCCTGTCTAGTTTGGTCGGTCGAGCCCCCTCGAACGGCAGAGTCCACATGGGCGACCGCCCGCTCACTCAGGAGGTCAAGGCTTCGTGAACGAAGCTGCGCCAGCCGGTCGATGCGGGCGGTCTCGGCGTCGAGGAAGTCGGCGATGCGGCGCTGCTCCTCCAACGGCGGCAGCCACGTACGGTAGTCGCCGACGAGTTCCCAGGAGGTGCGCGGCATTTTGGTGCCGTAGGCCGTGGTGCTTGCCCATTCGACCCACGGACTAGAAAGGGTCACATAAAGTAGAAAATTGGCGTCAACCTCCACGCTGGGCCTCAGAACCAACAATTCCCCGGTACCTGTTCCGGTTGCGTGCGGTAGATACGACTTCGCCAGGTACGGGCGCAGCTTGCTAAACAGAACGTCGCCAGACTCGTGACAGATGCTGTCTTCCGCCGCCTTGAGCGGCAGCTCCTTAACCAGCAGTCGGCCAGTCCCGCTTTCGATGTCTTCCAATCCTAGAAAAGGAGTTGAGGCCCCATCGGACTTCTGGACTACGTTGCGTACGACGGACTTGATGCGCACGTGGATCATTCCGTAACCTCCCCCAACAGCGCCTGAATCTCCGCCTCCAGCGACTTCAACTCCGCGTCGATCTCCGCCAGCGGCCTCGGCGGCTTGTACACGTAGAAGTGCCGCGTGAACGGGATCTCGTAGCCGATCTTCGTCCTCGTGTGGTCGATCCACGCGTCCGGCACGTGCGGCAGCACCTCGCGCTTCAGGTACTCCTCGACGTCCTCACCGAGCGGAACGTTCTCGTAGTCCCGCAGGTCCGCATCCGGCTCCGCCGCGCCCTTGACCCTCTGCACCTCGCCCTCCGGGTCCCGGACCCCCACCGCCTCCCGTACCGCCTTCGCGAACGGCGCCCCCGAGGGCCAGGTCAGGCCGGCCGCGACCACGGCGTCCTTGAGCGCGACGAACGCCTCGGACTTGGTCGTCCAGGACGAGCCGAGCAGCGTACGCACCGCCGCGACGAACTCCTCGCTCCGCTCCAGCCTGGCCACCGGCTTGGCCTCCGCCAGCGCCGCCAGCGTCTCGTCCGTGACCTCGAAGCGGAGCTTCAACGGCCGCTCCACGGTGATGCGCTGGTAGCCGAAGTCCTCGTTCCAGAAGACCTTGACCTTGCCGTGCAGCGGGTGCTCCGCGTCCCCCGCGACCTGCAGCGCCTCCGCGTACAGCCGCGTGATGTCCCCGATGTGGTCGGGGCGCCCGTTCGTCCCGTCGCCCAGTTCCTTGCGCTTGTCGCCCAGCGACTTGCGCATCTTCACCCACTGGTCGCGCGCGTCGAGCAGGACGACCTTGCCCTTGTGGTCCTTGTCCTTACGGTTCGTCAGGATCCAGAAGTACGTCGAGATGCCCGTGTTGTAGAAGAGCTGGTCCGGGAGGGCGACGATCGCCTCCAGCCAGTCGTTCTCCAGGATCCAGCGGCGGATGTTGGACTCGCCGGACTCGGCCGCGCCTGTGAACAGAGGGGAGCCGTTGAAGACGATGGCGATGCGGGAGCCGCCCCCGCCGTTCACGTCCACCGGCTTCATCTTCGAGATCATGTGCTGGAGGAACAGCAGCGAGCCGTCGTTGATGCGCGGCAGACCCGCGCCGAAGCGGCCCGCGTCGCCGAGCGACTTGTGCTCGTACTCGACCTCCTCCTTGACCTTCTTCCACTCCACGCCGAACGGCGGGTTTGCGAGGATGTAGTCGAATTTCCGGCGGGCGTGGCCGTCGTCGGAGAAGGAGTTGCCGAAGCGGATGTTCTCCGGGTCCTGGCCCTTGATCATGAGGTCGGACCGGCAGATCGCCCAGGACTCGGGGTTGAGTTCCTGCCCGTAGACCTCGACCGTCGCGTCCGGGTTGAGGGCCTTGATGCGGTCGTCGGCGGCGCTGAGCATGCCGCCCGTGCCGCAGGCCGGGTCCATGACCGTGCGGACGACACCCGGCACGGTGAGGGCGTCCGCGTCGGGGGCCACCAGCAGGTTGACCATCAGCTTGATGACCTCGCGCGGGGTGAAGTGCTCACCCGCGGTCTCGTTCGACTGCTCGGCGAAACGGCGGATCAGCTCCTCGAAGATGTAACCCATGTTGTGGTTGGGCACGACATCGGGGTGCAGGTCGAGGTCGGTGAACCTGCCGATGACCCGGTAGAGCAGGTTCGCGCTGTCGAGCTTCCTGACCTGCTGGTTGAACTCGTACTTGTCGAGGACCTCGCGGGCGTTCTCGGAGAACGCGCCGACGTAGATCTGCAGGTTCTTCGCCGCGTTCTGCGGGTCGGCCGCGATCTTCCGCAGCGTGAGGTCGCTCTTGTTGTAGAAGGAGTGGCCCGAGGCCCTGCGCAGGAAGTGGCCGGTGTCGATGTCCTGGCCCGCGAACCTGGCGACGGTCTCGACGACCTTGTCGCGCGTCGGCTCCAGGACGCACTCCAGGCGGCGCAGCACCGTGAACGGCAGGATGACCTTGCCGTAGTCGGACTGCTTGTAGTCGCCGCGCAGGAGATCGGCGACGGACCAGGCGTGGTTCGCCAACTCCGTGTGCTTACTGCTGTTCAAGAGGTCCCGGCTTCCTTCCGAAGAGCGCCGTCCGGGCGGGGGACGGCAGGGATCCAGTGTGGTCGTGTGCGGGGGGACGCGCGGGGCGTTTCAGACAGAACGGCGGTCCGGGGTGCCCGGCGCGTCCGGGCTCCCCGGGGTGTCCGGCGGCAGGAGGACGCCGGCGGTGAGGCCGGTGGTCAGGGTGGCCGCGGTGTCGGCGGCGAGGTCGGCGGTTCGGCGGACGGCCGCGCGCAGCTCGAACACGCGGCGGAACGCCTCCCCGTAGCGCCGCTGTTCCTCCAGCGGCAGCAGCGGTACGCGCAGGCGGCCCGGTGTGACGTGCACGAGGGTGGAGCCGGTGGACGCGGAGGCGATGTTGTCGCCGGCGCCGAGGAACCCGGCCAGGAACCACGGGTCGAGGCGGGCCGGGTCGGGGCGCAGGAGGTGGACGTGCTGACCGAGCAGGGCTCCGGCGTCCCGGTCGTCCGCGACCCGGGTCATCGCGGACCCGTCGCCGCTGCCCGCGAGGGCGCGGACGAGGACATCCCCGGCGGCGACGGGCTGCGCGGCGTCGGCGTGCAGGTCCAGGGCCCCGCCGGACGGGGCGTTGCCGGTGGAGACGTCCTGGGCGGTGAGGACCGGCCGGTCCACGGCGGGGGCGGCGGAGCCCTTGGAGCCGCGGGTGCCGGGCGGCGCCGCCCGCAGCACGGTCAGGGCCCCGCCGCGCGCCAGGTCGGAGACGGTCGCCGTACGCCACTCGCGGGCCGAGTCCCCGGACGGCTGCCAGCCGCCGGACGCGGAGGCGGATGCCAGGGCGGCGACCTGCTCGGCCAGTTGCCCGTGCAGGTCGTGGACGCGGCGGGCCAGGGCGGCCGGGTCGATGTCGGCCGCGGTCGCCCGGACATGGCGGGCCGGGGTGACGTCGACGACGTCGTCGAGGAGGTCGACGAGCGGCACCGCGCGGGCGAGCCCGGGCTCGTCGGCGTAGGTGTCGGGGGCGGTGGTGAACGCGGCCCACTGGCCGAGGACCCGCTCCGTCAGCCCCGCCCAGTCGAAGGTGGTGGCGGAGGCCGAAGAGGTGGGGGCGGAGGCGGCGGACCGGCGGGAGCGCGAGCCGCCGCGGGAGCCGGCACCCGCCGTCGCCGCACCGATGGCGGGCGGCGGGCCCGTGGCGCCGTCCCGCTGCTCGCCCTCCCCGTCGACGAACAGCACCGTCGTACGGTCCGTGCCGCCCGGCTCGGGGCGTTGGAACACCCAGATCTGCAGGCCGATGTGGAGCGGATACGCGGCACGCGCGGGAAGGGAGACGACGGCGCGCAGGGCCCCGGCGCGGATGAGTTCCGCGCGGACGCGGCGGCCGGAGGAGCGGAAAGCGAGCGCGGGCGGCAACAGCATGACGGCGTGGCCGCCGGGCTCCAGGTGGGCGAGGGCGTGCTGCACCCACGCCAGTTCGGACTCGAAGCGGGGCGGGACCCCGTACGCCCACCTCGGGTCGTAGGCCAGCTCGTCGTGACCCCAGTCGCGGTCGGCGAACGGCGGGTTGCACAGGACGGCGTCCACGGTGACGTCGGGGAAGGCGTCGGCGCGCAGGCTGTCGCCGACGCGGACCGCCGCCTCGGCCTCGGGTGCGGCGATCAGCAGCCGGACCGCGGTGCGTCGGCCCTGGACGGGGAGCGAGTCCTGCCCGAACAGCTCCCGCGCGCCCCGCCGTGCGGCGGCGGCGAGGAGCGTACCGCTGCCGCAGGCGGGGTCGAGGACGCGGGACACGTCGGCGGGCAGGAGCCGTGCCATGAGCCGGGCCAGACCCTCCGGGGTCTGGTAGACGCCGCTGGCGGCGCCCTCGTCCAGTTCGCGTTCGGCGAGGACGTCGAGGGCGGCCTGGGCCCCCGCCTCACGGACGCAGCCCAGCAGCGCGCGGACCGCGCCCGCGTCGTCCGGGCCGTAGTGGACCGGCTCGGCCTCGGGCACGGTGGCCGGGAGCCCACCCGCGGCCTTCTCCGCTCGGGCGAGCAGCTGGTCGTCGGGCCCGGCGGCGAGTTCGGCCAGCTCCTCCTGGGTGCGGCGGGACGCGGCAGCCACCAGGGGGAACAGTCGCGCGGCCACGCCCGAGCCGGGGCCCAGCAGCCGTAGCGCCGTACGCAGTTCCTCGGTCGGGGAGGCGGTGGAGGTGTGCCCGCGCCCCCGCAGCCATGCCCGGACGGCCGGCAGGTCGTAGAGCGGGCTGGCTTCCGTGCCTGCGCTGGGTGCCGGGAAGTCGTCGTGGCGGCGGCGCCAGTTGCTGACGGTGGCGCGTGTGACCCCTGCGATGCGGGAGATCTCGGCGGCTGTCACGTGTGCGGAGGGCGCCGGTCGGGCTGGTGGCTGCTGGGGCATGGCGTGGGGTTCCGCACCTCTCGGGCCAGTCGGACAGGGACGGTTAACACGTTACAACATCCGTCAAGTTCGTCAAGGCGTTTGACGGTGCTTTCACTGCTGTGCTTATCTGGTCACGCTTCCGATTGGAAGCGTGCGCCGTGACTCCGCAACCGCACCATGAAGCGTCCTGGCGCCGTACCGCGCCACGCGTCCGATCTCTCCCGGCCCCTTCCCGTCGCAACGCCGTACCCCGGGGCCGTCCACTCCGCGTCCATTCCGCACCGCAGTCGCCACCCACCGCACACACGGGAGGAACCCGCATGACCGTGACGGAACAGCCCCGGCAGAACCCCCACCACCCCACCGACCCCGCCCGACCGGCCCGGTCCGACCAGCCCGTTCCCGTGGCCGCTCTGGTGGAGGCCCGCCTGGCGGAGGAGGCGCTCAGCGAGCCCGTGAAGGTGCTCCTGAAGGAGGCCCTGGGCGACGGCGAGCCCCGGGGGACCTCCCCTGCCGGCCGGATCCACCTCGAGTCCGTCGCCGTCGCCCGGTTCCGTGGCATCGGACCGCGCGCCTGGCTCAAGCTCAGCCCCAGACCCGGCGTGAACCTGGTCGTGGGGCGCAACGGCTCCGGCAAGTCCAGCATCGCCGAGGGCATCGAGACAGCCTTCACCGGCGTGAACATGCGCTGGCAGGGGCGGCACGCGATGCGCGGCAGCAACTGGCGCAACCTCCACGACACCGACGGCAGGCCGGAGATCGAGGTCAGGCTCGCCGTCGAGGGCGACACCGGCCGCAGCACCCTGACCCGCACCTGGGAGAGCGACGACTTCGACGCCTCCCGGGCCGAGCTCAAGCGACCCGGCCACGGCCGCACCCCCCTCGACCAGGCGGACTGGAAGCAGGCCCTGCGGGACTTCCGGCCCTTCCTGTCGTACGTCGACCTCGACCGCATGATCAGTGGCAGGCCCTCCGAGATGTACGACGCCCTCGCCACCATCCTCGGCCTGGGTCAGCTCAGCGCCGCCGACGGCCGGCTCCGCCAGGAGGCGGCGTTCACCAGCCAGGGTCTGCCCGTGACGGTGTTCGAGGTCGAGCGGGCCACGTCGTCCAGGGTGAAGGTCAAGCCGCTGACCGACCCGGTACGGCAGACACTCGACGACGCGCGGGCCCTCGCCAGTACCGGTGACCTGCCGACGGCGGCACGGACCCACGTGCTGCCCAGCCTGTGCCGTATCGCCCTGGAGAACGCCTTCCTCGAAGCCGCCTGGATCCGGCAGCACCGCTCCGGCGCGCCCGAGGACGAACTGCAGGCCGCCGTCGGCAGCGCCGACAAGCTCATGAAGGTCGCGGCACTGGCCCTGTTCGGCGACGCCGGCCGGACCGGCGACGTCTACCGCGAACTGCACACCCTCTGCGGACCGCGTGCGGTGGACCTCCTCAAGGAGTGCCAGAACGGCTCCCACGCCATGGGAGCGCACACCACCGACCCCCACCGCTTCGTGGACGACATCGAGATCATGGCGCAGAAGGTGCGCAAGCCGGGGGTGACCGCGTGATGAGCACTCCCCCCACCTCGGTCGAGGAGCTCCTGCTGACGGCCGATCAGCTGCTTGCCGCCCGCACGGGCGCCACGGCCGCCGGCCGGCACCGCGGAGCCTCCCTCGCTCTGCGGACCGCCCTGGAGCTCTCCGTCGACCGCGTGCTCGACGCCGCGGTGCCAGGGCTCGCCGACACCACGATGCGGGCCAAGATGCTGTGCCTCCACTGCTACACCACGGCGGAGACCGCTCGCCGCGCCAGCGCCGTCTGGTCGCACCTCTGCCTGGGATGCCACTACCACCAGTACGAGATCGGCCCCACGCACGACCAGGTTCGCGCCTGGCGGACGGAGGTCGGCCAGCTGGTCGGGACGCTGACCGCCTGACTGTTTGTTACCAGCAGGTCTCTGATAGTTATTTCGACGGGGCCGGGCGTATGCCCGTCGCAGCGTCCTCCGGGGTGTTGCAAGGGGAGAGGACATGTACATGGGCACCACCACGCGCGAAGAGATCATCGCCCTCGAGCAGAAGGCGGTGGACCGCGCCTACGACTGCTACGCCGCCCGGCTGGCCGAACTGACCGGTGGGTCGGTCGCCCGGGCCTCCGCGAGCGGCAAGGACAGCGTCGCCAACCGTCTCGCGGCCGAGGAGCAAGCCGCGGCGTACGGGGGTCTCGGCAACGCATCGCTGGTCATCAGCCGCGTGGACGTGCAGGACGGCCCCGGTGGGGAGCCCGAGACCTTTTACATCGGCCGGCGTGCCGTCTCCGACGTCCGCACCCGCGACACCGTCGTCGTGGAGTGGACCAACGCGCTCGCGAAGCAGTGGCTCGACGCGCTGCCGGACGCTCCGGGAGAGGTGCTGCTGCGGCGGCGGCTGCACTGCGCGCAGCGCGTCGTCGAGGGCTATGCCGACGACATCCCCGTCGCCGTCCCCGCCCCGCGGCCGGCAGCGGACGACGCCGATCCGGCGTCATCGTGGGCAGACCCGGACACCGACGCCGAGCGGCAGGTGGGGGCACGGCCGCGCGTGCTCACCCCCGCCGACGTCGCCCGCCTCCATCGGCAAAGGCCCCAACAGCCCGACGACTTCCTCCTGCGCGAGCTTCAGCGGTCGCGCAGCGGCAGCATGCGGGACATCGTCGAGACCATCCGCCGCGACCAGATGGCCCTGGTCACCGGCTCGCCCTCCGACATCCTCGTGGTGCAGGGCGGCCCGGGTACCGGCAAGTCGGCGGTAGGCCTGCACCGCGTGACCTGGCTCGTCAACAACGGGCACTTCAAAGCCCAGGACGTCCTCGTCGTCGGCCCCCACCAGCGGTTCCTGGAGTACGTGAGCCAGGTACTGCCGACGCTCGGCACCCGGAACGTCAACGCCGTGCAGGTGACGCGCCTGTGGGACGGCGAGATCCTCGGCACCGACACCCCCGCGGCACGCATGGTGAAGTCCGACGAACGCATGGCGGCCGTCCTGCGGCGGCGCGTCGAGATCGAGTGCCGTCCCGAGGCCGTCGACGAGTTCACCACCACCCCCTCCTACGAAGGGGCCAAGCCGGAGTTCACCGTCACCGTCGGCAGCACGACCCTGCGGATCCCGCGCTCCGAGGTCATCGCCCTCCTCGAGGACGTGCGCCAGGGCGACGGCTCCTACCGCGAGCGCCGCGACCGCTTCCGCGGTCTGCTCGTCGACCACCTGCTGCGGGAGCTCGTCGCCGTCGCCCCCCGCCGCAGTCGCGACGACACGATCCGCCGAGACCTGGAACGCAACCGTCAGGTCGAGCGCCTCATCGAACGTGTCTGGCCTTCGCCCGGCGCCAGGGAAGCCCTCCGCACCCTCTACGACTCGGAAGACCTCCTGCGCACCTGTGCCGAGGGCGTTCTCGACGCCTCAGAGCAGGCCGCTGTGCGCCGTCCTCGGGCCGACACGGCCGACGCCGATCCCTGGACGCTCGACGACCGGGTCTGCCTCGAGGAACTGCGTTACCTCATCACCGGGGCGACCCCACAGCGGTACGGGCACATCGTGGTCGACGAGGCACAGGACCTGACACCCATGCAGGCCCGCTCCCTGCGCCGGCGCTCCGCCGCGCAGGGCTCCATGACCATCCTCGGCGACCTTGCCCAGGCCACCGGCCCCCACACCCACACCGACTGGGACCGCCTCGGCACCCTCCTGTCCGACCACGGCGACTGGCGCGTGGCCGAGCTGAACACCAGCTACCGCGTGCCCGCCGAAATCATGGAGTTCGTCGCCCCCCTGGCCCGGACCGTCGCCCCCACGCTGCCCTACCCGCAGGCCGTGCGCGCGGCGGGTGAGGACGCCGTACGGACGATCGCGACCGAGCCGTGGAAACTCCTCGACGACACCGTGGCCCAGGCCACCCGTCTCATCGGCACCAGCGACGGACACACCCTGCGCTCCGTGGCTGTCATCGTCCCCGACGACTCCGGCTGGCTCGACGAGATCAGCCGCCAGCTGGACCTGGCCGAGGGCATCACCGAGCAGGGACGCGAGGCGGTGTCCGTGCTGGCCGCCGCCCAGGCCAAGGGCATGGAGTACGACCACGTCCTCGTCCTCGAACCCGCCACCATCGCCGCCCGAGGCCCGGCCGGACTGCGCCAGCTGTACGTCGCGCTCACCCGCAGCACCCAGAGCTTGACCGTCCTGCACACGTCCCCGCTCCCGGAGGCCCTCACGAACACCGACGGCAGCAGTACCGAACCAGCACCCACCGAAGGCGAACCAGGCATGGCAGACGCTGTCGTCCCCGACATCGGTACGGACGTCCGAGTCCGCGTGACCGGCCGGGCACCCGGTGGCCGGTACAGGGTCAAGGCCCTGTCGCCCGGGATCGACGTCCCTCTGGTCCTGACCGTCCGCCACGGCTCGGTGCCCCCGCGTCCCGGCGCGGTACTGGACTGCTGGGTGTTCGCTCACGAGACGAACCACTGCCTGCTCACCGCGGACCAGCGTGGCCGCCAGCCAATTTCCCCCACCATGGTGGATCGCTATGTGGCGGCGCTCGGCGTCTTCGACGACCTGGTCAACGGTGACGGAACCATTCCGGAGAACGCCCGTGACCGTCTGTCCGAGCTCAAGGGCATGGCCAACCGCGTCCTCCGCCGTGACCAGGCGGACTGGGTGGACGTGCGGCGTGTGCTCGGATCCCCGGACAAGCACCGCCTCAGCCTCCTGCGCGACCTGGCGGCGCACACCAACCGCATGCTCAAGGACAACAACCTGGACCTCAACCGACTCCAGGCGGACCTGGCACGCGCCGACTGGGCCCAGGCCCTGAACGCGGCCCGAGCGGCGCTCCAGCACCGCCGGGCCGCCCCGGGCGAACCGGAAACCGAGAGTGCGCCCGTCTCCGTCGAACAGCCGTCCGAGCAGAAGGAAGCAGAGCCCGTGACCTCCGAAGGCATACCCGCCACGCCGGCGCCCGCCACGCCCGCCGAGGGACTCCTGCACTCGCTGGAGACCACGGCGGCAGCCGACCGCACGTGCAAGAAGCACGAGGCGGTGCGCCATGCTCTCAAGGCGGCTCTGCTCTGGGCGGACCTGCAGCCGACCGACTCCCCGGTCATCGATGTCAGCCGCACCGCGGAAGACGGCCACTTCCTCTACGAGGTCCTCGGTGCCGGCCGCTCCACCTACGCCGACCTCCGCTCGGGGGCCACCCGCCTCTTGGAGATCAACCACACCCTGCCCGCTCCTGCTGACCGCCTCTACCTGGTGCTCTCCGAACCGCCCGCCGAGGACTGGTCGGCCGACACCGTGTTCGGTGTCTTCGGGATTCAGGTCCTGTGGCGCACCCCCGACAGTTGGGGCGGCCACGACGCGCAAACCGCCCTGGGCTCCGGAGAGGCGTAACCACTTCTGGCAGAAGCGCGATTCTTCCCGGCTCGCTCGTGCGCTCCTCGGGTGCCCGAAGCGGAGCAACAGCCCGATGGCCCGGAGAGGACCGGGCCGGAGTCCATGCCGGCTGGTGCCTATCCGCTGGAGAGATTTCGGGGATCAACTCTCCGTCCGCTCACGCCAACGGCCCCGGACGAGGAGTCCGAGGCCGAGCAGGAGCCCCCCGGGGGAGAAGTACCAGCTCAGAGCGGAAACGCGTGGTGCCCCCGGCAGGATTCGAACCTGCGTCACCCGCTTGTAGGAGTTCGATCCGAGCGTGGTCCGACTGCTGTCGTCAACAGGCGCGACGGCCGGCGGGAGTCGCTGACGCGTGTCCCCGTCCGACATCGTTGATGTCAGCTGTGGATGTCAGATGTCTTCTGATCCGTAGCTCCAGCCAGATCGATCAGCGAAGGCCGTCCCCGGCCGCTACGGCCGAAGGTTTGGCGGCACAAGCCTTCGGCCGTTAAGTGTCACCTGGTAGCACCGGGTGCTACCTTGGTTGGTATGAGCGTTCAGCCCGAAATCACCCAGCGGGATCTACGCAGCCGGTCCCGAGAGATCATGGACGCCATACAGGGCGGCCAGTCGTTCACCGTCACCCGCGACGGACATCCGATCGGCCAGCTCGTGCCTCTGCGTCGACGCCGTCGGTTCGTCTCCCGCCAGGAGTTCGCCGCGATGTCCAGGACCGCCCCCGGCATCGACCTCGACAGGTTCCGCGCCGATCAGGACGCCACGGCCGACACCTACCCGGACGATCCCTATGACCGCTGACCGCTCGACGCATCAGCAGGGCCTCCTCGACACCAACATCATGATTCTGCGCCGCTCGGTGGCACCCGAGGAGCTACCGGACGAAATGGCGATCACCGCCATCACCCTGGCCGAGTTGTCCGCCGGTCCGCACGAGGTCCGTCGCAACGACGAACAGAGCAGTTACGACGAACACGCCGAACGCGCCCGCAGGCTCGACGTCCTGCAACGCGCCGAGAACGAGTTCGACCCCATCCCCTTCGATGCCGAAGCGGCCCGCATCTACGGCCGTATCTGTGCCGCAGTGATCAGCGCCGGCCGCAAGCCACGCCGCCGGGTGGCCGACCTGATGATCGCTGCCATCGCCGTGGCTGAGAACCTTCCCCTCTTCACCACCAACCCCGACGATTTCAAAGGGCTGGACGACCTCCTCACCGTCGTGCCGGTCACCCGCCCGATGGTGCCCCACGAAGGCTGACGGCAGGGCACTGGTGCGGCGGGAGCACACCGGACTTCATGGTCCGCGCGTGGCACGGATGTGATCACGCAGCAGGGCCGGTTCGAGGGATCAAGCCCTTCGAACCGGCCCTGTGTCGTGTGCCCCCGGCAGGATTCGAACCTGCGACACCCGCTTTAGGAGTTCGATCCGGGCCCGCTCTGGTGGAGGTCAGTGACTGGTGCGACGGCAGCTTAGGAACACTGGTGTCCGCTCCCGTCCGGCGTCGTTGATGTCATCCGTGGATGTCAGCCAGTAAGCAGCTTCGCATACGGGCACAGTTCCAGGCCGCCGTAGAGCCCATCCGGCCACCTCCACCAGATGTGCCAGCTGTCGCACACCGAGACCACGCGCCAGACACGCTGGCCGTCCTCCTCGCGCTTGCTGAGGACCCTGGCGCAAGCCGTGAGGCGAGCATCGCACTGGGGGCAGGTCAGCGGTCATTCGTCCGACATGACGCGGAGCATACGGAGTGTTCCGGCCCTCAGCTTGGGAAGCTGAGGTGATCCGCGGATTGTTGCTGGGCTGACGCACGGTAGCGGTCAAGAGGTCGGCGCATCGTAAGCGGTGACGTGCGCGGTTTGGCCTCCGAACCTCATCCGCAGTCGCTAGTGTTGACAGCTGGTGGCTTGTGCATGCAGGGGGCGGATAGTGCTTGAGATACTGGCAGGGAAGATCGCAGGCGCGGTGCTGGGGGCGTCTGTGGGAGCAGCAGCCAAACGGATGTCTGCGGGTCCGGGCGCCGGGCTCACATCGAGTCCGGCTTTCTCGCGCTTGCGCCTAAAAAAGCCCACTTCGATCCAGGCCAAAGATGTAGACAGCCTCACAAATCACGTAGCTAGCCGCCTAACCGAATTAGAGAAAAGGGAGTATCCGCATCTCCAGGGGCACGAAAGGCAGGCTGCCCTTATTCTGGCTGCAAACACTCTGGCCAACAGTTCAGTAGATATTTGGAAATGTGGCCTTGATCCAGAGTTTTATAGTCAGGCAGTACTGCGGGAGTCTTCGGTAAAACGCGCATCTGCAGGTCTTTCGGAGGCGGCCGAAGCGTATTGCCGTACTGCGATCAGGGACATCTCGGTACAGCTAGTTCAGTTTATTACCAGCTGGCCGACATTTGCCGCAAGAGTTGAAGTAGAGCAGTTGATGAGGCTGCGCTCCCTCGCCGATGCTGTAGACAGCATCAACCATAAAATGGGACCTGATCTTCGCGTGGAGGATCTGGACTTCGAAAATCGCTACGCCGCATTGGTCATCGAGGAGCTTAATCAGCTGCAGATCTTCGGTCTGGACCTTGCTGATAGGCGGAACCGGTCCTATGATCTTTCTGCTGCCTACATCACGCTAAGTGTCGCCCCGATGGCCCGCCGCGGGGTCCCCATCCTTTCCACCTCGGGCCGTTCTGTCGAAAAGTTTGGTGAGGCACCTGACGGGGAGATCACGGATCCTGTAGACAGCAGGTCACATGTAGACAAGGGCGTGGGGATGCGGGCAGAAGTCGCCGTATCTTCCTACAAGAGGATCCTACTGCGCGGTGACGCTGGCTCCGGCAAGACGACGCTTCTTCAATGGCTAGCAGTGAACGCAGCCGGCCGAAGCTTCTCTGCTGATTTGGCAGACTGGAATGCCCTGGTCCCATTCATGCTGCCGTTGCGTAGGTACGCAAGAGGAATCCTCCCCAGTCCGTCTCAGTTCTTCCCAGTCGTCGGGTCTCTTCTGTCTGAGGAAATGCCTGACAGGTGGGTTCATCGGCTACTGAGGTCAGGACGAGCTCTCATTCTGATTGACGGAGTCGACGAGCTTCCTGACGAGCAGCGCGACGCAGCCCATGACTGGCTTCGATCGCTGGTCTCCACCTACCCCGAGGCCCATTACATTGTCACGTCGCGACCGGCCGCAGCTGAGGTTGACTGGCTTAGCGACGAAGGCTTTGCAGTGCTCGACATGCTTCCGATGAATCAGAAGGATGTCGAGAAATTCATTGAGCACTGGCACAACGCCGCTAGAAACAGCGAAAGAGATCCATCCGAGATAGCGACTCTCACTCAGGGCGAAGCGGACCTAGTCAAATCCATACGAGAGGAGCGTCAACTCCGGCGACTCGCCTCCAATCCGCTGCTCTGTGCTCTTCTGTGCACATTGAATCGCGACAGACACTCGCAACTTCCTCGTGATCGAATGGAACTGTATAGAGCGGCACTTGATCTACTTCTTCTCCGGCGAGACCGTGAGAGAAAAATCAACTATCCAGAGCCAGCTCACCTGGGTGATTCGCAGAAAAAGTCAATATTGGGCGGATTCGCCCATTGGTTGATTAGGAACGGCCTGACGGATTCTTCGAGGGGGCAGGCAATCAGGCAGGTCGGTATCTCGCTTCAGTCTATGCCGGCAATCGGGGCGGATGCCGAGTCGGTGTTTGATTACCTATTGGTTCGCAGTGGCTGCCTTCGGAAACCGGTCCCAGAGCGCGTTGACTTTATCCATCGAACCTTTCAGGAGTACCTAGCGGCTGCTCGTATCGTCGAAATCGACGACTTCGAAAACCTTCTCTCCAATGCTCATCTAGACCAATGGCATGAAGTGTTCGTGATGGCTGTTGGTCACGCGAGACCGAAAGAGCGTTCACTGCTGCTTTCCGGTCTAATTGAGCGAGGTGAGCGTGAGCCGAAGCATCGAAAGCGCCTCCATTTGCTTGCTGCGGCCTGCTTGGAGACCGCCATCGAGTGCGATCCGCCAAACATCTACAGTAGAGTTCGTGAGATCACTGCGGAACTTATCCCTCCGCGCCGCATTGTGGACGCCAAGGAACTGGCGTCAGCTGGTGAGATGGTAATTCCGCTCATCCCGGATCGAAGGCTCTCTGCGAATGAGGCGGCGGCCACTATCAGGATGGCAGCCATCGTTGGTGGAGACGGCGCACTATCTCTGATTAGTCGTTATGCTCGCGACAAGCGAGTAACGGTTCAGAGAGAACTCCGGCAATCATGGGAGTATTTCGACGCTGAAGAATATGCGGAAAAGGTCCTGTCCAAAACCCCAGAGAATTGGAGGGCGCTGCACATTTACCTACCGCATATGCTTCCTGCCCTGCGCTACCTGTCGGAGTTGCGAGAGCTTCACGTGGCTTGTCCTGTCGCAGGCATGGACTGGATACAGGGTCTGACAGGGGTAGAGGAACTGCACTTCCGTAGTGAGGTCACAGATTTCTCCTTTGCGGCTCTTGCTGCAGCTTGTCCTCAGATCCGAACTCTTAGCTTCGCTACAAGTAAGGCAGTCGATTCGATCGCTGAGCTTTCGCGGCTGCAGTACCTCGAGTCGCTAAATATGTTCCGGGTCAGAAAGGATGCGTTTGATCTAACAAAGTTCCCAGGTATTCCGCACTTGAAGCGTCTTCTGGTTCACGGAAACGCAACAGGCGTCGACCTCTCTAATCTGGCTCAAAAAGTTCCCGAAATGGAGTTCCTGTATCTATCGCCTGGAGAGCCTGTTGAGAGCGTTGCGGGGATTAGTAGAATGAGTCACTTGCGACATGCTAACTTGAGCCTTCCCTCATCCCAGGCTGGCTTTACTCATCTGGCTATGGCTCCCCGTCTCGAAACTCTCGTCCTTCGGACGAATGAGCCGCTGGATACTAAGACTTTGGCCCAATCTAAGTCACTTAAAAGCGTCAGGGTGCTGCCGCGCGACGATCTATCCAAGTCCAGTTTGAGCGAGTTCGATCTTCGGCCGTTCCTCGATTCTGGTCGCCCATGGCTGGTCAGTGTCTCAACGCAATTTGACTGCATCTTCCTTGGCAACGATACTCCTGGAGTAGTTGCTGAACTTAGCGGCAAGCATTCGCCAATATGGAATTTCGCCATCAACTCTCCTAAGGCGCGTTCTTAAGAGGTCGGCGGAGCGGCTTTGGGCTGGAGCGGCTTTGGCGCGAGTGATCATGGCCCCGTAAGCTTGCGGCGCGTCGGGCAGTCTGTGGACCTGCCCGTTAAGGCACGACGTTGGGGCCATGATCTGCGAGGCTCGCGCCAAAGTGGCTGCCTAAAGCCGTGGAGCCGGCCGCCCCAGCCACGGCGTATCCCTTCACTGGCATCAGGTGGCTGACTGCTGTGCGCGCGGCACGGGCGCCGGCCGGGCTGGAGCGGGGCGGAGACAGGAGCGCAGGCCCGGCCGGGGGCCGGGCCGCGCGCGGGGAGCGGAGCGAGCCGCCTTGAACCAGTAGAGAAAGTTGTAACTCAGTCTGTGCGATGAGGCTTGAAGCTCTCTGTGCACGCGGGGAGTTCAGCGGCCTGCTGGTGAGCGAGGGGCAGAAAGAGCGCTGGTCGGATGGTCCATGTGATGCGAGTGCCGGCGTGCGTGATGGTCACCGTGCAAGGATCCGAGCGCAGCAGGGCCCTTCGGGTCTCGGCACGCTCCTCGTACAGCCATGTCCACGCTTGATCTGAGGCGTCGCTGTCGAGTGCTGGTGAGATGGTGCGGAGCGCGATGGCTACCCATCGATCTGCCTGCGGTGCGGAGTAGGCGTCGAACGAGGCCAGGAGCGTTGCCCGTTCGGTCATGCTGAGGTCTTGGGTCCAGCATTCGCACCAGTAGCCGCGAGTGGGCTTGTTCATGGGGCCGCTCCCGCCCGGTAGGCGAGTAATACGTAGCGGGTGCTGTCGTCGTGGAGGGTGAGTTGGTAGCCCGTGCCGCTGGTCATGTAGGCGAGGGCTCGTTCGTGCTCGGTTTCGTCTGTCATCCAGTACAGGCCCGGTTGTGCGTAAGCGGCGTCGAGTTGGTCAGTGATGTGCTGCGTGCGTTCCCGTAACCAGCGCAGGGCGAGGCGCGGGCTTGTGGTCTCGTGGGATCCCAAGGGGATGGAGTGGGCCTCGTTCATCGGGTAGGCGGCGGCTCGGCATTGGTAGGGAAGTGGTTGGCTCTCGGGCCTCGGCGTCGCAGGAGGGGCGGCCGTCAGCATGGACGCCCTCCCGCCTGTCCGGCCTCGGTGAACAGCTCCGCCGTGACCGTGTAGCCGCCGCAACTGTCGTAGACGACGACCCGGTGTGCGAGCGCGCTGACCATGCCCAGACCCCGGCCGTGCTCGGCCTGGTCGTCCTGGTGCTCGACTTTCGGGGCCGTGCCGGTGCCTCCCTCGTCGGTGACCGACAGGGCGACCACCTGCGGGGAGACCGCGAGTGCCAGATGGAAGCTGCCCGACTGTGAACCGCTCGCGGTGTGGAGGATGGCGTTCGCGCTCAGCTCGCTCACGATCAGCTCGGCGTCGTCGGCCAGGGGAGATCCGCGCAGGATGTCCCGCGTCCAGCGGCGGGCCCGGCTGACCTCTTCCGGGAAACCTGGGCAAGACAGTCCCCAGACCCGGGCTGTACTCGTATACTCGTGCATACAAGTTCCTTCATGCTGGTAGGCCGCCATGTGCAGCGGGTTCGGGCTAGACGAGTTTCACGCCGTCGTGGGCGCGGACGGCCGGCGGGGTCGTCGCGTCGAGTGCGTCAAGGACGCGGATCGCGTAGGCCTCGTCGGCGAGTTCGATGGCTTCTTCGCGGGTGGCCCAGCGCAGTGCGCGGGTCTCGTCTCCGGTGGTCGGTGTGCCGTCGGCTGCCTGGCAGCGGAAGACGAGGGAGACGATCAGGCCCGTCATGTTCTTGTAGACGCCGGTCAGGGTCGCAGGAAGCTCGATCTTGATGCCGGTCTCTTCGAGAACTTCGCGCTGAAGGGCTTCGGGGATGGTTTCCTCGCGTTCGAGGATGCCGCCCGGGGGCTCCCAGTGACCGTTGTCGCGGCGCTTGATCAGGAGGGCCCGGTCTTGGTCATCGACGATGACCCCGGCGACGCTCACGGAGTGCGGGCGTTCTGTGCTCACGTTCCTCGGCCCTCTCGGCTGGCTAGGCTCTCCACCGTAGCAACAACACTCGCCCACTCGTCTAGATACCTAAAGGAGTACGCGTGACGTCTCTACCGAGCATTCTCGGCGGCCTCGACCCGACCAGTGATCGTGCGGTCTTCCGGCAGATCGCCGACCAGCTGCGCGAGGCCATCGACCGTGGGCGACTCAAGGAGGGGGAGAAGCTGCCATCTGAGGCTGAGCTGGTCGAGCACTACGGCGTGTCCCGGATGACGGTCCGCAACTCCTTCTCCGTTCTCCAGGGCGAGGGCCTGGTGCACGCCGAGCACGGCAAGGGCGTCTTCGTCCGACCCCGGCCTCCGGTCCGGCGGCTCGCCTCGGACCGGTTCGCTCGGCGCCACCGTGAGCAGGGCAAGTCCGCGTTCATCGTGGAGGCCGACGCCGCCGGCAGTCACCCGAAGTTGGACAGTCTGGAGGTCAAGGAGGAGAAGGCTAGTCAGGACATCTCCACTCGCCTCGGCTCCGTGCGGCGCGTGCTCGCCCGGCGTCGCCGGTACCTCCTCGACGGACGGCCGGTCGAGTTCGCCACCTCCTACCTGCCCCTCGACATCGCCCGCGGTACGCAGATCGCCGAGCCGAATCCCGGCCCCGGCGGCATCTACGCCCGACTCGAGGAACTGGGCCACCAGCTCGACCACTTCGAGGAGGAGATCCGGGCCCGGATGCCCTCGCCTTCCGAGGTGAAGACGCTGCAACTGGCTTCCGGCGTGCCGGTGATTCACCTGATCCGCACCGCCTTCGACACGGCCGGACGAGCCGTGGAGGTCTGTGACACGGTCATGGCCGCCGACGCCTACGTCCTCTCCTACCAGCTCCCGGCGAACTGATCGGCGGTGCGCGAGGCCGCTTCCCCGGACTCGTACACCCCGACACGCATACTCGTATAGACGAGTGGGCAAGTGGTGTAGCAGAGTGGTCGACGTTCCCGGCGTCGCCGGTGTTCGAAGACTGCATCTTGTCTAGACGAGTAGATGGGAAGAAACCTTGCGCACCTTCCGTGTGGAGACCTCGGCCGCGACGATCCTGCTGACCGAGGCGCCCGAACCCAAGGTCCGCGACCGGCAGACGGGCGAGATCGCCAAGGACGCCGTCAGCGGTGAGGCCCTGATGACGATCGGCGTCGTCTACATCGAGGAGGGGGAGTCGTCCCTGATCAAGGTGACCGTCCCGGAGAGCGGGGTGGCGGAAGGGCTCGCCCTCGGTGCCCCGGTCTCTCTGCCGGGCCTGGTCGCCCGGCCGTGGGAGAGCGTGTTCAACGGGCAGCAGCGGCACGGCATCGCCTTCCGGGCCGCCGCCGTCACTCCGGCCGCCTACCCCGCCTCCGTGGGGGCTGCGGCCTGATGACCGACCTGGCAACGCTGCTGGAGGTGGGTGGTCCCGTCGCCGCACTCGGCGGTGGGGCCGCCTACGCCCGGGCCAAGCACCCCGGGGTGTACTGGTCCATTCGACGGCCGGGGCCAGCACACGGGAGCTGATGACGCGCATGGGACACAGCAGCTCCCGGGCAGCACTGATCTACCAGCACATGACCAGCGACCGTGACCGGGCCATCGCCGATCGGCCCGGGGCCATGATCCGGGGCGGCGGGGGAGCGGCCTCAGGTTCCCCGCAAGAGAACGCCGAACGGACGTAGTGGCACGCGTGTGGCACGCCCCCGAAAACGACGAAGGGCCAGCCTGGGAGGAAACCCCTCCTGAGCTGGCCCTTCTTGCTGTGCCCCCGGCAGGATTCGAACCTGCGACACCCGCTTTAGGAGAGCGGTGCTCTATCCCCTGAGCTACGAAGGCAGTGGCAGTGGACGCTCGGCGTCGTGCCTGTGGTCCGGTAGGACCACAGGCGTCAGCGTACCGGATGCGGGTCGGGTGGGTGCGGGGGTCAGGTCAGGGGGACGGGGGTGAAGCGGCTTGCCGTGTGGAGGTCCCGTTCGATGTGGGTGGTCGTGGCGGCGAGGGCGGGCAGGAGGTCCGTCACGCATGCGCCGAGGGAGTGGCGGCTCGCGTGCATCGCTGGGGACGTCGTGCGTGGGCTTCGCCGGCATCGGTTCTCCGGTACGGCGGTCGCGGCACGCCTATCGCAATCCGGGGCATCTCCACAGGTTCTCCGGTTCTCCGGTTCTCCGGGAGCCCGGCAAGCTCTCCGGGAGCTCCGCGGGTTCTCCAGGAGCCCTGCAGGTTCTGCGGAGCGTAGGTTCTCCGGGAGCCCCGCCGGTTCCCCGGGAGCCCCGCCGGTTCCCGGCAACCCCGCCGGTTCCCGGCAACCCCGCACGCTCTCCGGGAGCTGCGGCTACTCCCTTGTCACCCGCACCCGGTAGGCACCCTCCGCGTCCGTCCCCGTCACCTCGATCGTCACCCCGTCGCGCGGATCACGGAACGTCTCCCCGGGGGTGAACGGCGCGTCCGACAGCTCCGCGTGGACGTTCGGTGCGTGCGTGCAGCCGCCGCTGTCGCGGCGCGCGTCCTGGACCCTGATCGGACCCATGCCCGTGTCCACCCCGGCGTCGACCTTGTAGACCAGGACGCCCGGGCGGCACACGGCCTCGTCGTTGCCGCCGCGGGTGCGCAGTTCCACGGCGTATCCGGTCCTGGTGTCGAGGGGGACGAAGACGAGTTTCGAGCCACCGGCCCGGGCCAGCGGGGTCAGGGTGTACTCCGTGGTGCCGCGGGACGCCGCGCAGTGCACCTGGGAGGCGTCCAGCCAGCCCAGTTTCCACTTGTGCCAGCCGAGGAAGTCGTTGTTGGCGCCCCAGTCCTCGCTCATGATGTCCCAGTGCCCGACCGCGCCCCCGCCCTCCGCGGTGTACAGGTCGGGCAGGCCGAAGACGTGGCCGTTCTCGTGGGGCAGGACGCGGTAGCCGGTGCGGTCGTAGGAGCCGGAGCCGTCGTCCTGGCGGGAGTAGACGAAGGAGGCGTTGGCGACGGGGGTGCCGTCGGCCGTCGGGGCCTCGGGGTTGCCGGCGAAGGTGACGGACAGGACCGTGTCCAGGGCGGAGGGGCCGGCGTTGGGCGTGACCAGCACGTTCAGCAGGTCGTACGCCCGGAAGTCGACCCTCTGGTCGGCCACGGCCACGAGGTCCTGCACCAGCGTGCGGTAGCCGGGGTCGAAGGGGGCTCCGCGTTCTATGCCGTACTGGCGGAAGGACCTGGGCATCCGCAGCCACTCGGGTACCGGGGTCTCGGGGCGGTAGTCGAGGCGGCCGTAGGAACTGGTGCGGAACCACTCGCGGGTCCGCGGGAAGAACTCGCGGTAGCGGTCCAGCGCCTCGCCCTCGCCGGGGGCGTCGGAGAAGTCGATCATCAGGGTGAGGGCGCGGACGGTGCCGGTGGAGCGGGCGTAGCCGGCGGAGGTGGGGATGCCTTCGGACATCTGGACGTCCCGGTCCCCGCGTATCAGGCACGGGTCGTGCGCGGGGGTGCGGGACAGGGCGACCGGGCCCGCACCGGTCGACGTGGCTCCGGGCGCGAGGGGACCCGTGCCGGCCGAGGTGCTCACCGTGAAGGTCAGGGCCGTCACGCAGGCGAGGGCCGACAGACGGCGGCCGGATATCCGATGGCGGCATATCCGATGGCCGGATATCCGGTCGCCGCGCGGTCCCGAGTCGCCGGTGCGGGACCGCCGGGGCCGTGGCTGTATGCAAGGAACCTGCAAGGGACCTCCCGCGCCACGGCAGCCTCCGGTTCCCGGCTGCGCCCTTGCGATCACCCTGGGTCGCGGGGTGCGGGGGGCGCGCGCTGGAGGCACCCGATCGTGGGTTTCCGGTGAGTAGCGACCGGGGGGCGAGATGGTGTGGTCCAGGTCACAGGGGAATCTTCCCGACGCGGGAAATACCGGGGACCCACTCCCCGTTTAGCCAGATGTCCGAGCGAAACGGGGAGCTGCTCCCCGGATCGCGGCACCTCTCAGACCAGGAGTCCGCCGTGCAGACCGCTACCCCCGTACCGCACAAGGCGCCCCGGCCCCGCGCCGACGCCCTGCGCAACCGGGAGCGGATCGTCGCCGCCGCCCGGGAGATGTTCGTGGAGCACGGCGCCGAGGTGCCGCTCGACGAGGTCGCCCGCCGGGCCGGTGTCGGCAACGCCACGGTGTACCGCAACTTCCCGGACCGCGACGCGCTGGTCCGCGAGGTCGTCTGCTCCGTCGTGGACCGTATGGTCCGGGCGGCCGAGCAGGCGCTCGCCGAGTCCGGGAACGGCTTCGAGGCCCTGGAGCGCTTCGCGCACACCGCCGTCGACGAGCGGATCAGTGCGCTGTGCCCCATGGTCTCCAGCACCTTCGACCGGAACCACCCCGATCTCGTGGCCGCGTGGGAACGCGTCGAGCGGCTCGTCGCGGAGATCATGGACCGCGCCAAGGCGGCCGGCCGGCTCCGCGACGACGTCGAACTCGGCGACGTGATGATCGGCCTCGCCCAGCTCAGCCGGCCGCCGGCCGGTACGGAGTGTCTCCGCGTCGACCGCTTCGTCCACCGTCACCTACAGCTGTTCCTGGACGGAATGCGGGCCCCGGCCCCGTCCGTACTGCCGGGTTCGGCCGCGACCCTGGAGGCTCTCCGCACGTCCGGAACGACCTGCTGACGTGCTGACCCGTTGATCTGTTGACCTGTTCCGCGTGAGCGACCGGTTCCGCGGCCGGCCGGCCGTCCCGTCGACGCGCCGTGCCCTTCTCCGCCTTTCCACACCCTTCTTCCGGTAGGCGCTTCTCCTCTACGGCGCGCCTCCCTCCCTTGAGACCTCCTCACCTTCCGTCACGAAGTCCCGAAGTGGGTAACCCCATGTCTGAAACAGCCTCCAAGGCCCGCAACACCCCGGCCGGTCACGGCACTTCCGCCGTGGCGGACGAGCCCGCGCCTGATCCGGGCCGCTGGAAAGCCCTCGTCTTCATCGCGCTCGCCCAGCTGATGGTCGTCCTGGACGCCACCATCGTGAACATCGCCCTGCCCTCCGCCCAGCAGGACCTGGGCATCTCCGACGGCAACCGCCAGTGGGTCGTCACCGCCTACGCGCTCGCCTTCGGCGGTCTGCTGCTGTTCGGCGGCCGGATAGCCGACCTGTGGGGACGCAAGAAGGCCTTCGTGGTCGGCCTGGGCGGCTTCGCCGCGGCCTCCGCGCTCGGCGGTGCGGCCACCAACGAGGCGATGATGTTCGGCGCCCGCGCCCTCCAGGGCGTCTTCGGCGCGCTGCTCGCACCCGCCGCGCTCTCGCTGCTGGCCGTGATGTTCACCGACGCCAAGGAGCGCGCCAAGGCGTTCGGCATCTACGGCGCGATCGCCGGCGGCGGCGGTGCCGTCGGCCTGATCCTGGGCGGCTTCCTCACCGAGTACCTGGACTGGCGCTGGACGTTCTTCGTGAACATCCCGTTCGCCATGGTCGCCGCGGCCGGTGCCTACTTCGTCATCCGTGAGCCCGGGGGCGGCCGCAACCGCTCCCCGCTCGACATCCCCGGCGTGATCCTGTCCACCCTCGGCCTGGTCGCCCTGGTCTACGGCTTCACCCGCGCCGAGTCCGACGGCTGGAGCGACTCCGTGACCGTCGGCATGTTCGTCGCCTCGGCGCTGCTGCTGCTGGCGTTCGTCGTCGTGGAGTCCCGCGTCAAGGCCCCGCTGCTGCCGCTGCGCGTGATCACCGAGCGCAACCGCGGCGGTATCTACCTCTCCCTCGGGCTCGCGATCATCGCGATGTTCGGCCTGTTCCTCTTCCTGACGTACTACCTGCAGATCGTGAAGGGGTACTCGCCGGTCAAGACCGGGTTCGCCTTCCTGCCGATGATCGCGGGCATGATCACCGGCTCCACCCAGATCGGCACCCGTCTGATGACCCGGGTGGCGCCGCGCCTGCTGATGGGCCCTGGCTTCCTGGTCGCCGCGCTCGGCATGCTGCTGCTGACCCGGCTGGAGATCGGCTCCTCGTACGCCACCACGCTGCTGCCCGCGATGCTGCTGCTCGGCCTCGGCATGGGTACGGCGTTCATGCCGGCCATGTCCCTGGCCACCCAGGGCGTCGAACCGCGGGACGCCGGTGTCGCCTCCGCGATGGTCAACACCTCGCAGCAGGTGGGCGGCGCGATCGGCACGGCCCTGCTGAACACCATCGCCGCCTCCGCGACCACGGCGTACGTCGCCGACCACCTCGCGGGTGCGACCAGCCGGTCGGAGCGGCAACTGGTGCAGCTGGAGGGCATGGTGCAGGGCTACACCAGCGCCATCTGGTTCGCCGTCGGCATCCTCGTGGCGGCCGCCGCCATCGCCCTGACCTTCGTCAACGCCGGGCGCCCGGGCGCCGGCACGGTGGCCGGCTCCGCGTCCGGCCGGGAGACGGCCGACGAGATGCCGGTCCCGGTCGTCGCCCACTGACGGCGGCCGCCCGCACCCCTGGCCGGGGAACCGTCAGGGAACAACCCTGGTCCTCGTCGGAGGACCACCCGTGGGCGCGCGGGAGGGGACGCCCCGCACCCACGGATCCCTGGTCCTGTCCCCGGGCCCCCGGGGCGGGGGGCGGGCTGGACCCCCACCAGCGGGGCCACCAGTACGGTCTCGCGGGAGCCACCGCCCACGCCCCCCCCCCACCCA
>NZ_JBHYQH010000016.1:0-12066 GCF_042746715.1 Streptomyces sp. NPDC058741 | reverse complement strand
GGGGCCGCCCGGGCGCGCGTGCGGCCCCCCCCGGGGGGGCGGGGGGTGGCTCCCCCGCCCACCACGGCACCCGGGGCCCTGTCCGGCCCCCCGCGCGGGGGGGCCGGGACAGGACCGCATCCTGGGCTCCCTCTTGTCGGTGCGCGAAGAGCCCCCGGCAAACGGCCCCCGGCAACCGAGCCTCACCGCAGCCAGGGCAGGTCCGCCTCCGCCTCCGTCGGCTCCAGTCCCTCGGCGATGATCCGCATGATGTCGCCGAGGGACTTCTGCCGTTCCCGGGAGAGCCGGTCGAAGACCGCCTGGCGCACCGCCTCCACGTGGCCCGGCGCGGTCTGCCGCAGCACCTCGTCGCCCTCGTTCGTCAGCACGGCGAACTGGCCCCGCTTGTCGTCGGGGCAGTCCTCCCGGCGCACCCAGCCGTTCTTCTCCAGGCGCGCGACGGCGTGCGAGAGGCGGGAGCGGGTGATCTTCGCCGGCATGGCCAGCTCGGTCATCCGCAGCCGCCGCCGGGGTGCCTCGGCCGGCTTGACCAGGAGGCCGTAGTAGACGTGCGGCATGCCCGCGTCGCGCTGCCCTGACGGTCGAGATGGTCGTCGAGGAGGGTGACGCCCTCCATGAAGGAGCGCCAGACGCGCTGCTCCTCGTCGGTGAGCGGCGCGGTTCCTGCGGTTCCTGCGGTTCCTGCACTTCCTCGGCGGGCCCCGGGCCGGTGCGGATGCGGGTGCCTTCATGCCGTCCACTCTACGTTGACCATCATTGAACGTTAAACAAATGGCCTGTACAGTTCTGTGGGGAACGATGTCCTGGAAGGAGCCGCGCGTGTCCGCCGCCACTCAGGAGCGCATGCCCGCTCTGTACCTCAGCCACGGCGCCCCGCCCCTGGCCGACGACCCTGTCTGGCCCGGTGAGCTGGCCGCATGGTCCGCCGCTCTGCCCCGCCCCAGGGCGATCCTCATGGTCTCCGCCCACTGGGAGGAGGCCCCGCTCGCCCTCGGCGCCACCGAGACCGTCCCGCTGGTCTACGACTTCTGGGGCTTCCCGGAGCACTACTACCGGGTCACCTACGGGGCTCCCGGCGCACCGGAGCTCGCCGAGTCGGTGCGCAAGCTGCTGCGCGCCCCCGGCATGCCCGTCCAGGACGTGCCCGACCGGGGCCTCGACCACGGCGCGTACGTCCCGCTGGTGGAGATGTACCCGGAGGCCGACATCCCGGTGCTGCAGGTCTCCATGCCGACGCTCGACCCGGTCCGGCTGCTGGGGATCGGCCGCAGGCTCGCCCCGCTGCGGGACGAGGGCGTGCTGATCGTCGGCTCAGGCTTCTTCACGCACAACCTGGCCGCGCTCCGGCAGGGCGGCGTCCCCGCCTGGTCGGCGGAGTTCGACGACTGGGGACGGCGGGCGCTGGAGGCCCGGGACGTCGACGCCCTGCTCGACTTCACCCGCAAGTCGCCGGCGGGACGACTGGCCCACCCGCGCACCGAGCACTTCGCCCCGCTGTTCGTGACCATGGGCGCGGCGGACGCGACCGGTGGGCTGGACGCGCAGAAGTCCGTGATCGACGGGTTCTGGATGGGGCTGGCGAAGCGGTCGGTGCAGTTCGGCTGAGACCGAGGTCACTCGGGTACTCGTCGCCCGGAGGCGGGTCACCCCGGACGGCGGTTCACCCGGGGTTCTTCTCATGCAAGATCCTTCTCGTACCGGGCCGCGTCCCAGTACCGCCCGAACGTGCGGCCGACCTCGCGGTACGTGCCGACGTGGCGGAAGCCGAAGCGCTCGTGCAGCCGGGCCGACCCCTCGTTCGGCTGGGCGATGCCCGCGTAGGCGCGGTGCAGGTCCTCGCCGGACAGGGCGTCGAAGAGAGCCTCGTAGAGCAGGGTGCCGACACCGCGGCGGACGAGGTCCGGGGCGACGTACACCGTCGTCTCCACGGACGTCGTGCAGGCGGGCTTGGTCCGGAAGGGGCTGGAGGTGGCGTAGCCCGGGATCCGCCGTGTGTCCGCCTCCTCGGCAACCATCAGGCGGTACGGCCCGTCTACAGGAGGGGAGAGCAGCCAGGAACGGCGCTCCTCCGGAGTGAGGATCGCGGTGCCGAGTGTGATCGAGGTCTCACGCGCGTCATGGTTGTAGAGGTCCGCCAGGGCTTCGAGGTCCTCCTCGACCCCCGGCCTGACCTGCACCTCTGTCCGTCCCGACGTCATCGGGCCTCCCCGTGTGGCCGGACAGGGTACTGCATGAACAGAAAAATCGAGTGCCGGGTTGGGAATTCTGTCCTGATTCCAGTCGTTGTTTCCATCGGATGCAGGGCACCCGAGGAGAGTCCGGAGAGTGTCCCGGAGACGGAGTCCGGCGTCCGAAGGACCACCCGCTGACCTCATCATCGCAAGGGAGCACGCATGGCAACCCGTGCCGTCGCCCGTCGTCAGTCCGCCACCGGCGAGACGGCCGACAGGGCAAGCAGTGTTCGCGCCCATGGCGGCGAGATCGCCGATCGCGACCTGGTCGGCATGTACCTCGACGAGATCGCGCGCACACCGCTGCTCGACGCCGCCAAGGAAGTCGAGCTGTCCCAGGTCATCGAGGCGGGTGTGTTCGCCAGGCAGGTCCTCGACGGGTGCGAGGAGACCAGGACGGACGCGACCCGCGAGGAGCTCGAGAGGCTCGTCGCGGACGCGGAGCGGGCCAAGGACGTGTTCATCCGCTCCAACCTCCGCCTGGTCGTCGCCGTCGCCCGCCGCTACCCCCGCAGCGGCCTGCCGCTGCTGGACCTGATCCAGGAGGGCAACGCCGGCCTGGTCCGCGCGGTCGAGAAGTTCGACTACCGCAAGGGCTTCAAGTTCTCCACGTACGCCACGTGGTGGATCCGTCAGGCGATCACGCGGTCGATAGCCGACCAGTCCCGCACGATCCGCCTGCCCGTCCACCTCGTGGAGGAGCTGGGCCGGATCCGTCGTGTGCAGCGCGAGTTCAACCGCGAGCACGGCCGGGACCCGGAGCCGACGGAGATCGCCGCCGAGCTCGGCTCGACGCCGGAGCGCGTCACCGACGTGCTCGACTGGGCGCGCGACCCGGTCTCGCTGAACATGTCGGTGGACGACGAGGGCGAGACGCAGTTCGGCGACCTCCTGGAGGACACGTCGGCGGTGTCGCCGGAGCAGTCGGTGCTCACGCTGCTGCGCAGCGAGGAGCTCGACGACCTCATCGGCCGCCTCGACCAGCGCACGGCGTCCATCATCAAGATGCGCTACGGCATCGAGGACGGCCGGGAGCGCACGCTGACCGAGGTCGGCAAGGAGCACGGCCTCACCCGCGAGCGCATCCGCCAGATCGAGAAGCACGCGCTGCTGGAGCTGAAGAAGCTCGCGCGCAGCACGGGGTTCGACGCGGCGGCGTGACGCCGGTGGGCGGTGTGACTGCCGGGACGCACGATCCGTGCCCGTGGCCCAGGGGTGGCGGGCCGGGGGCGCCCGGTGGTCGCCGCGTACGCCGGGTGGCGGAAGACCGCGCAATCATGGCGATGTAACGTCGCTTCAACCCGCGGGCTCAGGGAACAAGACTTCCGGGCCCACCAGTTCGGGGCCCGGGGTCACTCCCCCGGCCCCTCGCGAGCCACGCGTCCCGTCGCACTCCCCCCGGCGCCGGGACTCTTCCCAGGCCGGGCTTCGGCGCCCTTCCCCCCGGGCGCCGGGGCCCGGCTCTCTCCGCCCGGGCCGGCCCGCGCAGGGCGGCGCTGGAGAGCGGGTCACCCCGTACCTGAACCACGGGGTGACCCGTCAGATGGCAGATTGTGTCACATGGGCATAGCCTGCCGGGCGTGAGCAGCACCACCCCCATGCCGCCGCAGGCCTCGCTGACCGAGCGGCGCAAGGCCGAGACGCGTATGGAGATCGCCCGTGCGGCGGCCGGCCTCTTCGTGCGCGACGGCCTGCGTGCCACTCGCGCGGAGGACATCGCCCAGGCCGCCGGTGTCGCCCCGCGCACCTTCTACCGGTACTTCGCCACCAAAGAGGAGGCCGTCGCCCCGCTCTACGCGGCCGGTGCCCAGCGCTGGGTGGAGGCGGTGCGCGCCGCCCCGGCCGGCGTGAGCCTGCCGACGGCCCTGGAGGACGGTGTCCGCCACACCCTCACCCCGGGTGTCGGCGTCTCGGCGTCCTCCTGGCAGTGGGTCCGCACGCTGCTGCGGCTGGCCGGCGCGAACCCCTCCCTGCGCAGGGTCTGGGCGGAGGTGTGCCGGGACTCGGAACGCATGCTGGGGGAGGTGCTCGCGGAGCGGGTGACGCGTGTCCCTCGCACGGATGGCACACCGGCCGCGGACGGGGCCGGCGACCTCGCCGCCACACCGGAACTGTGTTTCGCCGCCGCCGTCGCGAGCGCTGCCGTGCGGACGGCCCTGGAGAGCTGGGCGGAGGCGGACGGCCCGCCGGAGGGCCCGGGCAGCCCGTGCGAACTGGCACTGCGCAACCTGCGTGCCGTGCGGAACTTCCCGTGGCCCGGGGGCGGCACTCAGCCGTAGTGGGCGACCTTATGCCGCCCGTGCTCGGACCGGGAGCGCGCTCCCGGTCAGGCCCCCGCGGCCCTGCTCAGCCGTGCCCCCAACTCCCTGACGGCCGTGACCAGTTCCTCCGGCTGGTGCACCACGAAGTCGCACTCCAGCATCGCCAGCCGGAACGCCACCCACTGCACAGGGTCCTCGGTGGATCCCCGCAGCCGGCAGCCGCCGTCGTCCGACGGGTCGGGCGCGCCGAGCCACTTGGGTACCCGGGCGGCGACGAAGGCGGCCGGTGCGGTGAACGTGACCTCGAAGTCGTAGGACTCCTGGTGCCGGCGCATCGACTGCCGCAGGTACGCCGCCGCGCTGCCCGTCGGCAGCTCGCGCGGTGTGAACCGCGCGCCCGTGGCGAAGGGTTCGCTCACCCGGTCGACGCGGAAGGTGCGCCAGTCGCCCCGGTCGACGTCGTACGCCACCAGGTACCAGCGGCGGCCCGTCGAGACGAGCCGGTGCGGCTCCGTCAGACGCCGCGAGCCGGTGCCGTCCGCCGCCCGGTAGGCGAAGCGCAGCCGCTCGTGCCCGGCCACCGCCGAGGCGATCACAGTCAGGGTCTCGGGTGCGATGCTCGGGCCGTCGCCGCTGGTCAGCGGTGTGGTCGCGGCCTGCAGCGTGGCCACGCGGTGGCGCAGCCGGCCCGGCAGCACCTGCTCCAGTTTGGCCAGCGCCCGCACCGACGCCTCGTCCAGTCCCTCCACCGCGTGCCCGGCCCCGGCGCGCAGCCCGACCGCGATGGCCACCGCCTCCTCGTCGTCGAGCACGAGCGGGGGCATGGCCTTGCCGGCGACCAGCCGGTAGCCGCCGTCGGAGCCCTTGGTCGCCTGTACGGGGTAGCCCAGTTCGCGCAGCCGGTCGATGTCGCGCCGGACCGTGCGCCGGGAGACCCCGAGCCGGTCGGCGAGCTCGCCGCCGGGCCATTCGCGGGGCGTCTGGAGGAGGGAGAGGAGCGTCAGCAGCCGGGCCGGGGTGTCCGTCGTCATGCGTCGAGGATGCCGCACCACTAGGACAAGATCTGGCCTATTGCGCGCTTAGTCTCGAGGCATGAACAGCACCGAGACCCCTCCCGGGACAGCGGACCGCCGACGCTGGTTCGCCCTCGCCATCGTGATGACCGCGGCCTTCATGGACCTCGTCGACGTGACGATCGTCAACATCGCCATCCCGTCCATCCAGCGGGAGGCCGGCGCCTCCTTCAGCCAGATCCAGTGGATCACCGCCGGTTACGCCCTCGCCTTCGCCGCCGGCCTGATCACCGGTGGGCGGCTCGGCGACATCCACGGCCGCAAGCGGATCTTCCTCGTCGGCATCGGCGGCTTCACCGTCGCCTCCGCGCTGTGCGGTCTCGCGGTGAACCCGGAGATGCTGGTGGCGTCCCGGTTCCTGCAGGGCGGTATGGCGGCGCTGATGGTGCCGCAGGTGCTGTCGATCGTGCACGCCACCTTCCCGGCACACGAGCGGGGCAAGGTGTTCGGGCTGTTCGGCGCGATCGTCGGCCTCGGGGCGGTGTCCGGACCGCTGCTCGGCGCGCTGCTGACCGAGTGGAACCTGTTCGGGTGGGGCTGGCGCTCCATCTTCCTGATCAACCTGCCCGTCGGTCTGGCGGGCCTGGTCCTCGGCGGCCGTTTCATCACCGAGTCCAAGGCGCCGCGCGCCCTGAAGCTGGACCTGGTGGGCGTCGCGCTGGTGACGCTGGGCCTGCTGATGCTGATCTACCCGCTCATCCGCGGCCGCGAGCTGGACTGGCCGCTGTGGGGGTACGCCTCGATGGCCGGTTCGCTCGCCGTCCTCGCGGCGCTGGTGGCGTACGAGCGGCGCAAGGCCGCGCGGGACGGCTCCCCGCTCGTGGAGCTGTCGCTGTTCCGGGTGAGGAGCTTCGCGGCCGGGATCGCCGTGCAGACCGTCTTCGGCGTCGGGCTCGGCGTGTTCTTCCTGGTGTGGACGCTGTACATGCAGATCGGGCTGGGCTGGAGCGAGCTGAAGGCCGGGCTGACCGGGGTGCCGTTCTCGATCGCCGTGTCCGTGGCCGCCGGGATGTCCGTGCAGAAGCTGGTCCCGCGCTTCGGGCGCAAGGTGCTGCAGTCGGGCGCGCTGGTGATGGCGGCCGGGGTGCTGCTCTACATCGCGGAGTCCGCCTACTTCGGCCTGGACATCGCGCCCTGGCAGATGGCCCTGCCCCTGGTCGTGATGGGCGCCGGCATGGGGCTGATCGTGGCGCCGCTCACCGACGCGATCCTCTCCGAGGTGCCGCGCGAGCACTCCGGCTCGGCCTCCGGCCTCATCAACACCGTGCAGCAGATGGGCAACGCGCTGGGGCTGGGCCTGGTGTCGGTGGTCTTCTTCGGCACGATCGGCGAGCGGCTGAGCCCGGCCGAGGTGGGCCCGGCCTTCGCGGACGGTTTCCGCAACGCGCTGGGCTGGGTGGCGGCGGTGATGGGCGTGATCTTCCTGCTCATGTTCGCCCTGCCCAAGCGTCCGGCGCAGCACGTGGAAGGGGAGCAGCCGGCGGGGGAGCGGGAGGAGCCCGCGCTGGTCTGAGCAACGGGGGACGGGCCCGGCACCCTTCGGTGCCGGGCCCGCTCTCTTTCTGATCATGCCCGATCGGGTCCGAACCTGTTTACTTCACGGACATCTCGGCGTAGCCTCCCGCTGAAACCACACGTTCGGGCATGAGGCGGAGGTGAACGGACATGTACGCACCGGAGCGGCAGCAGGAGATCCTCCGGCTCGCCCGTGACGGCGGGCGAGTGGATGTCGTGTCGCTGGCCGAGGAGTTCCAGGTGACGGCGGAGACGATCCGCCGGGACCTGAAGGCCCTCGACCGCGCCGGACTGGTCCGCCGGGTGCACGGCGGGGCCATCCCGGTCGGGCGCCTCGACTTCGAGCCGGACCTCGCCGAGCGCGAGACCACGGCCGCCGACGAGAAGGACCGCATCGCCAAGGCGGCCCTGGCGGAACTGCCGGCCGAGGGCACGGTGATCCTCGACGCCGGTACGACGGTGGCCCGGCTGGCCGCCGCCCTCCCGCTGGAGGCCTCCCTCACCGTCGTCACCCACAGCCTCCCCATCGCGGCCCGCCTCGCCGACCACCCCGGCATCCAGCTGCACCTCGTCGGGGGCCGCGTACGGCACCGCACCCGCGCCGCCGTGGACGCCTGGGCGCTGCGGGCGTACGGCGAGATCCGCGCCGACGTGCTGTTCGTGGCCGCCAACGGCTTCTCCGCCGGCCACGGCCTGACCACCCCCGACCTCGCCGAGGCCGCCGTCAAGCGGGCCGCGGTGGCCGCCGCCCGCCGGGTGGTGCTGCTCGCCGACTCCTCCAAGCACGGCCAGGAGCACTTCGCCCGCTTCGGCGCCCTGGGCGACGTGGACCTGCTGATCACCGACAGCGGGCTGAGCCCCGAAGACACCGTCGCGATCGAGCGGGGCGGCACGGAAGTGGTGCGCGCATGATCCTCACCGTCACCCCCAACCCGTCCCTGGACCGCACCTACGAGGTGCCCTCCCTCGACCGCGGCGAGGTCATCCGCGCCACCGGCGAGCGGATGGACCCGGGCGGCAAGGGCGTCAACGTCTCCCGCGCGATCACCGCGGCCGGGCGGCGCACGGTGGCGGTCCTGCCCCTCGGCGGCGCCCCGGGCGCGCTCGTCGCCGACCTGCTCGACGCGCAGGGCATCGAGGTCGCGGCCGTCCCGGTCGCCGGGGCCACCCGCTCCAACATCGCCCTCGCCGAGGCCGACGGCGTCCTGACCAAGATCAACGCCCCCGGTCCCGAACTGACCGGCGCCGAGCGGGAACTGCTCCTGGAGACCGTACGGCTCCAGTCCCGCGACGCCTCCTGGATCGCCTGCTGCGGCAGCCTCCCGCGTGGCCTCGCCCCCTCCTTCTACGCCGACCTGGTCGCCCGCACCCACGCCGCCGGGGCCCGGATCGCCCTGGACACCTCCGGACCCGCGCTCCTCGAAGCCCTGCGCGAGCGGCCCGACGTGGTCAAGCCCAACGCCGAGGAACTGGCCGAGGCCGTCGGACGCCCCCTCAGCACCGTCGGCGACGCCGTCAAGGCCGCCGAGGAGCTGCGCGGGAAGGGGGCCCGGGCCGTCCTCGCCAGCCTCGGCGCCGACGGGCAGCTGCTGGTCAACGAGGAGGGCGCCTGGTTCGGCAGCGCCCGGGTCGACGCAGTCCGCAGCAACGTGGGCGCCGGCGACTCCTCCCTCGCCGGCTTCCTGATCGCCGGCGGTCACGGCCCGGAGGCCCTGGCCTCCGCGGTCGCCCACGGCGCTGCGGCCGTGCAGCTGCCCGGAAGCGTCATGCCGGCACCGGGCGACCTGGACCTGTCTGCGGTGACGGTCACCGCCGAGGTCCCGGCGGACCGTGTGCTGAAGGAGCCGGTGTCATGAGGAACGCCGCCGCACCACGCGGACCGGCCCGGAGGCCTTCTCGGGACACCGCCCCCTCACCCGCCGCCCCCGGCGGACACCAGGGCCTCCCGAGCCGCCGAGACGTCCGAGGAGTCCGGGACCTTCCCATCCCGGGGGTCCTGGCCTCTGCGGACTCTGCGGCCTTCCCGGACTCTGCGGCATTCCCGGCCGCCCCGGCTTCCCCGGCTTCCCCGGCTTCACTCGGGTCCCTGGCGTCCCTGACTTCCCCGGCGTCCTTGGCGTCCTTGGCGTCCCTGGCGTCCCTGGCTTCCCTGGCGTCCTTGGTGTCCTTGGCGTCCTTGGCGTCCTTGGCGTCCTTGGCGTCCCTGACTTCCCTGGCTTCCCTGGCGTCCTTGGCGTCCCCGGCGTCCCTGGCTTCCCTGGCTTCCCTGGCGTCCCTGGCTTCCCCGGCGTCCTTGGCGTCCCTGGTCTCCCTGGCGTCCCTGGCTTCCTTGACTTCCCCAGAGTCCCCGGCCTCCCTGCTTCCCCAGAGTCCCCGGCCTTCCCGCCCTCCCCGTCACGCCCCACCCTCCACGTCACCCCCCACCGCATCCCCGTCCCCTCCCACGCCCACCCCACTGACCGGGCGATACGCGCGCTAAGGAGCCCGCGATGAGCGACATGATCACCGAGGACCTGGTCGATCTCGACCTGTCCGCCCACACCAAGGAAGCGGCGGCGCGCGCCCTCGCCGAGCGCATGGTCTCCCTGGGCCGCGTGACCGACCTGGAGGGCTTCCTCGCCGACGTCGCCGCCCGCGAGGCCCAGATGCCGACCGGCCTCGACGGTGGCATCGGCATCCCGCACTGCCGCAGTGCCCACGTCACCGAGCCGACCCTCGCCTTCGGACGCAGCGCCGACGGCATCGACTTCGGCGCGGCCGACGGCCCCGCCGACCTGATCTTCCTGATCGCCGCTCCGGCCGGTGCCGACGACGCCCATCTGACGATCCTGTCCTCGCTGGCCCGTCAGCTGATGGACAGCGCGTTCACCGACGCCCTGCGCGCGGTGGGCGACCCGGTCGCCGCCGCGGCGCTGATCCGCGGCGACGACCCGGAGGCGGTGGCAGGGACGCGGCAGCCGGCCGGTGGGTCCGCGGCAGCCGCCGCACCCGGGCCCGCGGGCTCCGAGGACACCGTGGCGTCGGCGGGAGCGGCCTCTCCCGCCGCCGCCACGGCCATCGGCGAGAGCGAGCGCGACAGCGGGAGCGAAAGCGACAACGCGAGCGGGGGCGGCGGCGAGGAGCGCCCCTTCCGCATCGTGGCCGTCACCTCCTGCCCCACCGGCATCGCCCACACCTACATGGCGGCCGAGTCGCTGGAGAACGCCGGCCGCGAGGCGGGCGTCGAGGTCACCGTCGAGCCGCAGGGCTCGGCCGGCTTCACCCGGCTCGACCCGGCGGTCATCGCCGCGGCGGACGCCGTGATCTTCGCCCACGACGTGCCCGTACGGGAGAAGGAACGCTTCGCCGGGAAGCCGACCGTGGACGTCGGGGTCAAGGCCGGCATCAACCGCCCCGCGGAACTCATCGCCGAGGTCCGCGACAAGGCAGCCCGCGGTGAGGTCAGCGCCGGATCGGCCCCGGCCACCCCGGTGGAGCGCGCCGGCGAGTCCGCCGAGGGCTACGGCACCAGGCTCCGCAAGTGGCTGATGTCCGGCGTCAGTTACATGGTGCCGTTCGTCGCCGCGGGCGGTCTGCTCATCGCGCTCGGCTTCGCCATCGGCGGCTACAAGGTCGACAAGGCCCCGTCGGTGATGGAGCACTTCGCCTGGACGCAGGCCGACAGCTGGGCGGCCCTGCTCTTCCAGATCGGCGCCGTCGCCTTCGGCTTCCTCGTCCCGGTCCTGGCCGGCTACATCGCCTACGGCATGGCCGACCGGCCCGGGCTCGTGCCCGGCTTCGTCGGCGGCTCCATCGCCCTCACCGTCAACGCCGGTTTCCTGGGGGGCCTCGCGGCCGGTCTGATCGCCGGTGGCGTGGTGATGGCCATCCAGAAGGTGAACATCCCGGCGGCCCTGCGCGGGATCATGCCCGTGGTGGTGATCCCGCTGATCTCGTCGGCGATCGTCGGGTTCCTGATGTTCGTCGTCATCGGCAAGCCCATCGCCGAGGCCCAGAAGGGCATGACCGACTGGCTGAACGGCCTGTCCGGCAGCAACGCCGTCCTGCTCGGCGCGCTCCTCGGCCTGATGATGTGCTTCGACCTCGGCGGCCCCGTCAACAAGGTCGCCTACACCTTCGCCACCGCCGGCATCGCGGTCGCGAGCCCCGGCGACTCCGCGATGAAGATCATGGCCGCGGTGATGGCGGCCGGCATGGTCCCGCCGCTCGCCATGGCCTTCGCGACGACCGTGCGCGGCAAGCTCTTCACACCGACCGAGCGCGAGAACGGCAAGGCCGCCTGGGTGCTGGGCGCCTCCTTCATCTCCGAGGGCGCGATCCCGTTCGCCGCGGCCGACCCGCTGCGCGTCATCCCCGCCTCCATGGCGGGCGGCGCGATCACCGGCGCCCTGTCGATGGCCTTCGGCGCCACCCTGCGCGCCCCGCACGGCGGCATCTTCGTGGTCCCGCTGATCGGCAACCCGCTGCTCTACCTGGTCGCCATCGCCGCGGGGGTCTGTGTCACCACGGCCCTGGTGATCGTCCTCAAGGGCATGCGCAAGCCCGCCCCGGGCACCACGGCCGCAGGCGGGGGCGGCGCGGTTCCGGCGGTGGAGAGGAAGCAGCCCGTCGCGGCCTGAGGCGGCCGGAGGTTCGCCCGTTTCGAGTCGTGTGAACCGTTCATGCGACCTGCGAGATAGATCACGAACATCACGGCCCGGGACCGAAGTCCCGGGCCGTGGTGTGTACTGGGGTGCATGTCCGATCACCTCTCCCGGTGGCCCGAGAGCCACTCCCTCCCCGCCCTCCCGCAGCAGCGGCAGACGGGCCCCCGCTCGGAGTCGGTGGAGTTGACGCCCGAGGAGAGAGACGCCTTCGCCCAGCTGGTGCGCAGGCTGGGCGGCAGAGACGTCTAGTGTCCTGAGTCGGGAATTCGCTGCGAAACTTGGCGCTGGCTCGGCATGATGGTCGGATGGCAAGGACGGGACGGCCGAAGGCCGAGCTGGT
>NZ_JBHYQH010000015.1:0-150206 GCF_042746715.1 Streptomyces sp. NPDC058741 | reverse complement strand
AGGGCCTGCGACGAGGTCCTCCGCCTGGCCCAGCGGGCCAACGTCTCGCGCTCGTCGTCGGTCAGCACCAGCTCGGCCTTCGGCCGTCCCGTCCTTGCCATCCGACCATCATGCCGAGCCAGCGCCAAGTTTCGCAGCGAATTCCCGACTCAGGACACTAGGTCCTGCGCATCCAGAGCCGCCGCGGTCTCTACGGCGCGAAGAAATGGTCCAGCGAGACCGTCTACGCCATCACCGACCTGCCCGCCGAGGAAGCAAACGCAGCCGAGATCGCGTCCTGGGCTCGCGGGCACTGGACCGTGGGAAACACCGTCCACTGGTGTCGAGATGTCACCTTCAACGAGGACAAGTCCCAAGTCAGGACCCACAACGCGCCCGCCGTACTCGCTGCCCTGCGCGACCTGATCCGCAGCGCGCTCAAGCTCGCCGGCTACGTCAACACCGCCGCCGGACGCCGAGCCCACGCCGACCGCCCCCGCGTCCTCACCCTCTACCGCATCACATGATCAAACCGGACTATCCAGGCACTCGCCGGGGCCCTGAGCCCAAGGCGGCGGTCTCGGCGGAGCTCGCCGGTGGGGAGTTCACCTGGGACAACGTCACCGTCCGCTACACCTCCGAGGGCAAGAGCGAATACGGGCTGGCGCCCGACCACGGACGGCAAGAGGACCGGCCGGTACCTCGGGTCGCTGATGCTGAGTGCCTCCAAGCGCACCCAGCACCCCAAGGAGGTCGCACATTTCATCGACTTCATGGTGCACGAGCCCGAGGTCGCCGAGATCATGGGCTTCGACCGCGGTGTGCCCGCCACGCAGGCCCAGTACGACGCCTCCCAGCCCACCCACGAGGTCAACAAGGCGATGGCCGCCTACGAGGAGTCCCCCGTCGAGGCCGGTGTGCTGGAGCCCATCACCCCGCACCCGGACGGCGCGGACATCGGCGAGTCCGCGTTCCTGCGCATCACCGAGGAAGTCGCCCTGGGCAAGAGGTCGGTGGGCGAGGCCGTCCAGCAGTTCTTCACCCAGTCGAAGACGGCTCTCGGCACCTGATGGGAACCACCGTGACACACGCCCCTGCGAGGGAGGGCCTGTCGGAGGACCGGCGCTCCGAGCCGCGGCACGGTCCGGTGCGGCCCGAGCGCCGCGCCGCCCTCAAGCGGCGGCGGCGCCGGGACAACCTGGCCGGCTACCTCTTCACGTCCCCGTGGATCGCAGGGTTCCTGCTGCTCACGGCGGGCCCGATGGTCGCCTCCCTCACCGGTGAGGTCGACGTCTACCACCTGGGGGAATGGGCGGGCCTCGGCACCTTCCAGGGCCACTCGCGCCCCGACGCGTACGCGGCCGTGCGGACCGGTGACGAGAAGCTGGCGGCACGGGCCTGGGACACGTTCTGCAACTCCGACGGCTACAAGGCGTCGGCCCCCTGGAAGACGGAGACGCTGACCGGCCCGGTCGCGCCGGTGCCGGGCAGCGAGGCCGCCTGGATGTCCACCAACGACACCGCGCTGTACGGCCTCGCCGCCATCGGGAACCCGGCGCTGCTCGGGGACAGGATGTCCTGATCGCCGCTCAGTTCATCCTGCCCAGCGACTCCCGCATCCGCCGCACGTCCCGCAGCCGCTGCTCGTACGTCGCCCCGAGGGCGAGCAGCAGGGCTCCGGCGAGGGCGGGAGGCGCCCAGCGGGGGAGCGCACCCGTCACCTGCACGACGTACGGGGCGAGTTCGTGCAGCGTGACCATGGCCAGCACCGAGCCGCCGAGCACCAGGGGCGCCTGCAGGCGGTGCCGGGCTCCCAGCAGGGTGACCAGCAGGGCCGCCGTGCCCAGCAGCAGGGGCCGGGTCCAGTGCGCGTCGGCCCAGACCGCGACCAGGCTGGGCAGGAACGTCGCGGCGAGTCCGGGACCGTACGCCGTCCAGGACGGGACCTCCGGGTCACGTCGCCGGCGCAGGGCCCCGACGAGCAGCGCCGGGACGGTCACCGGCAGGGTGTACGCCTCGGGTGTGCTGACGTCCCAGACGGACAGGCGCACCCAGGCCGCCAGCACGAACAGGGCCGTGGCCGCGTAGCCGGCGGGGCGGCGGTCCGGACGCAGGGCCGTGGCCGCCGCCACCACCCCGCACAGGGCCAGCACCAGGGCGAGCAGCGGCGGATCGGTGACCGCGAGGCCCACGGCGAGCAGACCCGCAGCGGCCCCCGCGGCCTCGACCGGCACGGTCGCCCGGGACGCGCCGAGCCGCGCCGCGAGCAGGGCGGCGGCGGCCGGCACCGCCAGCACCAGCAGGGCGGTGCGCGCCACCGGCCAGTCCGCGGCGGCCCCCGTCGCCGAGGCCAGTCCGGTGGCGAGCGCCAGAGCGGCCGGAGCCGTGAACGGGGCGACGTCCGCCCGCCAGGACGCCGCCGCGAACAGCACCGTCAGCACGGAGAGCCCCACCAGGGTCGCCGGCTGGGAGGCAAGGGAGACCAAGGTCAGGCCGAGGGCCGTCACCAGGGCGAGGACCAGGGCCGTGAGCCGCGCCGCAGCGGCCGTCGTCCGGCACAGGTGCAGCGCGGCCGCCGTCATCACCGCCGGCGCCGCCATCCCGGCGGCGTACGGAATACCCAGCACCGCGGGCAGGACCAGCGCCGCGGCCCAGAGCAGGCCCAGCGCGCCGAGCCGCGCCCGCGCCCGCCACGGCTCCGCGCGGACCGCCAGGGTGAGCACGGCCGCCACGACCACCAGCACCACCGGGGCCGTCACCGCGCCGGGCGGCCAGGGCACCTCCACGGCGACCGCCGCACGCGCGTCCGCCGGCGCCCCGCTCCACACCCGGCCGAGCCACCCCGCCGGCCCCAGCACCACCACGGCGACGACGGGCAGCGCCCACAGCACCGCCAGCGCCTGCACGGCGGCGGACGCCCAGGCGAGACCGTCCCGCACCACCTCCGGCAACCACCGCCCGGCCGGCACGACCCCCAGCAGGGCCGCACCGAGCACCAGATGAACCGGCACCACCCACTCCGACGGCACCCCGGTGCGGGCCACCCCGCCGAGCGCGGCCACGACCAGCAGCCCCGAGGCGATCGCCGGGCCCAGGGCGTGCTGCCGGCCCGGTCCCCACCACGCCGCGCCCAGACCGATCCCCGCCGCGAGCAGCAGCAGAGCCCCGGCACGAGCAGCGGCGCCCGGGCCGTCGGCCGTCAGGGACAGCCAGCCGGCGCCCAGGACGCCCCAGGCCCCCACGCCGTACGCGCCGACGACGGCGCAGATCCGGACCGGGGCGGCCGCCACGCGCAGGGCCACCACCGCGTCCAGCCCGGCCGTCACCAGCAGCGCGGCCGTGATCGGGTACGGTCCCGCGTCCGAGGCCAGGGCCCACAGCAGCAGCGGGAACTGGCCCGCCGCCAGGGCACAGGGCAGGGGCAGCCGCAGCGCGGCGGTCACCGGCAGCAGGCCGTACGCGGCCCAGGCCGCCGCCAGCACGGCCGACGCCGCCGCCGCGTAGCCGGTGCCGTCCGTCCCGCCGAGGGCCGCCTCGTGCAGCGCGTACGCGTCCAGGACGGTCAGGGAGAGCCCGAGGCCCGCCACGGACTCGGCCGTCGACCGCAGGCCCCGCTTCAGCAGCGCCACCGGCACGGCGAGGGTCGCCAGCGTGACCGCGCCGAGCACCAGCGCCCGCCCGGCGATCCCCATGTGCCCCCAGCTGACCAGTGTGAACACCGCCGCCGCGAGCGTGAGCAGCACACCGCCCAGCACCAGGAGCACGTTCTGCACGCTGGGCGCGGTGGCCTCCTTGGTCTCGGTGGCCGGCGCGGCGGTGGGCCGCCAGGGCCGCGCCTGGGACCGAACCTGCCCCTGCGGCTGCTGCAGGGCCGCGACCAGCCAGGCGCGGCGGGCCAGCAACTGGGCGCGCCGGGCGTCCAGTTGCCAGAGCTCGGCGTCGAGGAGCCGCAGTTCCTCGACCGGGGGTGGAAGGTGCGTCATGGAAGGCAGTGTGGTCGGGGTCACCCCGTGCGGCATGAGTGCGGATACTCAGGCGCGTACTCAGACATCCGGCGACGCGCCTGGGCAGACTGCCGTCATGGACTGGAACCGCTACCGCTTCCGCAGCCTGTGGCCCCTGCCCGCACCGCCCGCCGCCGTGTACGAGGTGCTGGCACGCCCGGAGGACTACCCCCGCTGGTGGCCCGAGGTCCGCGAGGTGAACCGCCTCGACGACACCACCGGGGTGATCCGGATCCGCTCCGTCCTGCCGTACGACATCACCTTCACGGCGCGGGCGGTGCGGCGCGACCCCGCGGCCGGTGTGCTGGAGACCGCCATGACCGGGGACCTCGACGGCTGGGCACGCTGGACGGTCACGCCGCAGGGGCCGGGCAGCCTCGCGCGCTACGACCAGGTCGTGACCGTGACCAAGCCGTTGATGCGCCGCCTCGCCGTAGCGGGGCGGCCCGTGTTCCGGGCCAACCACGCGCTGATGATGCGCTCCGGGCGGCGCGGACTGGTCGGGCGGCTGCGAGCGGTTTGAAGGAAGCGTGCCGGGACCTGTATGGTTCAGGGCGTTCCCGGGCGATTAGCTCAGTGGGAGAGCGCTTCGTTCACACCGAAGAGGTCACTGGTTCGAACCCAGTATCGCCCACCGGAAACAGCCGGTCCGTCGCAGACGGACCGGTTCTTTCATGCCCGCGGCCGGCTCTCAGGCCGCCGCCGGCAGATCCGGGCGCAGCGGCCAGGCCGGGTCGACCGCCTCCTCCACACCGCTGCGCGCGAACCACGCCTGCAGCCCCCGCGCCTGCGCCGCGTGCCACACCGCCTGCAGCGTGTGCAGCTCGCAGGGCGCCAGGCGCTCCAGCCGGGACGCGAACCGGCGGCCCACCGCCCGGGTGACCTCCAGCGCCGCCACGGCGTCGGCCGTCGCGTCGTGCGCGCCCTCCAGGGCGACGCCGTAGTGCGCGCACAGGTCGGTCAGGGTGCGGCGGCCCTTGCGGTAGCGGTCCAGGTGCTTGTCCAGGACCCGGGGGTCGAGCACGCACAGCGACGTCGACTCGAACCAGCGGCCGAGCGCCGACGCGCGGTGGCGGCGCAACTCCCGGTCCAGCAGCGTCAGATCGAACGGCGCGTTCATCACCACCACCGGACGGCCGACGCGCGCCTGCTCGGCCAGCGCCTCCGCTATCTCGTACATCACCGGCGCCGGCCACCGGCCGTTGTGCTGCAGGTGCTCCTCCGTCAGTCCGTGCACCGCCGTCGCCTCGGCGGGCACCGGCACACCCGGGTTCACCAGCCAGCGGCTGACCCGCGGCCGCAGGCCCGGGGCGTCCTGGACGACCACGGCGGCCGACACGATCCGGTCGGTCTCGACGTCCACGCCCGTGGTCTCCGTGTCGAAGGCGGCCAGCGGCCCTTCGTACCAGCACGTCGTCATAGCCACACAACCCCTCGTTCCGCCTCGGCAGTTGACGTACCGTCCGCTGCCCGGTCCGGTGATACCCGGGCTGTTTGCGCCGTACGCCGGAAGGAGACAACAGGATTACGGGTCCTTGCAGTTCAGCGGCCCGCAGCGGGAAAACACCTGTGCTGGATGGCTGTTGGCCATAGCCGTTGCGCAGCCCGAACGGGGCGGGCTGCTGCCCGAGCGCACGGCTCCCTCGCGCGGCACCCTCGCCACCACCGCCTGCATGGAGACCCTGCAGGTCGGCTACCTGCACGCCGTCGCGGCAGCCGCCGGCTGCTCGCTGTCCCAGCCCTTCCCGGACAACGGCATCGACCGGCACGTCAGCCACAGCGCCCCCGGGCACACGGTCGACGACGAGGTCACCATCAAGGTGCAGCTCAAGGCCACCTACCAGGTGCCGCCCCGCCCACCGGGCCGCACCTTCGCCTTCACGCTCGACGACGACCACCTGGCGAAACTCGCCCGCACCCCCGTGTCCGTGCACAAGATCCTCGTGGTGATGCTGGTGCCGCGCTCCCGGGACGACTGGCTGCGCGCCGGCCACGACCGGCTCGACCTGAGGCACTGCTGCTACTGGACCAACCTCGCCGGCCACCCCCTCACCGGCCGCCGCCGCACCACCGTGCGGATACCGACCTCACGCATCTTCGACGACCGGGCGCTGTGCGAGATCATGACGCGGGTCGGGACGGGAGGAAGACCGTGACGCACCCCCCGACCGGAGAGCCGCTGAGGCCGGTACGGCCCCACCTCGTCGACACCGCCTTCAGCGGCCCGCCGCCCGAGCCCGGCCAGGTCGACCCGGCGGTGCTCGGCGCCCTGCTGCGCCGGCACGGCTGGCACCGCCGCGGCGGCGCCCCGGGGCGCTACGGCCGCTGGACCCCGCCGGGCCCGGGCGGCGGCACCAGCCTCCTGGTGCCCGAGAACCGCGCCTTCCCCGACAGCGACGACCTGCTCGCCGAGGCGCTGCTCGCCCTCACCCGCAGCGGCATGCCCTCCGCCCGGGAGGTCCTCGTCTCCCTCGCCGTGCCCAGCGACGAGATCCGCTGGTGGCAGGACGTCCCCACCGGACCCGCCGGTGCCGCGCCCTGGGCCGCCGAGGACCGGCTGCGCACCGCCGCCCGCCGGATCCTGCTCGCCGCCGCGCTCGCCACCCGCGCCCGGGCCGGCCACCACGGCGCCCGCCACCGCCGCTCCGCCGCCGCCTCGCTGGAGCACGTCCTCGTCGGCTCCGCCGTCGACGGCCGGCTCACCGCCTTCGTGCCCGTCGACGGCGGCCGGCCCCTGGCCGTACGCCTCCACCACGCCCTGTTCGCCGCCCGTGAGGCCGTCGACCACCGGCGCGCCACCGGCGGCATGGACGCCTTCGACGGGGCGGTCGAGGCGGGAGTGAGCCATGAGCTGACCGAGGCACTCGTCGCCCTCGTGCGCGGGACCGAGGGGGCCCGGATCGGTGTCGACTGGGCGCCCGGGGCCGGGGTGCCCGAAGGCTGCGCGCCCGGTGCCGGGCCCGTCGAGTTCTCACCCGGCGACCTGCCCGCGCTGCGCGAGGCCGGCGCCCGCTACCTGTGCGCGGAACCCGCCGTGGCGGTGCGGATCACCGGTACGGTCGTCCGCATGCGCAGGTCGGGGCCGCGCGGCGAGGGCACCGTACGGCTGCGCGTGCTGGCCGGGATCGACGTGCCGGACGTGCGGATCACCCTGGACGAGGAGGCCTACCGCATCGCCGGCCACGCCCACCTCGTCGGACTGCCCGTGCGGGTGCGGGGCCGGCTGGAGAGCCGGGGCGGGTTCCGGCGCGTGACCGGGGCCCACGGCGTCGTGCCGGTGCAGGTCGACGACGCCGAGCGGGACCGGCTGATCAAGGAGCTGCACGAGAACCTCGACTTCTTCGAGGAGGCCTGCGGCGGGGGGTGCGGGGACTGATTTCGCCCTGGGTGGTCCCGGGTCGGTACGATCCTTACTCGTGCGCGCGCTCCGGTACGGCGCCCGCAGCCCCGCCTTCAGTCAGGAGAGACCGGTGTCAGACGTCCGTGTGATCATCCAGCGCGATTCCGAGCGGGAAGAACGCGTGGTGACGACGGGCACTACGGCCGCCGAGCTCTTCGCCGGCGAGCGCTCGGTCATCGCCGCGCGCGTGGCGGGCGAGCTCAGGGACCTGTCGTACGCCCTGTCGGACGGCGACGAGGTCGAGGGCGTCGAGATCTCCTCCGAGGACGGCCTGAACATCCTGCGCCACTCCACCGCGCACGTCATGGCGCAGGCCGTGCAGGAGCTCTTCCCCGAGGCCAAGCTCGGCATCGGCCCGCCCGTCAGGGACGGCTTCTACTACGACTTCGACGTCGAGAAGCCGTTCACGCCCGAGGATCTCAAGGCCATCGAGAAGAAGATGCAGGAGATCCAGAAGCGCGGGCAGAGGTTCGCCCGCCGCGTGGTCACCGACGAGGCCGCCCGTGAGGAGCTGGCGAACGAGCCGTACAAGCTGGAGCTGATCGGCCTCAAGGGCTCCGCCTCCAGCGACGACGGCGCGGACGTGGAGGTCGGCGCCGGCGAGCTGACGATCTACGACAACCTGGACGCCAAGACGGGCGAGCTGTGCTGGAAGGACCTCTGCCGCGGTCCCCACCTGCCCACCACGCGGAACATCCCGGCGTTCAAGCTGATGCGCAACGCGGCCGCCTACTGGCGCGGCAGCGAGAAGAACCCCATGCTCCAGCGCATCTACGGCACCGCCTGGCCTACCAAGGACGAGCTGAAGGCGCACCTGGACTTCCTCGCCGAGGCCGAGAAGCGAGACCACCGCAGGCTGGGCAACGAGCTGGACCTGTTCTCGATCTCCGACCAGATCGGCTCCGGCCTGGCCGTCTTCCACCCCAAGGGCGGCACCATCCGCCGGGTCATGGAGGACTACTCGCGGCGCCGCCACGAGGAGGAGGGCTACGAGTTCGTCTACACCCCGCACGCGACGAAGGGGAAGCTCTTCGAGACCTCGGGCCACCTGGACTGGTACGCCGACGGCATGTACCCGCCCATGCAGCTCGACGAGGGCGTGGACTACTACCTCAAGCCCATGAACTGCCCGATGCACAACCTGATCTTCGACGCGCGCGGGCGGTCCTACCGTGAACTGCCGCTGCGCCTGTTCGAGTTCGGCACCGTGTATCGGTACGAGAAGTCGGGCGTCGTGCACGGCCTGACCCGCTCGCGCGGCTTCACCCAGGACGACGCGCACATCTACTGCACCCGCGAGCAGATGGCCGAGGAGCTCGACAAGACGCTCACCTTCGTGCTGAACCTGCTGCGCGACTACGGTCTGACCGAGTTCTACCTGGAGCTGTCCACCAAGGACCCGGAGAAGTTCGTCGGCTCGGACGAGGTGTGGGAGGAGGCCACCGAGGTCCTGCGCCAGGTCGGCGAGAAGCAGGGCCTCGAGCTGGTCCCGGACCCGGGCGGCGCCGCCTTCTACGGCCCGAAGATCTCCGTCCAGGTCAAGGACGCCATCGGCCGCACCTGGCAGATGTCGACGATCCAGCTCGACTTCAACCTGCCCGAGCGGTTCAACCTGGAGTACACGGCCGCCGACGGCACCAAGCAGCGCCCCGTCATGATCCACCGCGCGCTGTTCGGATCGATCGAGCGCTTCTTCGCGGTGCTCCTGGAGCACTACGCGGGCGCCTTCCCGGCGTGGCTCGCCCCCGTCCAGGCGCTCGGCATCCCGATCGGCGACGCGCACGTGGAGTACCTGCAGAAGTTCGCCGCCGCGGCCAGGACGAGGGGCCTGCGCGTCGAGGTCGACTCCTCCTCGGACCGGATGCAGAAGAAGATCCGCAACGCCCAGAAGCAGAAGGTGCCCTTCATGGTCATCGCGGGCGACGAGGACATGTCGAACGGGTCCGTGTCCTTCCGCTACCGCGACGGCTCGCAGGAGAACGGCATCCCCTTCGACGAGGCCATCGCGAAGATCCTGAAGGTCGTCGAGGAGCGGGCCCAGGTCTGATCCCGCCGCGCACGGGCCCCCGGGGAGATCCGGGGGCCTTTGCCGTCCTCCCAGCTCGACGCCATATGCTGCACAGCATGACGAGTGAGCCGGAGCAGCAGCTGGGAGTGGGGACGCAGGACGCGTTCCAGCGACTGTGGACGCCCCACCGGATGGCCTACATCCAGGGCGAGAACAAGCCCACCGGCCCGGGCGCCGGCGACGGCTGCCCGTTCTGCTCGATCCCGGCCAAGTCCGACGAGGACGGGCTGGTCGTCCGCCGCGGCGAGCAGGTCTACGCCGTGCTCAACCTGTACCCGTACAACGGCGGGCACCTGATGACCGTGCCCTACCGCCACGTCGCCGACTACACCGACCTCACGGCCGCGGAGACCGCCGAGCTCGGCGAGCTGACCAAGCAGGCGATGACGGCCCTGCGTGCGGCCTCCGGAGCGCACGGCTTCAACATCGGCATGAACCAGGGCACGGTCGCGGGCGCGGGCATCGCCGCGCATCTGCACCAGCACATCGTGCCGCGGTGGGGCGGGGACACGAACTTCATGCCGGTGGTGGGCCACACCCGGGTGCTGCCGCAGCTCCTGGCCGACACGAGGAAGATGCTGGCGGAGGCCTGGCCGGCGCGTTGATCCCGGCGGGGCCGGGCTCGATCTGCCCGTCCGGCGCTTGAAGGACGAGGCCGTTCAGGCCGACGGGGGTCCGGGGGCGCAGCCCCCGGGGAGCCCGCCCCCACCGGCCCGCGGACGATCACCTACGCGTCGTACACGTCCGCCTTCTTCGGCGAAGCCTCCTGCACCGCCCCACTGAGCGCCGCCGACCGCGCCCCGAACTTCTCCACGCTCACCCCGTTCTCCCGCAGCACCTTCAGCGCCGCCGCGTGCACCACGCGCAGCACGGGCGTGGCCGCGCGCAGGGCGTCGTCCGCCATGAAGCGGTGGCGCCACGGCTGGTCGGCCCACGCGTGCCGCAGACCGAACGGCTCCGGCAGCGTCAGGCTGCCGCCCAGCCACTTCAGCAGCGGCGGATACCAGGTCAGAGGGGCGCGCGCGGCCAGCCGTACCACCTCGTCGGCGTCGATCAGCGGGAGCTTCACGGTGCGGGTCTCCCAGAAGCGGAAGGCCTTCTGCACCGCCTTCTCCCTGGCCGCGGGCTTCTCGTTGAACAGCGGGTTGACCGGCCCCAGGGCGTGGCCGGTGACCTCGATGCGCAGGGTGTCGTGCAGCACGGTGACCGTGATCAGCATCGTCAGCACCAGGTGGCCGTCCCAGAGGGTCCACTGCACGCCCAGGTAGTGCCGGTCACCGCTGCCGAACTGCTGCTTGTTGCAGATCTCCTGCACGGCGTGCGTGCGGACCGTGTAGGCGTCGACGTCCGTGCCGCTCGGCCGGGCCACCTCCGTCGCCTTCTCGCCGATCGGCGAGACGATCCAGTGCGTGATGGACGGCTTGGGGAAGCCGCCGGTGTTGATGGACGTGCGCTCCAGCATGCCCAGACCGCCCTGGATCGCCACGATGACGTCCCAGCTGCGGAACGGGTGGAAGTCCTTGCCCGGCTCGGCGGAGACCAGTTCCTCGGCCAGTTGCCAGCTGCCCCAGCGCGTGCCCATGCCGAGGATGCCCTTGGGGCCGGCGTAGAAGGCCGAGTTGGAACGCTGTTCGGCGGCGAGGCGGGCCAGCTCCTTGCGGACCTGCTCGGCGGCGTCACCGGGGGTGCCCGGGACGGCTTCGGGGATCTTGGCGCCGACGCCGCCGCCCGACAGCAGACCGGACCAGCGGTCGCGCAGGTCGCGGGCGGTCCGCTCGCAGACCTGCTTGGCCCAGAACCAGCCGACGACCGGCATCAGGATCGCCAGGCGCGCGTACCAGGCCCAGAATCCCGTGAACGGCGTGCCCAGCAGGAACAGCACGGCGAGCGCCCCCACGGCGATCAGCAGCGTCGTGGCGAGCGCGCCGGCCCGCTTGTCGTCGCGCTTGGCCATGGTGGTGCGCAGCGTGAACACCAGCAGCCACACGAGGAAGCCGGGCAGGAACAGCAGCCCGCAGATCACCGTGATCGCCGAGAGCACGTTGTCGCGGTCGCGGCGGATGCGGTGGGCCGCCAGGCAGTGCTCCACGACGACCTGGGGCTCGATGCCGAACGACTGGATGACCGGCTTGCGCCCGGCGCCCAGCATCCGGTCGATGACCGCGCGGGAGAAGGCCTCGCCGAACCGGGGGCGGAAGATCTTCGCCCAGGGGCGCGGCGGGGTCACCTTCGACTGGTGCCACTCGTTGTCGGCGTCGAGGATCTTGGTGACCTCATCGTCCCGGTAGGCGGCCGCCGCCAGCCCGTAGGTCGCCGCCGTCTGGCCCGTCGCACCCGCCAGAGGCACCTGTGCCCCGGGACTGAAGTCGAATCCGTCCGTCACTGCCGCCCCCATCGCCGCCGCGTCCGCATCATGCGGCCTTCCCGACTTCCGCGCTCCGCACACCTGTTGATCAGGTCATCAGCGTATCGGCACGAGCGGGCGCCCGTCTGCGGACAGCCCGCAAGCCGCCCGCCGACCAGGAGGGAAGCCCTCATGGGGGGCAGTTGGTGGCGCCCGGCGCCAACTACGCGGCCGCGTGCGCCTCTTCGCGCACCCGTTCCGCGACCTGCGGCGGCATCGGCTCGTGCCGTACGTAGCGGCGGCTGAAACGGGCCGTGCCGTGCGACATCGAGCGCAGGTCGATCGCGTACCGGCCGATCTCGATCTCGGGCACCTCGGCCTTGACCAGGGTGCGCCCGCCGGGCGTCTGCTCGGTGCCGAGGACCCGGCCACGCCGCCCCGAGAGGTCGCTCATCACGGCGCCCACGAAGTCGTCGCCGATCAGCACCGCCACCTCGGCCACCGGCTCCAGCAGAAGGATCCTCATGTCGGCCGCCGCCTCCCGCAGCGCGAGCGCACCGGCCGTCTGGAACGCGGCGTCGGAGGAGTCCACCGAGTGCGCCTTGCCGTCCAGCAGGGTCACGCGCACGTCGATGAGCGGGTACCCGGCGGCGACTCCCTTGGCGGCCTGGGCCCGTACGCCCTTCTCCACCGACGGGATGAACTGCCGCGGCACCGCACCGCCGACGACCTTGTCCACGAACTCGATGCCGGAGCCGCCCGGCAGCGGCTCGACCTCGATCTCGCAGATGGCGAACTGACCGTGCCCGCCGGACTGTTTGACGTGCCGGCCGCGCCCGGCGGACTTGGCCGCGAAGGTCTCGCGCAGGGACACCTTGTGCGGGACGACGTCGACCTGGACGCCGTAGCGGCTGCGCAGCCGCTCCAGCGCGACGTCCGCGTGCGCCTCGCCCAGGCACCACAGGACCACCTGGTGGGTGTCCGGGTTCTGCTCCAGCCGCATCGTCGGGTCCTCGGCCACCAGCCGCGCCAGGCCCTGCGAGAGCTTGTCCTCGTCCGGTTTGCTGTGCGCCTGGATGGCCAGCGGCAGCAGCGGGTCGGGCATCTGCCACGGCTCCATGAGCAGCGGGTCGTCCTTGGCGGAGAGGGTGTCACCGGTCTCCGCGCGGCTCAGCTTGGCCACGCACGCCAGGTCGCCCGCGATGACGTGCGGCACCGGGCGCTGCTGTTTGCCGAAGGGGGTGGACAGGGCGCCGATCCGCTCGTCGACGTCGTGGTCCTCGTGCCCGCGGTCGGCCAGCCCGTGCCCGGAGACGTGGACCGTCTGGTCGGCGCGCAGGGTGCCGGAGAAGACGCGGATCAGCGACAGCCGGCCCACGTACGGGTCGGAGGACGTCTTCACGACCTCCGCGACCAGCGGCGCGCCCGGATCGCACGCCTTGAGCTCGCGCGGCTCGCCGTCCACGGTCGTCACCCGGACCGTCTCGTGCTCCAGCGGAGTGGGGAAGCCGCCGGTGATCAGCTCCAGCAGCTCCACCGTGCCCAGTCCCTGCCGGGCGCCCTCGGCCGCGGGGGCGGCGGCCAGCACGGGGAAGAACACGCCCCGTGCCACGGCCCGCTCCAGATCGTCGATCAGCGTCCCGACCTCGATCGGTTCCCCGCCGAGGTAGCGGTCCATGAGGGTCTCGTCCTCGCTCTCCGCGATGATCCCCTCGATGAGCCGGTTGCGGGCCTCCTCGATCAGCGGCAACTGGTCCTCGCCGGGCTCGGACTCCTTGCGTTCGCCGGTGGAGTAGTCGAACAGCTTCTGCGACAGCAGCCCGATCAGCCCGGTCACGGGCGCGTGCCCGTCCGGCGCCTGGGGGCCGCGCAGCGGCAGGTACAGCGGAAGCACCGCGTCGGGGTCGTCGGCACCGAACGCCTCGGCGCAGATCCGGGTCATCTCCTCGAAGTCGGCGCGGGCCGCCTCCAGGTGCGTGACGACGATGGCCCGGGGCATGCCGACCGCCGCGCACTCCTCCCACACCATGCGCGTCGCGCCGTCCACGCCGTCCGAGGCCGAGACCACGAACAAGGCGGCGTCCGCCGCCCGCAGACCGGCCCTGAGCTCACCGACGAAGTCGGCGTACCCGGGGGTGTCGAGGAGGTTGACCTTGATGCCGTCCCACGCGACGGGCACCAGGGAGAGCTGCACCGAGCGCTGCTGCCGGTGCTCGATCTCGTCGTAGTCGGAGACGGTGCCGCCGTCCTCCACGCGGCCCGCCCGGTTCACCGCCCCCGCGGTCAGCGCGAGGGCCTCCACCAAGGTGGTCTTGCCCGATCCGGAGTAGCCGACCAGCACCACGTTCCGTACGGACTGGGGATGGTCGGCCGCCTGTGCCCTGCCGGCGGCTCCGGGGTGTGTCTGTGCCTTGTCGCCCATGATCCTGCCTCCCGTGCACGGTGAGGTCACTGTGGGCGCGGACACGCGGGATCCTCCCCCAGACTCCGTCCGGGGGCACCCCCAGTGGTGGCGGCTCCGGCGACGCCCACGGTTCTTCGACCTTCCCACTCCCGTCACGGGGCGTCCATACGAACGACGTCGCCTCCGCTCCGGCGGGCCGTCCGCCGGTTCGGCCGAAGGGGTCCGGGTGCCCATCCCTCGCCCGCACGCGCGCGTGGCTACGGGCGTACCGGCACACGTGGTCGGAGTGCTCCGTCCCTCGCCCGCACGCGCGCGTGGCTACGATGGGCCAGCCGATGGCCAGCAGGGGCCACACGGCGACACCGACCCTCGGGAAGGCCATGCTGAACAAGTACGCGCGTGCATTCTTCACGCGTGTCCTCACACCGTTCGCCGCGTTTCTGATCCGGCGGGGCGTGAGCCCCGACACCGTCACGCTCATCGGCACCGCCGGTGTGGTCGCGGGCGCGCTGGTCTTCTACCCCATGGGCGAGTTCTTCTGGGGCACGGTCGTGATCACGCTGTTCGTGTTCTCCGACCTCGTCGACGGCAACATGGCCCGCCAGCTCGGCCGCTCCAGCCGCTGGGGCGCCTTCCTGGACTCCACGCTGGACCGGGTCGCCGACGGCGCGATCTTCGGCGGCTTCATCCTCTGGTACGCGGGCCGGGGTGACGACCTCGTCCTGTGCGCCGTGTCGATCTTCTGCCTGGCCAGCGGGCAGGTGGTGTCGTACACCAAGGCCCGGGGCGAGTCGATCGGCCTGCCGGTCGCCGTCAACGGGCTGGTCGAGCGCGCCGAGCGGCTGGTGATCTCGCTGGTCGCGGCCGGGCTCGCGGGCCTGCACGCGTTCGGCGTCCCCGGCATCCAGTACCTGCTGCCGGTCGCCCTGTGGATCGTCGCCGTGGGCAGCCTCGTCACGCTGATCCAGCGGGTCGTCACCGTCCGCCGGGAGTCCGCGGAAGCAGAGGAGGCGGCGGCCTCGCAGGACGATGGAGACGAGCAGCGAAACGCCTCTCACGGGAGCGAGGCGGCCACGTGAGCGCCCAGGACCGGCTGACGGACGCGCTGTACGGCCTCGGCTGGAGCACGGTCAAGAAGCTGCCCGAGCCCGTCGCCGTACGGCTCGGGCAGACCATCGCCGACCTCGCCTGGAAGCAGCGCGGCAAGGGCGTGCTGCGGCTGGAGAGCAACTACGCGCGCGTGGTGCCCGGCGCGAGCCCGGAGCGCCTCGCCGGGCTCTCCCGCGCCGGGATGCGCTCCTACCTGCGCTACTGGATGGAGTCCTTCCGCCTCCCCGCCTGGAGCAAGGAGCGGATCAAGGCGGGCTTCGCCCCCAAGGACGTGCACTACCTCACCGAGGGCCTGGCCGCCGGCAAGGGCGTCATCCTCGCCCTGCCGCACCTGGCCAACTGGGACCTCGCCGGAGCCTGGGTCACCACGCAGCTCGGCATCCCCTTCACCACGGTCGCCGAGCGCCTCAAGCCGGAGACGCTGTACGACCGGTTCGTCGCCTACCGCGAGAGCCTCGGCATGGAGGTCCTGCCGCACAGCGGCGGCACGGCCTTCGGCACCCTGGCGCGGCGGCTGCGCGACGGCGGCCTGGTCTGCCTGGTCGCCGACCGGGACCTGTCCGCCTCCGGCGTGGAGGTCGGCTTCTTCGGCGACACCGCCCGGATGCCGGCCGGCCCCGCGCTGCTCGCCCAGCAGACCGGCGCCCTGCTGCTGCCCGTCACCCTCTGGTACGACGACTCGCCCGTGATGCGGGGCCGCGTCCACCCCCCGGTCGAGGTGCCCGAGTCGGGCACCCGCGCCGAGAGGACGGCCGTCATGACCCAGGCGCTGGCCGACGCCTTCGCCGGCGGCATCGCCGACCACCCGGAGGACTGGCACATGCTGCAGCGCCTGTGGCTCGCGGACCTCGATCCCGCGAAGGGGCGCCCGTGAGAATCGGCATCGTCTGCCCGTACTCCTGGGACGTCCCGGGCGGGGTCCAGTTCCACATCCGCGACCTCGCCGCGTACTTCATCCGCCTCGGCCACGAGGTCTCCGTCCTCGCACCCGCCGACGACGACACCCCGCTGCCGCCGTACGTCGTCTCGGCCGGGCGCGCGGTGCCCGTGCCGTACAACGGGTCGGTGGCCCGGCTGAACTTCGGCTTCCTGAGCGCGGCCCGGGTGCGCCGCTGGCTGCACGACGGGGCGTTCGACGTCATCCACATCCACGAACCGACCTCACCCTCGCTGGGCCTGCTGACCTGCTGGGCCGCCCAGGGACCGATCGTGGCGACCTTCCACACCTCCAACCCGCGCTCCCGGGCCATGATCGCCGCGTACGCGATCCTCCAGGCCGCACTGGAGAAGATCAGCGCCCGCATCGCGGTCAGCGAGTACGCCCGCCGCACCCTCGTGGAGCACCTCGGCGGGGACGCGGTGGTCATCCCGAACGGGGTCGACGTCGGCTTCTTCGCCGGAGCCGAGCCCAAGGCCGAGTGGCAGGGCGACACCATCGGCTTCATAGGGCGCATCGACGAGCCCCGCAAGGGACTGCCGGTGCTGATGAAGGCCCTGCCGAAGATCCTCGCCGCGCGCCCGCAGACCCGGCTGCTGGTGGCCGGGCGCGGTGACGAGGAGGAGGCGGTCGAGTCCCTGCCGGCCGGGCTGCGCTCGCGCGTGGAGTTCCTCGGCATGATCAGCGACGAGGACAAGGCCCGTCTCCTGCGCAGCGTCGACCTGTACGTGGCGCCCAACACCGGCGGCGAGAGCTTCGGCATCATCCTCGTCGAGGCCATGTCCGCCGGTGCCCCCGTCCTCGCCTCCGACCTGGACGCCTTCGCCCAGGTCCTGGACCGCGGGGCGGCCGGCGAGCTGTTCCCCAACGAGGACGCCGACGCCCTGGCCGACGCGGCGGTGCGGCTGCTGGCGGACCCGGAGCGGCGGGCGGAACTGCGGGAGCGGGGGAGCGCCCACGTACGGCGCTTCGACTGGTCGACCGTCGGCGCGGACATCCTGTCCGTCTACGAGACGGTGACGGCGGGCGCGGCGGCGGTGGCCGAGGACGAGCGGACCAGCGGGCTGTGGAGCCGGCTGGGGCTGGCCAGGGACTGACCGGGGGAGGGGGCGGGGTGATCCGGCCTCCGCCCGGTGGCGCTAGCCTTGCCGCCCGTGATCACCACTCTCATCTGGATCGCCGTCGCCCTGGTCGCGATCGGGCTCTACCTGAGCTGGACCGCCGGGCGTCTGGACCGCCTCCACGCCCGGATCGACGCGACCCGGGCCGCCCTGGACGCGCAGTTGCTGCGCCGGGCCTCGGTGGCGCAGGAACTCGCCACCTCGGGGGTGCTGGATCCGGCCGCCTCCATCGTGCTGTACGAGGCCGCCCACGCCGCACGGCAGGCGGAGGAGGAGCAGCGGGAGGTCGCCGAGAGCGAGCTGAGCCAGGCGCTGCGGGCCGTGTTCGGGGAGCCCGCGCAGGTCGAGGCCGTACGCGGGGCGCCCGGGGGAGAGGAGGCCGCGCGGGAACTCACCGAGGCGGTCCGCAGGGTCCCGATGGCCCGGCGCTTCCACAACGACGCCGTACGGGCAGCCCGGGCCCTGCGCCGGCACCGCAAGGTGCGCTGGTTCCGCCTGGCCGGTCACGCCCCCTTCCCCCTGGCCTTCGAAATGGACGACGAACCCCCGGCCGCCCTGGTGGACCGGGTGGCCTGAGGCCCCGTCAACCTGTGTTTCGCCGGCCGTCCGCGCGAAAAGGATCCACAGCGTTCCCATTGGCCCTTGCTGTGGACTGCTCCCCTCACGTTTCCTCAGTGCTGCAGAGAACCGTCTTTCCCTCAGTGAGGTCACCCGTGTCCATCTCCGAAAACCAGGCTCCCGAGACCGGCACCGCCCGAGTGAAGCGAGGCATGGCCGAGCAGCTCAAGGGCGGCGTGATCATGGACGTCGTCACGCCGGAGCAGGCGAAGATCGCCGAGGACGCGGGCGCCGTCGCCGTCATGGCCCTGGAGCGGGTCCCGGCCGACATCCGCAAGGACGGCGGCGTGGCCCGCATGTCCGACCCGGACATGATCGAGGGCATCATCGAGGCCGTCTCCATCCCGGTCATGGCCAAGTCCCGCATCGGCCACTTCGTCGAGGCCCAGGTACTGCAGTCCCTCGGCGTCGACTACATCGACGAGTCCGAGGTCCTCACCCCGGCCGACGAGGTCAACCACTCCGACAAGTGGGCCTTCACCACGCCGTTCGTCTGCGGCGCCACCAACCTGGGCGAGGCCCTGCGCCGCATCGCCGAGGGCGCCGCGATGATCCGCTCCAAGGGCGAGGCCGGCACCGGCAACGTCGTCGAGGCCGTGCGCCACCTGCGCCAGATCAAGAACGAGATCGCCCGCCTGCGCGGCTACGACAACAACGAGCTGTACGCCGCCGCCAAGGAGCTGCGCGCCCCGTACGAGCTGGTCAAGGAGGTCGCCGAGCTCGGCAAGCTCCCGGTCGTGCTGTTCTCCGCCGGCGGCGTGGCCACCCCGGCCGACGCGGCCCTGATGCGCCAGCTCGGCGCCGAGGGCGTCTTCGTCGGCTCCGGCATCTTCAAGTCCGGCGACCCGGCCAGGCGCGCCGCCGCCATCGTGAAGGCCACCACCTTCCACGACGACCCGAAGATCGTCGCCGACGCGTCCCGCAACCTCGGCGAGGCCATGGTCGGCATCAACTGCGACACCCTCCCCCAGACCGAGCGCTACGCCAACCGCGGCTGGTAACCCCCATGAGCGACACACCTGTGATCGGCGTCCTGGCCCTCCAGGGCGACGTCCGGGAGCACCTCGTCGCCCTGGCCGCGGCCGACGCCGTGGCCAGGCAGGTGCGGCGCCCCGAAGAACTCGCCGAGGTGGACGGGCTCGTCATCCCCGGCGGCGAGTCCACCACGATCTCCAAGCTGGCCGTCCTGTTCGGCCTGATGGAGCCGCTCCGCGCGCGCGTGCGCGCCGGCCTGCCCGTGTACGGCACCTGCGCCGGCATGATCATGCTCGCCGACAAGATCCTCGACCCGCGCTCGGGCCAGGAGACCGTCGGCGGCATCGACATGATCGTGCGCCGCAACGCCTTCGGCCGGCAGAACGAGTCCTTCGAGGCGGCGGTCGCCGTCGAGGGCGTCGAGGGCGACCCCGTGGAGGGCGTCTTCATCCGCGCCCCCTGGGTGGAGTCCGTCGGCGCCGCCGCCGAGGTGCTGGCCGAGCACGACGGCCACATCGTCGCGGTCCGCCAGGGCAACGCCCTGGCCACGTCGTTCCACCCGGAACTGACCGGTGACCACCGGATGCACGCCCTGTTCGTCGACATGGTGCGCGCGAACCGGACAGCGGAGTCCTAGTAGGATTCCTGCGTTCGTTGCTGAGATGGGTTACGCGAAGGAGACAGGCAGATGTCCGGCCACTCTAAATGGGCCACGACGAAGCACAAGAAGGCCGTCATCGATGCCAAGCGCGGCAAGCTCTTCGCGAAGCTGATCAAGAACATCGAGGTCGCGGCGCGCATGGGCGGCGCCGACCCCGAGGGCAACCCGACGCTCTACGACGCCATCCAGAAGGCGAAGAAGTCGTCGGTCCCCAACAAGAACATCGACTCGGCCGTCAAGCGCGGCGCGGGCCTGGAGGCCGGCGGCGCCGACTACGAGACGATCATGTACGAGGGCTACGGCCCGAACGGGGTCGCGGTGCTCATCGAGTGCCTCACCGACAACCGCAACCGCGCCGCCTCCGAGGTCCGCGTCGCCATGACCCGCAACGGCGGCTCCATGGCCGACCCGGGCTCGGTGTCCTACCTGTTCAACCGCAAGGGCGTCGTCCTCGTCCCCAAGGGCGAGCTGACCGAGGACGACGTGCTGACCGCCGTCCTCGACGCGGGCGCCGAGGAGGTCAACGACCTCGGTGAGAGCTTCGAGGTCCTCAGCGAGGCCACCGACCTGGTCGCGGTCCGCACCGCCCTGCAGGACGCCGGCATCGACTACGACTCCGCCGACGCCAACTTCGTCCCGACCATGCAGGTCGAGCTGGACGAGGAGGGCGCCAAGAAGATCTTCAAGCTGATCGACGCGCTCGAGGACAGCGACGACGTGCAGAACGTCTTCGCCAACTTCGACGTCAGCGACGAGGTCATGGAGAAGGTCGACGCGTAACGCTGCCGCGCATGCCGCGATCTCGACGGGCCGGGGGACACACGTCGTCCGGCCCGCTGTCGTTGTCGGTGGCAGCGGATAGCCTGGCTCAGTCAAAGATCACCGTCCACGACCGCGACCATCAATTGAGCAACCACGACGGTGCTCAGCCAGGTCCGCGAGAGCGGCGGCGGTTTAGCCGCACAAAGGGGAGGGCCGCGTGCGCGTGCTGGGGGTGGACCCGGGACTGACCCGGTGTGGGGTCGGCGTGGTCGAGGGCGTGGCCGGACGGCCGCTCACCATGATCGGCGTCGGCGTGGTCCGGACGCCCGCGGACGCCGACCTGGGCCACCGCCTCCTCGCCGTCGAGCAGGGCATCGAACAGTGGCTCGACGAGCACCGGCCGGAGTTCGTCGCCGTGGAGCGCGTCTTCAGCCAGCACAACGTCCGCACGGTGATGGGCACCGCCCAGGCCAGCGCCGTCGCCATGCTGTGCGCCTCCCGTCGCGGCATCCCCGTGGCCCTGCACACCCCGAGCGAGGTCAAGGCCGCCGTCACCGGCACCGGCCGCGCCGACAAGGCCCAGGTGGGCGCGATGGTGACCCGCCTGCTGCGGCTCAGCGCCCCGCCCAGGCCGGCCGACGCGGCCGACGCCCTCGCCCTCGCCATCTGCCACATCTGGCGCGCCCCCGCGCAGAACCGGCTCCAGCAGGCCGTCGCCCTGCAATCCGCCCGAGCACCGAAAGGCCGTACGGCATGATCGCCTTCGTCAGCGGCACCGTCGCCGCACTCGCCCCCGACGCCGCGGTCGTCGAGGTCGGCGGTGTCGGCATGGCCGTCCAGTGCACGCCGAACACGCTGTCCACGCTCCGTACGGGCCGGCCCGCCAAGCTGCACACCTCCCTGGTCGTGCGCGAGGACTCCCTCACGCTGTACGGCTTCGCCGACGACGACGAGCGGCAGGTCTTCGAGCTGCTGCAGACCGCCAGCGGCGTCGGACCGAGACTGGCCCAGGCGATGCTCGCCGTGCACAGCCCGGACGCCCTGCGCAGAGCCGTCGCCACCGCCGACGAGAAGGCCCTCACCGCCGTCCCCGGCATCGGCAAGAAGGGCGCTCAGAAACTCCTGCTGGAGCTGAAGGACCGCCTGGGGGAGCCGATCGGGGCACCCGCCGTCGGCGCGCCGGTCAGCACGGGCTGGCGGGACCAGCTGCACGCCGCCCTGATCGGCCTGGGCTACGCCACCCGGGAGGCCGACGAGGCCGTGACCGCCGTGGCCCCGCAGGCCGAGGCGGCCGGGGGCACGCCCCAGGTGGGCCAGTTGCTGAAGGCGGCCCTGCAGACCCTGAACCGCGCCCGCTGATCCACGACCTCTGAGGCTCTTTCTATGAACTGGGACGACACCACCGACACCTCCGCCGCGGAGCGGCTGGTGGACTCCGTCGCCGACCGTGAGGACCAGGCCGTCGAGGCCGCCCTGCGCCCCAAGGACCTGGGCGAGTTCATCGGCCAGGAGAAGGTCCGCGAACAGCTCGACCTCGTCCTGCGGGCCGCACGCGCACGCGGCGCCACCGCCGACCACGTGCTGCTCTCCGGCGCCCCCGGCCTCGGCAAGACCACCCTGTCGATGATCATCGCGGCCGAGATGGGCGCCCCCATCCGCATCACCTCGGGCCCCGCCATCCAGCACGCCGGTGATCTCGCCGCGATCCTCTCCTCCCTGCAGGAGGGCGAGGTCCTCTTCCTCGACGAGATCCACCGCATGTCCCGCCCCGCGGAGGAGATGCTCTACATGGCGATGGAGGACTTCCGCGTCGACGTCATCGTCGGCAAGGGCCCCGGAGCCACCGCCATCCCGCTGGAGCTGCCCCCCTTCACCCTGGTCGGCGCCACCACCCGCGCGGGCCTGCTGCCGCCCCCGCTGCGCGACCGCTTCGGCTTCACCGCGCACATGGAGTTCTACGAACCGGCCGAGCTGGAGCGGGTCATCCACCGCTCGGCCAACCTCCTGGAGGTCGAGATCGACCCGGCGGGCGCCGCCGAGATCGCCGGCCGCTCCCGCGGCACGCCACGCATCGCCAACCGCCTGCTGCGCCGCGTCCGGGACTACGCGCAGGTCAAGGCCGACGGCCTGATCAACCGGGACATCGCCGCCGCGGCCCTCGCCGTCTACGAGGTCGACGAGCGCGGCCTCGACCGCCTCGACCGCGCCGTGCTGGAGGCCCTGCTCAAGCTGTTCGGCGGTGGTCCGGTCGGCCTGTCCACGCTCGCCGTCGCGGTCGGCGAGGAACGTGAGACCGTGGAGGAGGTGGCCGAGCCCTTCCTGGTCCGTGAGGGCCTGCTGGCCCGCACTCCCCGCGGCCGGGTCGCCACTCCCGCCGCATGGGCGCATCTCGGCCTCACCCCGCCCCGTTCCCAGACCGCGGCAAGGGGACAACAGGACCTGTTCGGGGCGTGACCTCGCCGTCACGGCACCGGGACGGCGAGGCCAGTGGCCGGAGCAGGAACCCCGGTGCCATGCTGAGCGTTGTTCCATGCGCGCGGACTCGCTTAGACTCCGCCGATGCCGCCTTAGCCGGCGGCGTGCAGACCCCCAACCATCTGGCCGCTCACAGCGCGGTCGTGTGAAGGAAGTACCGACCCGTGAGTCTCCTGACCCTCCTCCCGTTCATCGTGCTCATCGGGGCCATGTTCCTGATGACCCGGTCGGCCAAGAAGAAGCAGCAGCAGGCCGTGGAGATGCGGAACCAAATGCAGCCCGGCAGCGGCGTCCGCACCATCGGGGGCATGTACGCCACGGTCAAGGAGGTCAACGAGGACACCGTCCTCCTCGACGCCGGCCCCGGCGTCGATCTCCTGTTCGCCAAGAACGCCATCGGTGCCGTCCTGACCGACGACGAGTACAACCGCATCGTCCACGGCATCGAGCACGACCTGAAGTCCGACGCCGACATCGTCCCGGACGACGCCTCCTCCCTCACCGAGACCGACTCCGCAGCCGACGCCCCCGCTGACGACAAGGCCGTCGACCTCGGCAAGAAGGACGCGGCCGACGACCCGGCCGACCAGGCCACGGCCGGCGAGGCGACGACGGACGCGCAGCCGAAGAAGACCGACGGCGACTCCGAGGCGAAGTAGTCGTGACCCGGGGTGCGCGGGCGTGTCCCGCGCACCCCGGGACACGCCCAGCTCGCACGGAATCCCGACATTAGTCATGGCCGCCCGTCCGCCGACCCGGAGCGAGGTGGCCCGAGAGGGAGTACGAGAAGGTGGCCACACCTAAAAAGGGCCGGAGCGCGAGCGCCCAGAGCAAGCCGGGGCGCTCGCTGGCCCTGATCCTGATCGCCATCGCGGCGCTCACCGGTGGAATGTTCGCCTCGGGGCACACGACCCCGCGTCTCGGCATCGACCTGGCCGGCGGCACGAGCATCACGCTCCGCGCGGTCGCCGAGCCCGGCCAGGAGAACGCCATCAACAAGACCAACATGGACACCGCGGTCGAGATCATGGAACGCCGTGTCAATGGTCTGGGCGTCTCGGAGTCCGAGGTACAGACCCAGGGCGACAAGAACATCATCGTCAACATCCCCAAGGGCACGAACTCCAAGGAAGCCCGGGATCAGGTCGGCACCACCGCCAAGCTCTACTTCCGCCCGGTCCTGCAGCGCGAGGCCGCCCCCGGCGAGACCGCGCCCACCCCGAGCGCGAACCCCAGCGGCAGCAGCTCCCCGAGCCCGTCCGGCTCCGGCAAGGACAAGGCCGAGGACCCTGCCGCGTCCGGCTCCCCCAGCCCGTCGGCCTCCGCCACCTCGCAGGGCCGTGCCGTCACCGACGCGCTGAAGGCGGACGCCACCCCGTCCGCCAGCGGCACCTCCAAGGCCTCCGGCAGCCCGTCGCCGTCGGGCAGCACCGGCGCCCCGTCCGGCGCGCTGGAGAAGCAGTACGCGGCCCTCGACTGCTCCGACCCGAAGCAGCGTGCCGACGCGGGCAAGGCGGCCAAGACCGACCAGCCCACCGTCGCCTGCGGGCAGGACGGCACGGTGTGGAGCAAGTTCCTGCTGGGCCCGGTCGACGTCGACGGCACCGAGATCAAGAAGGCCCAGGCGAGCCTCGACACCCAGGGCGCCGGAGGCTGGCAGGTCGACATGACCTTCAACTCCGCCGGTACCAAGAAGTTCGCCGCCACCACCGCCAAGCTCGCGCAGCAGACCACCCCGCAGAACGAGTTCGCGATCGTTCTGGACGACGAGGTCGTCTCCCACCCGTTCGTGCAGACCGCCATCAGCGGCGGCAACGCGCAGATCTCCGGCAACTTCACGCAGGAGGAGGCCAAGAGCCTCGCCAACATGCTGTCCTACGGAGCCCTGCCGCTGTCCTTCGAGGAGGACAGCGTCACGACGGTGACCGCCGCGCTCGGCGGCGAGCAACTGGAGGCCGGCCTCATCGCCGGTGCGATCGGCCTCGCGCTGGTCGTCATCTATCTGCTGGTCTACTACCGCGGCCTGTCGTTCATCGCGATCCTGTCGCTGCTGGTCTCGGCCGCGCTGACCTACACGCTCATGTCGCTGCTCGGCCCCGCCATCGGCTTCGCGCTGAACCTGCCGGCCGTCTGCGGCGCCATCGTCGCCATCGGCATCACGGCGGACTCGTTCATCGTCTACTTCGAACGCGTCCGCGACGAGATCCGCGAGGGCCGCTCGCTGCGCCCGGCCGTCGAGCGGGCCTGGCCGCGCGCCCGGCGCACCATCCTGGTCTCCGACTTCGTGTCGTTCCTCGCCGCCGCCGTGCTGTTCATCGTCACCGTCGGCAAGGTCCAGGGCTTCGCGTTCACGCTCGGCCTGACCACCCTGCTCGACGTGGTCGTGGTGTTCCTCTTCACCAAGCCGCTGCTGACGCTGATGGCCCGCCGCCCGTTCTTCGCGAACGGCCACAAGTGGTCCGGCCTCGATCCGAAGAGCCTGGGTGCCCAACCGCCGCTGCGCCGCACCCGCCGTCCCTCCGCCCCCATCGAGACGAAGGAGGCGTGAGATGTCGAAACTCGGCAACCTCGGCGCCCGGCTGCACCGCGGTGAGATCGGCTACGACTTCGTCAAGAACCGCAAGATCTGGTACGGCCTGTCGATCCTGATCACCATCACGGCCATCGTCGGCCTGGCGGCCCGTGGCCTGCACATGGGCATCGAGTTCCAGGGCGGCGCCGTCTTCACCACCCCGAAGAACATGAGCGTCTCGGTGTCCCAGGCGGAGGGATACGCGGAGGAGGCCTCCGGCCACGACGCGATCGTCCAGAAGCTCGGCGACGGCAGCATGCGCATCCAGGTCGCCGGCATCGACACCAACGCCGCCGACAAGATCAAGGACCAGCTGTCCGACGACCTCAAGGTCGACGCGGAGCAGATCAACGCCGAACTGGTCGGCCCGAGCTGGGGTGACCAGATCGCCAACAAGGCCTGGCAGGGCCTGGGCATCTTCATGGTGCTCGTGGTGATCTACCTGGCGATCGCCTTCGAGTGGCGCATGGCGGTCGCCGCGTTCGTCGCGCTGATCCACGACATCACCATCACGGTCGGCATCTACGCCCTCGTCGGCTTCGAGGTCACCCCGGGCACGGTGATCGGTCTGCTGACCATCCTCGGCTACTCGCTCTACGACACGGTCGTGGTGTTCGACAGCCTCAAGGAACAGACCAAGGACATCACCAGACAGACCCGCTGGACCTACAGCGACGTCGCCAACCGCTCGATCAACAGCACCCTGGTCCGCTCCATCAACACCACGGTGGTCGCGCTGCTGCCGGTCGCGGGCCTGCTGTTCATCGGCGGCGGTGTCCTCGGCGCGGGCATGCTCAACGACATCTCCCTGTCGCTGTTCGTCGGTCTCGCGGCCGGTGCGTACTCCTCGATCTTCATCGCCACGCCGCTGGTCGCCGACCTCAAGGAGCGCGAGCCGGCGATGAAGGCGCTGAAGAAGCGTGTCCTCGCCAAGCGGGCCCAGTCCGCCGCCAAGGGCGAGACCGAGGTCCACGACGAGGCGTACGCCGGTGAGCCCGAGGACGCCGCACCGGCCGTCGTCGGCCCCCGCAACCAGCCCGCGGCCCGCAACCGCGGCCGGGGCCGCCCGTCGGGGAAGCGCCGATGACCGACATCCGTGAGCTGCTGCTCAGCCGTATCCGGGACGTGGCCGACTACCCGGAGCCGGGCGTGATGTTCAAGGACATCACCCCGCTCCTGGCGGACCCGTCTGCGTTCACCGCCCTGACCGACGCCCTCGCCGAGATCGCCCAGCGCAGCGCGGCCAACAAGATCGTCGGTCTGGAGGCCCGCGGCTTCATCCTGGGCGCCCCGGTCGCCGTCCGCGCCGGCCTGGGCTTCATCCCCGTACGCAAGGCGGGCAAGCTCCCCGGAGCCACCCTCGCCCAGGCCTACGACCTGGAGTACGGCTCGGCGGAGATCGAGGTGCACGCCGAGGACCTCGCCACCGGTGACCGCGTACTGATCGTCGACGACGTCCTCGCCACGGGCGGCACCGCCGAGGCCTCGATCCAGCTCATTCGCCGGGCCGGCGCCGAGGTCGCCGGTCTCGCCGTCCTCATGGAGCTCGGCTTCCTCAGCGGCCGCGGCCGTCTGGAACCGGCTCTGAACGGTGCCCCGCTGGAGGCGCTGCTCACGGTGTAGCACCCCCGGCAAGCCCGGTGGACACCGGCACGCACCGCACGAGGCGGGCCCCTTGGAACCGGGGTCCGCCTCGTGCGTTTCCCGGGTTGGCCGTCCTCACAGTGGCCTGAAGGCGATGCCGAGGCCCAGGATGGCTACCATGGGGTCTCCGGAGCCTGACCGGGGCACCCGGATCGCGCACGAGGAGTCCTCTTGCCAGACGAGGCCCAGCACCTGACCGCCGCCAAACCCGAGTCCGCCTCGAAAGCCGCGGCCAAGCCCGCGCCGAGCGCGCCGCACGCGAAGAACGACACCCGCGGGCCGGTCGAGCACGCCCAGTCGGCCCCCGTCGACAAGCCCGCCGAGCAGTCGCGTCCCAAGCCGGTCCCGCCCGCGGTGCGTCAGGCAGGCGGTCAGCCGGCCCGCTCCGGCGGCTCCTCCAACCGCGTCCGCGCCCGTCTGGCCCGTCTCGGCGTCCAGCGCGCGAACCCGTACAACCCCGTGCTGGAGCCGCTGCTGCGGATAGTGCGCAGCAACGACCCGAAGATCGAGACGGCGACGCTGCGCCAGATCGAGCGCGCCTACCAGGTCGCCGAGCGCTGGCACCGCGGCCAGAAGCGCAAGAGCGGCGACCCGTACATCACGCACCCCCTCGCCGTCACCACCATCCTCGCCGAGCTGGGCATGGATCCGGCCACGCTGATGGCCGGGCTGCTGCACGACACGGTCGAGGACACCGAGTACGGCCTGGAGGACCTGCGCCGCGACTTCGGCGACGTCGTCACGCTGCTCGTCGACGGCGTCACCAAGCTGGACAAGGTCAAGTTCGGCGAGGCCGCCCAGGCCGAGACCGTGCGCAAGATGGTCGTCGCCATGGCCAAGGATCCCCGCGTCCTGGTCATCAAGCTCGCCGACCGCCTGCACAACATGCGCACCATGCGCTACCTCAAGCGCGAGAAGCAGGAGAAGAAGGCGCGCGAGACCCTGGAGATCTACGCGCCGCTCGCCCACCGCCTGGGCATGAACACCATCAAGTGGGAGCTGGAGGACCTCGCCTTCGCGATCCTCTACCCCAAGATGTACGACGAGATCGTCCGCCTGGTGGCCGAGCGGGCACCCAAGCGCGACGAGTACCTGGCCATCGTCACCGACGAGGTCCAGCAGGACCTGCGGGCGGCCCGCATCAAGGCGACCGTCACCGGCCGCCCCAAGCACTACTACAGCGTCTACCAGAAGATGATCGTCCGCGGCCGGGACTTCGCGGAGATCTACGACCTCGTGGGCATCCGCGTCCTCGTGGACACCGTCCGCGACTGCTACGCCGCCCTCGGCACGGTGCACGCGCGATGGAACCCGGTCCCCGGCCGGTTCAAGGACTACATCGCGATGCCCAAGTTCAACATGTACCAGTCGCTGCACACGACGGTCATCGGCCCCGGCGGCAAGCCCGTCGAGCTGCAGATCCGCACCTTCGACATGCACCGCCGCGCCGAGTACGGCATCGCCGCGCACTGGAAGTACAAGCAGGAGGCCGTCGCCGGAGCCTCCAAGGTGCGCACGGACGCGCCGAAGTCGTCCGCCAAGGACAAGGACGCCATCAACGACATGGCGTGGCTGCGGCAGCTCCTGGACTGGCAGAAGGAGACCGAGGACCCGGGCGAGTTCCTGGAGTCCCTGCGCTTCGACCTCTCCCGCAACGAGGTCTTCGTCTTCACCCCCAAGGGCGACGTCATAGCACTGCCCGCCGGCGCCACCCCCGTCGACTTCGCGTACGCCGTGCACACCGAGGTCGGGCACCGCACCATAGGAGCCCGCGTCAACGGCCGGCTGGTCCCGCTGGAGTCGGCCCTCGACAACGGCGACCTGGTGGAGGTCTTCACCTCCAAGGCGGCCGGCGCCGGCCCCTCCCGCGACTGGCTCGGCTTCGTCAAGTCACCGCGGGCCCGCAACAAGATCCGGGCCTGGTTCTCCAAGGAACGCCGCGACGAGGCGATCGAGCAGGGCAAGGACTCCATCGTCCGCGCCATGCGCAAGCAGAACCTGCCGATCCAGCGCATCCTCACCGGCGACTCCCTGGTCACCCTCGCGCACGAGATGCGCTACGCCGACATCTCCGCGCTGTACGCGGCGATCGGCGAGGGCCACGTCTCCGCGCAGAACATCGTGCAGAAGCTGGTGCAGGCCCTCGGCGGCGAGGAGGCCGCCACCGAGGAGATCGACGAGTCGGTCCCGCCGGCCCGGGGCCGCGGCCGCAAGCGCCGCTCCAGCGCCGACCCGGGCGTCGTCGTCAAGGGCGTCGAGGACGTGTGGGTCAAGCTGGCCCGCTGCTGCACCCCCGTCCCGGGCGACCCGATCATCGGCTTCGTCACCCGCGGCAGCGGCGTATCGGTTCACCGCAGCGACTGCGTGAACGTCGACTCGCTGTCCCGGGAGCCCGAGCGCATCCTCGACGTCGAGTGGGCGCCCACCCAGTCCTCGGTCTTCCTGGTCGCCATCCAGGTCGAGGCCCTCGACCGGTCCCGGCTGCTGTCGGACGTCACGCGCGTGCTGTCCGACCAGCACGTCAACATCCTCTCCGCGGCCGTGCAGACGTCCCGCGACCGCGTCGCCACCTCCCGCTTCACTTTCGAGATGGGCGACCCGAAGCACCTCGGCCACGTCCTGAAGGCCGTCCGGGGCGTGGAAGGCGTCTACGACGTGTACCGGGTGACGTCGGCGCGCAACCGGACGTGACCCGCCGTAGCGACCATGCGAAAGAGGGCCCCCGTGCGATACGGGAGCCCTCTTTCGGCGCAACGGTGTGAGGGTCAGCCTCCGAACTCCTGCAGACCCTTCAGCGCCTGGTCCAGCAGCGCCTGGCGGCCCTCGAGCTCACGCTCCAGCTTCTCCGCCCTGGCGTTGTTGCCCTGCGCACGGGCCTGCTCGATCTGGCCCCGCAACTTGTCCACGGCGGCCTGCAGCTGACCGGTCAGACCCTCGGCACGCGCACGCGCCTCCGGGTTCGTCCGGCGCCACTCGGCCTCCTCGGCCTCCTGGAGGGCCCGCTCGACGGCGTGCATACGGCCCTCGACCTTCGGCCGGGCGTCGCGCGGCACGTGGCCGATGGCCTCCCAGCGCTCGTTCACGGTCCGGAAGGCGGCCCGGGCGGCCTTCAGATCCGTGATCGGCAGGAGCTTCTCGGCCTCCTCGGCCAGCTCCTCCTTGAGCTTGAGGTTCTCCGTCTGCTCGGCGTCCCGCTCGGCGAAGACCGAGCTGCGGGCCGCGAAGAAGACGTCCTGAGCACCGCGGAAGCGGTTCCACAGGTCGTCCTCGTGCTCGCGCTGCGCGCGGCCGGCGGCCTTCCACTCGGCCATCAGCTCGCGGTAGCGCGCCGCCGTCACACCCCAGTCCGTCGAGTTCGCCAGCGCCTCCGCCTCGGAGACCAGACGCTCCTTGGTCCGCCGCGCCTCCTCGCGCTGCGCGTCCAGCTGCGCGAAGTGCTGCTTGCGCCGCTTGGAGAACGCCGACCGGGCGTGCGAGAACCGGTGCCACAGCTCGTCGTCCGACTTGCGGTCCAGCCGCGGCAGACCCTTCCAGGTGTCCACCAGCGCCCGCAGCCGCTCACCGGCCGCCCGCCACTGGTCGGACCGCGACAGCTCCTCCGCCTCGGAGACCAGCGCCTCCTTGGCCCTGCGCGCCTCGTCGGACTGCTTCGCCCGCTGCGCCTTGCGCTCCTCCCGGCGCGCTTCCACCAACTCCACGAGCTTGTCCAACCGGACCTTCAGGGCCTCCAGGTCACCCACCGCGTGGTGCGCGTCGACCTGCTCCCGGATGTGGTCGATCGCGGCCTGGGCGTCCTTGGCCGACAGGTCGGTGGTCTTCACTCGCTTCTCGAGGAGGCCGATCTCGACAACCAGGCCCTCGTACTTGCGCTCGAAATAGGCCAGCGCCTCCTCGGGGGAGCCTGCCTGCCAGGAACCGACGACCTGCTCACCGTCGGCCGTACGCACGTACACGGTCCCCGTCTCGTCGACGCGGCCCCACGGGTCGCTGCTCACAGCGCCTCCTCCACATGATGCCTGCGAGGTGCCTGTAGCTCCCCCGGGCATCGTCCACAGTTTCGTCACGGCCAACATAGGCGACCGGCGGGGGGCGTGTCCGCATCCCGCGCGACCGAAATTTCGCAGATGAGGCTCAGGATTCGGTGACCGTGGCCCTGTTGATCACGACCGTCGCGTTGGGCGCCGTGTTGCCCGTCTGGGGGTCGGGTGCCTGGGCCCCGGCCTTGGCGATCTTCTGGAGGACCTTCATGCCCGCCTCGGACACCGTGCCGAACGGCGTGTAGTCGGGCGGCAGCTGGCTGTCCTGGTAGACGAGGAAGAACTGGCTGCCGCCGCTGTCGCGGCCCTGCTTCGTCTGCGGGTTGTACTGGTTGGCCATCGCGACCGTGCCCGCCGGGTAGATCCCGCCCTTGAGGCTCTTGTCCTTCAGGTTCTCGTCCGGGATCGTGTAGCCCGGCCCGCCCATGCCGGTGCCCTGCGGGTCACCGCACTGCAGCACGTAGATGCCCTGGGTGGTCAGCCGGTGGCACTTGGTGTGGTCCAGGTAGCCCTTGCCCAGCAGGAAGTTGAACGAGTTGACGGTGTGGGGCGCCGCCGACGGCTTCAGCGCGATGTCCATCTCGCCGCAGGTCGTCTCCAGCTTCATGGTGTACTTCGCCGACTTGTCGATGGTCATCGCCGGTTCCTTCTTCCAGGTCTCCGACTTGACCTTGCCCGGGGCGGGCTTCTCGCACGGGTCCGGTGCCTTGCTGGGGGAGGCGCTCGGGGTGACCTCCGCGTTCGCCTTCTCCGTCGTGCCGTCGTCCTCGAACGGCTTGGTCAGGAAGACCGTCACGGAGAGCACCACTACCACGCCGAGGACCGATGCGATCACGGAGTTGCGGATGCGGGCCTTGCGTCGCGCATCGGTGCGTCGCTGCTGCTGCCGCAGGTACTTCTCCCGGGCGAGCTGACGCCGCCGCTGTTCCTGGCTGACCACCGGGTTCTCTCCTCATGCGTCTGATACGTCGACCGGTACGCGTGGGTCCTGTGCGCCGACCGCCTGCGTGTGCCCCGTACCGTATATGGGTTCGCTGTGGAATCGGCAGCGCCGGTAGGCTCTGACGACAGCCGCAGCCGCCCGTATCGACACAACGAAGGACGATCGTGCTCATTGCCGGGTTCCCCGCCGGGGCCTGGGGGACGAACTGCTACCTCGTCGCCCCCGCCGCCGGCGAGGAGTGCGTGATCATCGACCCCGGCCATCAGGCCGCCGACGGCGTCGCGGAGGCGATCGCGAAGCACCGGCTCAAGCCCGTCGCCGTCGTCCTCACCCACGGCCACATCGACCATGTGGCCTCGGTCGTCCCGGTGTGCGGCGCGCACGACGTGCCGGCCTGGATCCACCCCGACGACCGGTACATGATGAGCGACCCCGCGAAGGGGATCGGCCGCTCCATCGGCATGCCGCTGCTCGGTGAGCTGACCGTGGGGGAACCGGACGACGTCAAGGAGCTCACGGACGGGGCGAAGCTGCAGCTGGCGGGCCTGGAGCTGTCCGTCGCGCACGCGCCCGGCCATACCAAGGGGTCGGTGACCTTCGGCCTGCCCGAGGCCGCGGACATCCCGCCGATCCTGTTCTCGGGCGACCTGCTGTTCGCCGGCTCCATCGGACGCACCGACCTGCCCGGCGGCGACATGGCCGAGATCCTCGACTCGCTGGCGCGCGTGTGCCTGCCGCTCGACGACTCGACCGTGGTGCTGTCCGGCCACGGCCCCCAGACGACCATCGGCCAGGAGCGCGCCACCAACCCGTATCTGCGGCAGGTGGCGGCCGGCCAGGGAGCCCAGCCCGCTCCCCGACGAGGAATGTGACGAGACCTTCCGTGAGCACCTTCAAGGCCCCCAAGGGCACGTACGACCTGATCCCGCCGGACTCCGCGAAGTACCTCGCGGTCCGCGAGGCGATCGCCGCGCCGCTGCGCAACTCCGGCTACGGCTACATCGAGACGCCCGGCTTCGAGAGCGTGGAGCTCTTCGCACGCGGCGTCGGCGAGTCCACCGACATCGTCACCAAGGAGATGTACGCCTTCGAGACCAAGGGCGGCGACCGGCTCGCCCTCCGACCCGAAGGCACCGCATCGGTGCTGCGCGCCGCGCTGGAGGCCAACCTGCACAAGGCCGGCAACCTGCCCGTCAAGCTCTGGTACTCCGGCTCGTACTACCGCTACGAGCGCCCCCAGAAGGGCCGTTACCGCCACTTCTCGCAGGTCGGCGCGGAGGCGATCGGCGCGGAGGACCCGGCGCTGGACGCCGAGCTGATCATCCTGGCCGACCAGGCGTACCGCTCGCTGGGCCTGAGCGAGTTCCGGATCCTGCTCAACAGCCTCGGCGACAAGGAGTGCCGCCCGGTGTACCGGGCCGCGCTGCAGGACTTCCTGCGCGGCCTGGACCTGGACGAGGACACCCTGCGCCGCGCGGAGATCAACCCGCTGCGCGTCCTGGACGACAAGCGCGAGGCGGTGCAGAGGCAACTGGGGAAGGCCCCGCTGCTGCGCGACTACCTCTGTGACGCCTGCAAGGCGTACCACGCGGAGGTCCGCGAACTGATCACGGCCGCGGGCGTCGCCTTCCAGGACGACCCGAAGCTGGTGCGCGGCCTGGACTACTACACCCGCACCACCTTCGAGTTCGTCCACGACGGCCTCGGCTCCCAGTCCGCCGTCGGCGGCGGCGGCCGCTACGACGGCCTGTCCGAGATGATCGGCGGCCCCGCCCTGCCGTCCGTCGGCTGGGCCCTCGGCGTCGACCGCACCGTCCTCGCCCTGGAGGCGGAGGGCATCGAGCTCGAACTGCCCGCCACCACCAGCGTGTTCGCCGTCCCGCTCGGCGAAGAGGCCCGCCGCATCCTGTTCGGCAAGGTCACCGAGATGCGCAAGAACGGCATCGCGGCCGACTTCTCCTACGGCGGCAAGGGCCTCAAGGCCGCGATGAAGGCGGCCAACCGCTCGGGCGCCCGGTACGCCCTGCTCCTGGGCGAACGCGACCTCGCCGAGGGCGTGGTCCAGCTCAAGGACCTGCAGTCCGGCGAGCAGACGGCCATCGGCGTGAACGAGGTCGTGGCCGAGCTGGAGTCACGCCTCGGATGACGGGGGCGGGCCGGGCGCACGCCGCCCGGCCCCCACGCTCGACGTCGCTCACCTGTGCGCACCTCGCACAGGCGTTGGCCGAAACGGAACCCTTGGGGGCGACCGCGCCCGCCTGCTTATGTCCACTGAACGGTGGATGCACCAGGCTGTGCGGCACAATGGCCCTGCCCGAAGTTGTCGAGGTCTCGAGTGACGGAATCGGCGTGATGAGCAAGACGACAGTCAAGGACGTCTCCACGGAGCCCGAGCCTGAGCGCGCCGGGATCGCGCCCCGGGCGGAGGGCGGAAGCCGGGCCCTCGCCCTGCTGCTGGTGCTCACCGGCGCCGCCGGACTGCTCGCCGCGTGGGTCATCACGATCGACAAGTTCAAGATCCTCGAGGCCAAGGTCGAGGGCAAGACGTTCACGCCCGGCTGCAGCCTCAACCCCGTCGTCTCCTGCGGCAGCGTGATGGAGAGCAAGCAGGCCGCGGTCTTCGGCTTCCCGAACCCGATGCTCGGCCTGGTCGCCTACGGCATCGTCATCGGCGTCGGGGTGGCCCTGCTGGCCCGCGCCCGCTTCCCGCGCTGGTACTGGCTCACCTTCAACGCCGGCTGCCTGTTCGGTGTCGTCTTCTGCGCCTGGCTGATGTTCCAGTCCCTGTACCGGATCAACGCGCTGTGCCTGTGGTGCTCGCTGGCCTGGGTCGCCACGATCCTCATGTTCTGGTACGTGACGTCGTTCAACATCCGCAAGGGCTTCCTGCCCGCCCCGGGCTGGCTCAGGAGCTTCTTCGGCGAGTTCACATGGGTCATGCCCGTGCTGCACATCGGCATCATCGGCATGCTGATCCTGACGCGCTGGTGGGACTTCTGGACCAGCTGACCCCGGCCCGTACCGGCGCCCGGCCGGACTGTCGGTGCCGTCCTTTAGGGTTTCTGTCGTGGAGCCCGACCTGTTCACCGCCGCAGCCGAAGAACGCCAGGAGAAGGAGCCGTCCAGCAGCCCCCTCGCCGTGCGCATGCGCCCGCGTACCCTCGACGAGGTCGTGGGCCAGCGGCACCTGCTGAAGCCGGGCTCCCCTCTGCGCAGACTGGTCGGCGAGGCCGCCTCCGGCCCGGCCGGCCCCTCCTCGGTGCTCCTCTGGGGTCCGCCCGGCACCGGCAAGACCACCCTGGCCTACGTCGTCTCCAAGGCCACCGACGCCCGCTTCGTGGAGCTGTCCGCGATCACCGCCGGCGTCAAGGAGGTCCGCGCGGTCATCGACGGGGCCCGCCGCGCATCCGGCGGCTACGGCAAGGAGACCGTCCTCTTCCTCGACGAGATCCACCGCTTCAGCAAGGCGCAGCAGGACTCCCTGCTCCCGGCCGTGGAGAACCGCTGGGTGACCCTCATCGCCGCGACGACGGAGAACCCGTACTTCTCGGTGATCTCACCCCTGCTGTCCCGCTCGCTGCTGCTCACCCTCGAACCGCTCACGGACGACGACATCCGCGGCCTGTTGCGGCGCGCCCTCACCGACGAGCGCGGCCTCAAGGGCGCCGTCACCCTCCCCGAGGAGACCGAGTGCCATCTCCTGCGCATCGCCGGCGGCGACGCCCGCCGGGCCCTGACCGCCCTGGAGGCCGCCGCCGGAGCCGCCCTCGACAAGGGCGAGGCGGAGATCGCCCTGACCACGCTGGAGGAGACGGTCGACCGGGCCGCCGTGACGTACGACCGCGACGGCGACCAGCACTACGACGTGGCCAGTGCCCTGATCAAGTCCATCCGCGGCTCCGACGTCGACGCCGCGCTGCACTACCTGGCCCGCATGATCGAGGCCGGCGAGGACCCGCGCTTCATCGCCCGGCGCCTGATGATCTGCGCCAGCGAGGACATCGGCCTGGCCGACCCGACCGCCCTGCAGACGGCCGTGGCCGCCGCCCAGGCCGTCGCCATGATCGGCTTCCCCGAGGCCGCCCTCACCCTCAGCCACGCCACCATCGCCCTCGCCCTGGCCCCCAAGTCCAACGCCGCGACCACCGCCATCGGCGCCGCCCTGGAGGACGTGCGCAAGGGCCTGGCCGGACCCGTCCCCGCGCATCTGCGCGACAGCCACTACAAGGGCGCCGGCAAGCTCGGCCACGGCCAGGGCTACGTCTCCCCGCACGACCTGCCCGAGGGCATCGCCGCCCAGCAGTACGCGCCGGACGCCCTCAAGGACCGCGAGTACTACGAGCCCACCCGGCACGGAGCGGAGGCCCGGTACGCGGACGCGGTGGAGTGGACCAGGAAGAACCTCGGTCGAAAGCGGTCCTGAGAACCCTGTAAACTCGGCCGGAGTGCCGCGTCCCGTGCAGTCAGAACGGGACAGTCGGCCGGAGCCAGTCAGGGGCACCGTCCCCGGGACCGGCTCCAGGAGCGTCGCGCACCGTCGAACGGTGTCGCGGGCAGCCCACCACCATCCGCCGCAGGGCGGAAGCGGTCGGTGGGCCACTCGCGTGCTGCACGTATGTGCCCAGATCAGGGGAGCGGCTGCCCACCCCGCCCGAGCAGGGCGTGGCGGGTTTCCCCGGCTGCGAATGCGACCTCCCTCAACCCTGACAAGCCGAATCAAGGAAATGAGAAGCAGTGGCGAACCAGTCCCGCCCCAAGGTCAAGAAGTCGCGTGCCCTCGGCATCGCGCTGACCCCGAAGGCCGTCAAGTACTTCGAGGCCCGCCCCTACCCGCCGGGTGAGCACGGCCGCGGCCGCAAGCAGAACTCGGACTACAAGGTCCGTCTGCTCGAGAAGCAGCGCCTGCGCGCGCAGTACGACGTGTCCGAGCGCCAGCTCGTCCGCGCCTACGAGCGTGCCTCCAAGGTCCAGGGCAAGACCGGTGAGGCCCTGATCATCGAGCTGGAGCGCCGCCTCGACGCCCTGGTCCTGCGTTCGGGCATCGCCCGCACGATCTACCAGGCCCGCCAGATGGTCGTCCACGGCCACATCCAGGTCAACGGCACGAAGGTCGACAAGCCCTCCTTCCGTGTCCGTCCGGACGACGTCGTGCAGGTCCGCGACCGCTCCAAGGAGAAGACGCTCTTCACGATCGCCCGCGAGGGTGGCTTCGCCGCCGACGGCGAGACCCCGCGCTACCTCCAGGTGAACCTCAAGGCCCTGGCGTTCCGCCTGGACCGTGAGCCGAACCGCAAGGAGATCCCGGTGATCTGCGACGAGCAGCTCGTCGTCGAGTACTACGCCCGCTGATCCACGGCAGGCACGCGGTACGTCAGCCCGCCGTCTCCCCGCCCTTCCGGGCGGGCGAGGCGGCGGGCTTCGGCGATTGCGCCGCCGGCGCGGTAATCCGGTACGGAGCGCCACCCCCGGCGCGATAGGCTCGTGGCACGACTTTTTCGATGTTCAGGCACGTTTCAGGGAGCGGGTGCACACAGTGTCCGGTGGAGAGGTTGCCGGGATCCTGGTGGCCGTCTTCTGGGCGATCCTGGTCTCCTTCCTCGCCGTCGCCCTGGCGAGGCTGGCCCAGACGCTCAAGGCGACCACCAAGCTCGTCGCGGAGGTGACCGACCAGGCCGTCCCGCTCCTGGCAGACGCCTCCACGGCGGTGCGTTCCGCGCAGACCCAGATCGACCGCGTCGACGCGATCGCCTCCGACGTCCAGGAGGTCACGTCGAACGCCTCCGCGCTGTCGACCACCGTCGCCTCCACCTTCGGCGGCCCCCTGGTCAAGGTCGCCGCCTTCGGTTACGGCGTGCGCCGGGCCCTCGGCGGCCGCAAGGAGGACGTGCCCGCCCAGGCGCCGAGGCGCACCGTGATCGTGGGACGCACCGTCTCCCGGCGCGGCGCCCGAGGGAAGAGGGACTGAGAGCCAGCGATGTTCCGCCGTACCTTCTGGTTCAGCACGGGCGTCGCCGCCGGTGTGTGGGCCACCACCAAGGTCAACCGCAAGCTCAAGCAGCTGACGCCCGAGAGCCTGGCGAGAACCGCGGGGAACAAGGCCCTCGAGGCCGGTCACCGCCTCAAGGACCGCGCGGTCGGCTTCGCGCTCGACGTCCGGGACAACATGGCCGTCCGCGAGGCCGAGCTGGGTGACGCCCTCGGGATCAACCAGAACCCCGAACTGCCCGGACCCCGGCGGTACGCCGCCATCGAGAACCGCAACAACCCGAAGTACGTCGAGGGCTCGACGTACCAGACGAACCCGTACAACCGGAATGAGGACCACTGATGGAGTCGGCTGAGATTCGCCGCCGCTGGTTGAGCTTCTTCGAGGAGCGCGGTCACACCGTCGTCCCTTCGGCGTCGCTCATCGCGGACGACCCGACTCTGCTCCTCGTCCCGGCCGGCATGGTGCCCTTCAAGCCCTACTTCCTCGGCGAGGTCAAGCCGCCCTTCGACCGCGCCACCAGCGTCCAGAAATGCGTGCGCACGCCGGACATCGAAGAGGTCGGCAAGACCACCCGGCACGGCACGTTCTTCCAGATGTGCGGCAACTTCTCCTTCGGCGACTACTTCAAGGAAGGCGCCGTCAAGCTCGCCTGGGAGCTGCTCACCAGCCCCCAGGACAAGGGCGGTTACGGCCTCGACCCCGAGCGCCTGTGGATCACCGTCTATAAGGACGACGACGAGGCCGAGCGCATCTGGCACGAGGTCGTCGGCGTGCCGAAGGAGCGCATCCAGCGCCTCGGCATGAAGGACAACTACTGGTCGATGGGCGTCCCCGGCCCCTGCGGCCCGTGCTCCGAGATCAACTACGACCGCGGCCCCGAGTTCGGCGCCGAGGGCGGTCCCGCCGTCAACGACGAGCGGTACGTGGAGATCTGGAACCTCGTCTTCATGCAGTACGAGCGGGGCGAGGGCACCGGCAAGGACAACTTCGAGATCCTCGGCGAGCTGCCCAGCAAGAACATCGACACCGGCCTCGGCCTCGAACGCCTCGCCATGATTCTGCAGGGCGTGCGGAACATGTACGAGATCGACACCTCGATGGCCGTCATCAACAAGGCCACCGAGCTGACCGGCGTCCGCTACGGCGACGCCCAGACCTCGGACGTCTCCCTGCGCGTGGTCACCGACCACATGCGCACCGCCACCATGCTCATCGGTGACGGCGTCACCCCCGGCAACGAGGGCCGTGGCTACGTGCTGCGCCGCATCATGCGCCGCGCCATCCGCAACATGCGCCTGCTCGGTGCCACCGGCCCGGTCGTCAAGGACCTGATCGACGTCGTCATCGGCATGATGGGCCAGCAGTACCCGGAGCTCCTCACCGACCGCGAGCGCATCGAGAAGGTCGCCCTCGCCGAGGAGAACGCCTTCCTCAAGACGCTGAAGGCCGGCACCAACATCCTCGACACGGCCGTCACCGACACCAAGGCCGCCGGGTCCGCCGTGCTGCCCGGCGACAAGGCCTTCCTGCTCCACGACACCTGGGGCTTCCCGATCGACCTCACCCTGGAGATGGCCGCCGAGCAGGGGCTGTCCGTGGACGAGGAGGGCTTCCGCCGCCTGATGAAGGAGCAGCGGGAGCGCGCCAAGGCCGACGCCCGGGCCAAGAAGACCGGCCACGCCGACATGGGTGCCTACCGCGAGATCGCCGACCGCGCCGGCGCCACCGACTTCATCGGCTACACCGACACCGAGGGCGAGACCACCGTCGTCGGCATCCTGGTCGACGGCGTCTCCTCCCCGGCCGCAACCGAGGGCGACGAGGTGGAGATCGTCCTCGACCGCACCCCCTTCTACGCCGAGGGCGGCGGCCAGATCGGCGACACCGGCCGCATCAAGGTGGACTCGGGCGCCGTCATCGAGGTCCGCGACTGCCAGAAGCCGGTCCCCGGTGTCTACGTGCACAAGGGGGTCGTCCAGGTCGGCGAGGTCACCGTCGGCGCCCGCGCCCACGCCTCCATCGACGACCGCCGACGCAAGGCCATCGCCCGGGCCCACTCGGCCACGCACCTGACCCACCAGGCCCTGCGCGACGCCCTCGGCCCCACGGCCGCCCAGGCCGGTTCCGAGAACCAGCCGGGCCGCTTCCGCTTCGACTTCGGCTCCCCGTCCGCCGTTCCGACGGCCGTGATGACCGACGTCGAGCAGAAGATCAACGAGGTGCTCGCCCGCGACCTCGACGTGCGCGCCGACGTCATGGGCATCGACGAGGCCAAGAAGCAGGGCGCCATCGCCGAGTTCGGTGAGAAGTACGGGGAGCGCGTGCGCGTGGTGACCATCGGCGACTTCTCCAAGGAGCTCTGCGGCGGCACGCACGTGCACAACACCGCCCAGCTGGGCCTGGTGAAGCTGCTCGGCGAGTCCTCCATCGGCTCCGGCGTCCGCCGTATCGAGGCCCTGGTCGGTGTGGACGCCTACAGCTTCCTCGCCCGTGAGCACACGGTCGTGGCCCAGCTCCAGGAGCTGATCAAGGGCCGCCCGGAGGAGCTCCCGGAGAAGGTGTCCGCCATGCTCGGCAAGCTGAAGGACGCCGAGAAGGAGATCGAGAAGTTCCGCGCCGAGAAGGTCCTCCAGGCCGCCGCCGGTCTCGCCGAGTCCGCCAAGGATGTCCGGGGCGTTGCCGTCGTGACCGGTCAGGTCCCGGACGGCACGACCGCCGACGACCTGCGCAAGCTCGTGCTCGACGTACGCGGACGCATCCAGGGCGGACGGGCCGCCGTGGTCGCCCTCTTCACGGTGGCGAACGGAAGGCCGTTGACGGTCATCGCCACCAACGAGGCCGCCCGCGAGCGCGGTCTGAAGGCCGGAGACCTGGTCCGCACGGCCGCCAAGACCCTCGGCGGCGGTGGCGGCGGCAAGCCGGACGTCGCCCAGGGCGGCGGCCAGAACCCGGCCGCCGTCGGTGACGCCGTCGACGCCGTCGAGCGCCTGGTCGCCGAGACCGCCAAGTAAGGGACGGGTCGCAAGCATGCGCAGAGGACGTCGACTCGCGATCGATGTCGGGGACGCCCGCATCGGGGTCGCCTCGTGCGACCCCGACGGGATCCTCGCCACTCCGGTCGAGACGGTCCCGGGGCGTGACGTCCCCTCCGCCCACCGGCGGTTGAGGCAACTCGTCGAGGAGTACGAGCCGGTCGAGATCGTCGTCGGGCTCCCGCGCTCCCTCAAGGGCGGCGAGGGACCGGCCGCCGTCAAGGTGCGCGGCTTCGCCCAGGAACTGGCGCGCATGATCGCGCCGATTCCGGTCAGACTCGTGGACGAACGGATGACGACCGTCACCGCCGGCCAGGGACTGCGCGCTTCGGGCGTGAAGTCCAGGAAGGGGCGGTCCGTCATCGACCAGGCCGCGGCCGTGATCATCCTTCAACAGGCCCTCGAATCCGAACGGGTGTCAGGGAAAGCACCCGGCGAAGGCGTCGAAGTGGTCATCTGATCGCGATACGGTAACGTTCCGCGCGATGCGGAGGCATGCGAACAGCCGCCGCACAGCAAGAGGCGGGACGCAAGCGGAACCGGAAGCCGCGCGACCGCCGCCTCGCGGCTCTAGGGGATCGATGACTGAGTATGGCCGGGGCCAAGGCTCCGAACCGTGGCATCCGGACGACCCGTTGTACGGGGACGGCGGATGGGGAGGGCAGCAGGCCCACCAGGGCCAGCAGTCCCCCTACGGCGGCCAGCCGCAGCACTACCCAGAGCAGCAGCAGCCGCAGTACGGCGACTGGGGCACCGGTGAGCAGCCCGTCTACGGCCAGGGGCAGCACTACCCGTACGACCAGCAGTACGCGGCACAGGCCCACGGACATCAGCAGTACCCCGGACAGCAGGGCCACGGGCATCCGCACGACCAGGGGTACCAGCAGCAGTACGACAACGGCGGCTGGAGCACCGGCGCCCACCCGCAGGTGTCCTACCCCGCAGACCCGTCGGACCCCTACGGCGGGCAGCCCGGCTCCTACGACGAGGGCCGGCAGGACTACTACGGCGCCCCCGACGCGTATCCGCCCCCGGAGTCACCGGATGCACCGGATCGCCGACGCGCCGAACCGGAACCGGACACCGACTGGGACCCCGGCCCCGACCAGGGCGAGCACGCCTTCTTCGCGGGCGGGGACGACGAGGACGACGACGAGCCGGAGAAGCGCCGCGGACGCGGCGGCGACCAGCGCGGACGCGGCGGCAAGCCGAAGAAGCGCCGCAACGGAAGCGCCTGCCTGGCGGTCGTCGTGGTCCTCGGCGGCGGTCTCGCCGGTGTCAGCTACTTCGGCTACCAGTTCGTCCAGGATCGTTTCGGCGACGCCCCGGACTTCGCGGGTGACGGCAGCGGGCAGGAGGTGTCCGTCGAGATCCCGGAGGGCTCCGACGGCTACGCCATCGGCCGGGCGCTGAAGGCTGCCGGTGTCGTCAAGAGCGTGGACGCCTTCGTCTCGGCCCAGGCCGGCAACCCCGACGGCCGGAACATCCAGGCCGGTGTGTACACGCTGCGGAAGCACATGTCGGCCGCCAGCGCGGTCGGCCTGATGCTCAGCCCCGAGAGCCGCGACAACCTGATCATCGCCGAGGGCAAGCGCAACGCCGACATCTACCGGCTCATCGACAAGCGGCTGAAGGTCAAGGAGGGCACGACCGCCGCGGTCGCCGAGAAGGACTACGACAAGCTCGGCCTGCCGGGCTGGGCGCAGAACCACGGGGACGTCAAGGACCCGCTGGAAGGCTTCCTCTACCCCTCCAGCTACGGCGTCAGCGAGGGGCAGGAGCCCGAGGCCGTCCTGAAGCAGATGGTGAAGCGGGCCACCGACACCTACGAGAAGCTCGGCGTGGTGAAGAAGGCCGAGAGCCTGGGGCTCGAGGACCCCTGGCAGCTGGTCACCATCGCCAGCCTGGTCCAGGCCGAGGGCACCAGCCACGACGACTTCCGCAGGATGGCCGAGGTCGTCTACAACCGGATGAAGCCGGGCAACCCGCAGACCAACGGCATGCTGGAGTTCGACTCCACCTACAACTACATCAAGAACCAGAGCAAGATCGACCTGAGCCTGAGCGAACTGCGCACCTACGACAACCCGTACAACACGTACTACCACAAGGGGTTGCCGCCCGGTCCGATCGACAACCCGGGCGAGGACGCCATCAGGGGCGCGCTCGACCCGACGGACGAGGGCTGGTACTACTTCATCTCGCTCGACGGCAAGACCAGCAAGTTCACGAAGACGAACGCCGAACACCAGAAACTGGTCGACCAGTTCAACGCCTCGCGGAACAACTGAGGAGACCTTCGATGGCCGCACCGCGCCGGGCCGCCGTACTCGGCTCCCCGATAACCCACTCGCTCTCCCCGGTCCTGCATCGCGCCGCCTATCGCGAACTGGGCCTGACCGGCTGGACGTACGACAGGTTCGAGGTCGACGAGGAGGGGCTGCCCGGCTTCTTCCGGACGCTCGGGCCCGGGTGGGCGGGGCTGTCGCTGACCATGCCGCTGAAGCGGGCCGTGATCCCGCTGCTCGACGAGATCAGCGACACCGCCGCCTCGGTCGACGCCGTCAACACCGTCGTCTTCTCCGAGGACGGCCGCACGACCGGCGACAACACAGACATCCCCGGCATGGTCGCCGCGCTGCGCGAGCACGGCATCGACAGGACAGAGGCCGCCGCGATCCTCGGCGCCGGGGCCACCGCCTCCTCCGCGCTGGCCGCGCTCGCCCGGATCTGCCCGGGCGAGATCACCGTCTACGTGCGCAGCGGGGCCCGGGCCGCCGAGATGCGGCGGTGGGCCGAGCGACTGGGCGTCGCAGTGCGCGTCGCCGACTGGGCGGACGCCGGACAGGCTCTGCGCGCACCCCTGGTGATCAGTACCACGCCCGCCGGTGTCACCGACGCCCTCGCCCGGAGCGTCCCGGAGCGGCCGGCGGCCCTCTTCGACGTCCTCTACGACCCCTGGCCCACCGCCCTCGCCGCCCGCTGGTCGGCCCACGGCGGCGCCGTCGTCAGCGGCCTCGACCTGCTGGTGCACCAGGCCGTGCTGCAGGTGGAGCAGATGACGGGGCTGGCCCCGGCGCCGCTGGACGCCATGCGAAAAGCGGGCGAGCGGGCTCTCGCCGACCGCTGAGACCCGCTCTCGGTTCCGCAGGGGCCGGAACGCGGGAGGGGAGGACACACCATGTCCGCACGCCTGACCCAGGCATCGGTCAAGACCCGGATGTCCGACGCCCTGCCGGGCTCCCTGCCCGACTGGGTGCAGATGACGGTGCTCGCGCTGATCGTGCTCGCCGTGGTGGCGCCCTGGGTCGTGAAGATCAAGCGGAAGATCGCCCACCGTCGCGCCGTCCGCACCGGGCAGCCCCTCCGTGCCGCAGCCCGGTACGGGCAGGGGCGCGGGGCCGACTACCTGGGGCAGTAGGCACAGCAGCCGACCGGGCAGCGGCAGCAGGGCAGCGGGGCCGACCACCTCGGGGCGTACGCCCCGCAGCAGGCACAGCCCGCGCCGCAGCCCGGCCCTGCCGACCACCTCGGGGCGTACGCCCCGCACCGGCGTCCGGGCGAGGGCCGGTCCATCAAGCGAACGCGTCCGCTTGATGGACCACCCACCGGGCCGCCGACCCGGACGTGGGAGGATCGGAAGAGGCGGACCGGGCCGCGCACCCGGTCGGGCCGTCGCCGTACGCGCTCACACGCGTACGCCGGGCAGTACCAGGGCGCGAGCACTGAGGAGCACCGTTGAGCAGGTTGCGCTGGCTGACCGCGGGGGAGTCCCACGGTCCCGCACTCGTGGCGACGCTGGAGGGCCTTCCCGCCGGCGTGCCGATCACCACGGACATGGTGGCGGACCACCTGGCCCGGCGACGGCTCGGCTATGGACGCGGCGCGCGCATGAAGTTCGAGCGGGACGAGGTCACCTTCCTCGGCGGCGTCCGGCACGGCCTGACCCTCGGCTCCCCGGTGGCGATCATGGTGGGCAACACCGAGTGGCCGAAGTGGGAGCAGGTCATGGCGGCCGACCCGGTCGACCCGGAGGTCCTCGCCGGACTCGCCCGCAACGCCCCGCTGACCCGCCCGCGGCCCGGCCACGCCGACCTCGCCGGGATGCAGAAATACGGCTTCGACGAGGCCCGGCCGGTGCTGGAGCGGGCCTCCGCCCGGGAGACCGCCGCCCGCGTGGCGCTGGGTGCGGTGGCCCGCTCGTACCTGAAGGAGACCACCGGCGTCGAGATCGTCAGCCACGTCGTCGAGCTGGCCGCCGCCAAGGCGCCCAAGGGCGTGTACCCGACGCCGGCCGACGTGGAGAAGCTGGACGCGGACCCGGTGCGCTGCCTGGACGCGGACGCGTCGAAGGCGATGGTCGCCGAGATCGACCAGGCCCACAAGGACGGCGACACCCTCGGCGGCGTGGTCGAGATCCTGGCCTACGGCGTGCCCGTCGGCCTCGGTTCGCACGTGCACTGGGACCGCAGGCTCGACGCCCGGCTGGCCGGCGCCCTCATGGGCATCCAGGCGATCAAGGGCGTCGAGATCGGCGACGGCTTCGAGCTGGCGCGGATCCCGGGCTCCCGGGCCCACGACGAGATCGTGAAGACCGACGAGGGCATCCGGCGCACCTCCGGCCGCTCCGGCGGCACCGAGGGCGGCCTGACCACCGGTGAACTGCTGCGCGTGCGCGCCGCGATGAAGCCCATCGCGACCGTCCCGCGCGCCCTGCAGACCGTGGACGTCACCACGGGCGAGGCCGCGCAGGCCCACCACCAGCGCTCCGACGTCTCCGCGGTCCCGGCCGCCGGCATCGTCGCCGAGGCCATGGTGGCCCTCGTCCTCGCGGACGCGGTGGCCGAGAAGTTCGGCGGCGACTCGGTGGCCGAGACCCGCCGCAACGTCACCTCGTACCTCGACAACCTCGCCATCCGATGAGCGGGCCGCTGGTCGTCCTGGTCGGCCCGATGGGCGTGGGCAAGTCCACTGTCGGGCAGTTGCTGGCCGAGCGGCTCGGCGTCTCCTACCGGGACACCGACGACGACATCGTCGCCGAGCAGAACCGGACCATCGCCGAGATCTTCGTCGACGACGGCGAGCCCGCCTTCCGGGCCGTCGAGAAGGCGGCCGTGCGGCGGGCCCTCGCCGAGCACGACGGCGTCCTGGCGCTCGGCGGCGGCGCGATCCTCGACCCCGACACCCGCGCGCTGCTCGCCGGGCAACGGGTGGTCTTCCTGTCGATGGACGTCGAGGAGGCGGTCAAGCGCACCGGCCTGAACGTGGCCCGCCCGCTGCTCGCGGTCAATCCCCGCAAGCAGTGGCGCGAGCTGATGGAGGCCCGCCGGCACCTCTACGAGGAGGTCGCCACGGCCGTGGTCGCCACCGACGGCCGCACCCCCGAAGAAGTCACCCGAGCCACCCTGGACGCACTGGAGTTGGAGGACGCATGACTGAGGCAGTGACGCGGATCCGGGTCGGCGGCACCGCGGGGACCGACCCCTACGAGGTCCTGGTGGGCCGGCAACTCCTCGGCGAGCTCGGCGGACTGATCGGCGACAAGGCCAAGCGGGTCGCGGTCCTCCACCCCGAGGCCCTGGCCGAGACCGGTGACGCCCTGCGCGCCGACCTCGCCGGGCAGGGCTACGAGGCGGTCGCCATCCAGGTCCCCAACGCGGAGGAGGCCAAGACCGCCGAGGTCGCCGCCTACTGCTGGAAGGCGCTCGGCCGGTCCGGCTTCACCCGCACCGACGTCATCGTCGGCGTCGGCGGCGGCGCGACCACGGACCTGGCCGGTTTCGTGGCCGCTACCTGGCTGCGCGGGGTGCGCTGGATCGCCGTCCCCACCACGGTGCTCGCCATGGTCGACGCGGCTGTGGGCGGCAAGACCGGCATCAACACCGCCGAGGGCAAGAACCTGGTGGGCGCCTTCCACCCGCCCGCCGGCGTCCTGTGCGACCTCGCCGCGCTGGACTCCCTCCCGGTCAACGACTACGTCTCCGGCCTGGCCGAGGTCATCAAGGCCGGCTTCATCGCCGACCCGGTGATCCTCGACCTCATCGAGTCCGACCCCGAGGCCGCCCGCACCCCGGCCGGGCCGCACACCGCCGAGCTCATCGAGCGCTCCATCCGGGTCAAGGCCGACGTGGTCTCCTCGGACCTGAAGGAGTCGGGCCTGCGCGAGATCCTCAACTACGGCCACACGCTCGGCCACGCCATCGAGAAGAACGAGCGCTACAAGTGGCGCCACGGCGCCGCCGTCTCGGTCGGCATGCACTTCGCCGCCGAACTCGGCCGCCTCGCGGGCCGGCTGGACGACGCGACGGCCGACCGCCACCGCACCATCCTCGAATCGGTCGGGCTGCCCCTGCACTACCGGCACGACCAGTGGCCCAAGCTCGTGGAGAACATGAAGGTCGACAAGAAGACCCGCGGCGACCTGCTGCGCTTCATCGTCCTCGACGGCCTGGCCAAGCCCACCGTCCTGGAGGGCCCCGACCCGGCCGTGCTGCTCGCCGCGTACGGCGAGGTCGGGCAGTAAGTCCCCCGGCGCGCCTTCCGCCCGAATTCGCCCCAGGGGCCGGGCACTTCGGACCGCCTCCGGCCGTTCACACATCGCCGACCGGGGGCGGTACCGTTCGGTTCCAGCGGGCACCGCCCCGCTGTCAGCGCCCATCGCCTGTACGAGACGGAGTGGCACCGGATGCAGCACGCAGTGGGTTCTCCGCTGCCGCCGCCCCACGAGTCGGGGCACGGACCGGCCGTCGGCTGGTCACCGGCCGCACACCACCCGGGCCCGCACCAGGGCTCAGCCCCCGTGCCCCCGCCTCCCCCGGCGCCGGGCCACCCCGCGCCCCCGCCGGGCCCGGCCACGCCACCCCAGCGGGGTCACGTGCCCCCCGCCCCGGAGACCACCGGCCACGTCCCGCTGCCGCCGGGCGGCCCGGTCGCCGTGCCGGCCATCGCGGCCCCCGACCCCGCGGGCACGACGCTCGCGGTGCTGCTGATAGGTCCCGCGGGCGCGGGCAAGACCAGCGTCGCCAAGTACTGGGCGGACCACCGCCGCGTCCCCACCGCGCACATCAGCCTCGACGACGTACGCGAATGGGTCCGCTCCGGCTTCGCCGACCCCCAGTCCGGATGGAACGACAACTCCGAAGCCCAGTACCGCCTCGCCCGCCGCACCTGCGGCTTCGCCGCGCGCAACTTCCTGGCCAACGGCATCTCGTGCATCCTCGACGACGCGGTCTTCCCCGACCGCCCGGTCGTCGGCCTCGGCGGCTGGAAGCGCCACGTGGGCCCCGGTCTGCTCCCGGTCGTCCTCCTCCCGGGCCTGGACATCGTCCTGGAACGCAACGCGGAGCGCTCGGGCAACCGGCGGCTGACGGACGAGGAGGTCGCCCGCATCCACGGCCGCATGGCCGGCTGGTACGGCTCGGGCCTCCCCATCATCGACAACTCCCAGCTGGACGTCCCCGAGACGGCGAAGGTCCTGGACGACGTCCTGGCGAGATCGATAGCGAGCCCCCCGGCCTGGTGACGCGGGGCGCCGCCCCTGAGCGGGCGTGCCACGTACCCGGGCCGCCTTCACGTCACCCCGGGTCAGGCACCGCCCCTGAGCGGGCGTGCCACGCGACAGCACCCGCCGACGCCGGGAGCGGGGCGTGGCGGTGCGGCCCAGTCCGCCGCTCAGCCGGTCCCCGTCGGCCACGCCGGACCGCGCGCTGCCGGGCCCGCCCCGCGGCGGACGCGCCGCACCGGCACACCCCCGACCCCACGACGGCAGGTGCCTTGTCAGGGCTCGGTGCAGGGTGCTGCGCTCCTGGCCCCACAACGCCACACGCCTTGGCAGAGGTCGCCGCAGCGGCACACCCCCGCCCCCACCACGCAACAGCAGACGCATCCTCCCCGACGGTCACCCCCACCCCCACTCGGCCCCACCCGACCGGCGACATTTCCCCGGCGCTCGTAGGCTCGGATCATGTCAGAGGTGTACGCGGCCCGCCGGACGCGTCTGAGGGAATACTGCAACGCGGGCGGCAGCGCGGCGGCGCTCGTCTCCCGCCCCGCCAACGTCCGCTATCTCGCGGGCGCCGCCCCCCAGGGCGCCGTCCTGCTGCTCGGCAAGACCGAGGACCTCCTCGTGAGGGCCGGACCCGACGCGGAGCGCCCTACACCGGAGCGCCCCGACGAGCACCTGCGCGTGCAGACCCTGCCCGCCGGATCCGCCGGCGGCGACCCGGCCGTGGCCGCGGCCGACATCGCCGAAGGCCAGGGCGCCGACTCCCTGGCCGTTGAGGAGCACCACCTCACCGTGGCCCGGCACAGAGCCCTGAACTCCGTCGCCCCCCGCCTGCGCCTCACCACCCTCGGCACCGCCGTCGAGCAACTCCGCGTCGTCAAGGACGAGGAGGAGATCTCCGCCCTGCGCATCGGCGCCGAGATCGCCGACCAGGCCCTCGGCGAACTGCTGGAGTCCATCCTCGTGGGCCGCACCGAACGCCACCTCGCCCTGGAACTCGAAAGACGCCTCGTCGACCACGGAGCCGACGGTCCGGCCTTCCCCACCTCCGTGGCCACCGGCCCCCACGCCGGCCGCCCGGGCCACCGCCCCACCGACCGCCGCGTCGAGGAGGGCGACTTCCTCTCCGTCTGCCTGGGCGCGACCTACCGCGGCTACCGCTGCGAGATCGGCCGTACCTTCGTCATCGGCACGGCACCCGCGGACTGGCAGATCGAGCTGTACGACCTGGTCTTCGCCGCGCAGCGGGCCGGGCGTGAGAGCCTCGTACCGGGCGCGGCCTGCCGCGACGTCGACCGCGCGGCCCGCCAGGTCCTGGACTCCGCGGGGTACAAGGAGGGCCTCACGGCCCTCACCGGACACGGTGTCGGGCTCGAAATCGACGAGGACCCTCAATTGAGTCCCGCGGCCATGGGTAAACTGGACGCTTGCGTGCCGGTCACCGTCGAACCGGGGGTCCACCTCCCGGGCCGGGGCGGTGTCAGGATCGATGACACGCTCGTCGTCCGCCCCGAGGCGGACGGCGGACCCGAGCTACTCACCATCACGACCAAGGAGCTGCTCGCCCTGTAGGCAGGTGCGTGCCCCGGGGTCGTACGTCAGTCCAGGAGATTCCGCAACCGTGGCTTCCACGAACGACCTCAAGAACGGCATGGTGCTCAAGCTCGAAGGCGGCCAGCTCTGGTCCGTCGTCGAGTTCCAGCACGTCAAGCCCGGCAAGGGCCCGGCCTTCGTGCGCACCAAGCTCAAGAACGTGCTCTCCGGCAAGGTCGTCGACAAGACCTTCAACGCCGGCGTCAAGGTCGAAACGGCCACCGTCGACAAGCGCGACATGCAGTTCTCCTACATGGACGGCGACTACTTCGTCTTCATGGACATGGAGACCTACGACCAGCTCATGGTCGACCGCAAGGCCGTCGGCGACGCGGCCAACTTCCTCATCGAGGGCTTCACGGCCACCGTGGCCCAGCACGAGGGCGAGGTGCTCTTCGTGGAGCTCCCGGCCGCCGTCGAGCTGACCGTCCAGGAGACCGAGCCGGGCGTCCAGGGCGACCGCTCCACCGGCGGTACCAAGCCCGCCACCCTGGAGACCGGCCACCAGATCCAGGTCCCGCTCTTCATCACCACCGGTGAGAAGATCAAGGTCGACACCCGCACCAGCGACTACCTCGGCCGGGTGAACAGCTAACCGTGGCTGCCCGCAACACGGCCCGCAAGCGCGCCTTCCAGATCCTCTTCGAGGGAGACCAGCGCGGCGCCGAGGTGCTCACCGTCCTCGCGGACTGGGTCCGGCTCTCCCGGGCGGACACCCGGCAGCCGCCGGTGAGCGAGTACACCATGGAGCTGGTCGAGGGCTACGCGAAGCACGCGAAGCGCATCGACGAGCTCATCGCCCAGTACTCGGTCGGCTGGACGCTCGACCGGATGCCGGTCGTCGACCGGAACCTCCTGCGCCTCGGCGCCTACGAGCTGATCTGGGCCGACGAGACCCCGGACGCCGTCGTCCTGGACGAGATGGTGCAGCTGGCGAAGGAGTTCTCCACGGACGAGTCGCCCTCGTTCGTGAACGGCCTGCTCGGCCGGCTGAAGGAGCTCAAGCCCTCGCTCCGCCGCGACGACGCCTGAGGCGACGTCCGGCACAGGACCGGAGCAGACGAGCAGACGGAAACGCCTCAGGGTCCGCAGCACTCACGCTGCGGGCCCTGAGGCGTTCGAGAACGGCCGAGGGACCGCACCCGGGAGAGAAACAGCCGGGGTGGCCGGACCCTCAGTGGGTACGGCCACCCCGGCGGCACGTTTTTTCTGGGCCCGCGCCCGATCCCGCGGGAGCGGTCAGGCGTCCTCGTGGGTCGCCACCGCGCGGCGCGCGTCCGCGTCCAGGACGCCCCAGCCGATCAGCTGCTCGGTGAGCACCGAGGGCGACTGGTCGTAGATGACGGCGAGTGTGCGCAGGTCGTCCTGGCGGATGGAGAGCACCTTGCCGTTGTAGTCACCGCGCTGCGACTGGATCGTGGCCGCGTAGCGCTGCAGGGGGCCCGCCTTCTCGGCCGGCACCGTGGCCAGCCGCTCCAGGTCGAGGACCAGCTTCGGCGGCGGCTCGGCGGCGCCGCCGGGGGTGGTGCCCGGAAGCAGCTCCTGCACCGGGACGCCGTAGAAATCCGCCAGCTCGGCAAGGCGCTGCACGGTCACGGCACGGTCGCCGCGCTCGTACGAACCGACCACGACCGCCTTCCAGCGTCCCTGGGACTTCTCCTCGACACCGTGGAGGGAAAGGCCCTGCTGGGTGCGGATCGCCCGGAGCTTGGCCCCGAGCTGTTTGGCGTATTCGCTGGACATATAGCTCCCCGGCACTGTGTCGACGCGGCCGGCAGTGTGCCGTACCGCGCGGCTGGTAACTCACTGTGAGGTTACGCAGCGTTACTCTGCTGCGTCAAGCCGAATGGTCCGCGCCGACTCTTCCGTGGTATCGACCCGGCGCTGGGCCGAACGGGTGATCCGAGGGGGCCGTTCGGGCGGTCCGCCGGGCCTGCTACGGTGGATGGCGCACATTCCGACGTCCTTTAAGATCCGTCCCGTGAGGCGGAGAAGGAGGTCCGTTTCGTATGGACAAGCACGACACGCAGTCCGATGCCCGGCCCGTTCTCGAAGGGCCCGACATCGCGCGGGTGCTGACCCGCATCGCCCACGAGATCGTCGAACGCGCCAAGGGCGCCGACGACGTGGTCCTCCTCGGCATCCCGACCCGGGGCGTCTTCCTCGCCCGGCGGATCGCCGACAAGCTCGAGCAGATCACCGAGCGCAAGGTTCCGTGCGGCTCGCTCGACATCACGATGTACCGCGACGACCTGCGGATGCACCCCCCGCGTGCGCTCGCCCGCACCGATATCCCCGGTGACGGCATCGACGGCAAACTCGTCGTCCTCGTCGACGACGTGCTCTTCTCCGGCCGCACCATCCGTGCCGCCCTCGACGCCCTGAACGACATCGGGCGCCCGCGCGCGGCGCAGCTCGCCGTCCTCGTCGACCGCGGGCACCGCGAACTGCCCATCCGCGCAGACTACGTCGGCAAGAACCTCCCCACGTCGCTGCGGGAGACGGTCAAGGTCCAGCTCGCCGAGGAGGACGGTCGCGACACCGTGCTGCTCGGTGCCAAGCCGGCCGCCCAGTAGCGCCTCAGGCGTACGCCGCCGTCGTACGCCGGCTCAGTGCGCGCTCGCGCGCGCCCGTCTGCCCCGAATCTCCCGTTTGAACTGCCTTACGGAGCCTGACAGATGCAGCGTCATCTCATCTCGGCCGCCGACCTCACCCGCGACGACGCCGTCCTGATCCTCGACACCGCCGAGGAGATGGCCCGGGTCGCCGACCGGCCGATCAAGAAGCTGCCGACCCTGCGCGGCCGCACGATCGTCAACCTCTTCTTCGAGGACTCCACCCGGACCCGGATCTCCTTCGAGGCCGCCGAGAAGCGGCTGTCCGCCGATGTGATCAACTTCTCCGCCAAGGGCTCCAGCGTCTCCAAGGGCGAGTCCCTGAAGGACACCGCCCAGACACTGGAGGCCATGGGCGTCGACGCCGTGGTCATCCGGCACGGCGCCTCCGGAGCCCCCTACCGCCTGGCGAACTCCGGCTGGATCGACGCGGCCGTCGTCAACGCCGGCGACGGCACCCACCAGCACCCCACCCAGGCCCTGCTGGACGCCTTCACCATGCGCCGCCGCCTGGTCGGCCACGACGCCGGGCTCGGCCAGGACCTCGCGGGCCGGCGCATCACCCTCGTCGGCGACGTCCTGCACAGCCGCGTCGCCCGCTCCAACGTCGACCTGCTGCACACCCTCGGCGCCGAGGTCGCACTCGTCGCCCCGCCGACCCTGCTGCCGGTCGGCGTCGAGACCTGGCCCTGCGAGGTCTCCTACGACCTCGACAGCACGCTGCCCAAGTCCGACGCGGTGATGATGCTGCGCGTCCAGCGCGAGCGCATGAACGCCGCGTTCTTCCCGACCGAGCGCGAGTACTCCCGGCGCTACGGCCTCGACGGCGAGCGCATGGCGCGGATGCCCGAGCACGCCATCGTGATGCACCCCGGCCCGATGGTCCGCGGCATGGAGATCACCGCCGAGGTCGCCGACTCCGACCGCTGCACGGTCGTCGAGCAGGTCGCCAACGGGGTCTCCATCCGGATGGCCGTCCTGTACCTGCTGCTCGGTGGAAACGAGCCCGCCGTCACCCGCCCGCCCGTCGCCCACCACCACCCTTCCAGCGAGCGCTCCGCGCACACCCCTTCTGCGGCCGAGGAGAAGTAAGACAGATGAGCAAGACCCTGATCCGTGGTGCGAAGGTGCTCGGCGGCGAGCCGCAGGACGTCCTGATCGAGGGCGGGACCATCGCCGAGGTGGGCAGCGCGCTGTCCGCCGAGGGCGCCGAGGTCGTCGAGGCCGGCGGCAAGGTGCTGCTGCCGGGCCTGGTGGACCTGCACACCCATCTGCGCGAGCCCGGCCGCGAGGACTCCGAGACCGTCCTCACCGGCACCCGGGCCGCGGCCTCCGGCGGCTACACCACCGTCTTCGCCATGGCCAACACCTTCCCGGTCGCCGACACCGCCGGTGTCGTCGAGCAGGTCTGGCGGCTCGGCAAGGAGCACGGCTACTGCGACGTCCAGCCGATCGGCGCGGTCACCGTCGGCCTCGACGGCAGGAAGCTCGCCGAACTGGGCGCCATGCACGAGTCCGCCGCCGGCGTGACCGTCTTCTCCGACGACGGCAAGTGCGTCCACGACGCCGTGATCATGCGCCGGGCCCTGGAGTACGTGAAGGCCTTCGGCGGCGTCGTCGCGCAGCACGCGCAGGAGCCGCGGCTCACCGAGGGCGCCCAGATGAACGAGGGCGTCGTCTCCGCCGAGCTGGGTCTCGGCGGCTGGCCCGCGGTGGCCGAGGAGTCGATCATCGCGCGGGACGTCCTGCTCGCCGAGCACGTCGGCTCCCGGGTCCACATCTGCCACCTGTCGACCGCCGGGTCCGTCGAGATCGTCCGCTGGGCCAAGTCCCGCGGCATCGCCGTCACCGCCGAGGTCACCCCGCACCACCTGCTCCTCACCGACGAGCTGGTCCGCTCCTACAACCCCGTCTACAAGGTCAACCCGCCGCTGCGCACCGAGCGCGACGTGATGGCGCTGCGCGAGGCGCTCGCCGACGGCACGATCGACATCGTCGCCACCGACCACGCCCCGCACCCGCACGAGGACAAGGACTGCGAGTGGGCCGCGGCCGCCATGGGCATGGTCGGCCTGGAGACCGCGCTGTCGGTGGTGCAGGAGACCATGGTCGACACGGGCCTGCTGGACTGGGCCGGCGTCGCCGACCGCATGTCCTTCAAGCCCGCGCAGATCGGACAGGCCACGGGCCACGGCCGCCCCGTCTCGGCAGGTGAGCCCGCCAACCTCACCCTGGTCGACACGGCATACCGTGGGCTCGTGGAACCCGCGGGCTTCGCCTCGCGCAGCCGCAACACCCCCTACGAGGGCCGCGAGCTGCCGGGCCGTGTGACGCACACGTGGCTGCGGGGCAAGGCCACGCTCGTCGACGGGAAGCTCACGTGACACCTGTACTCCTGCTGGCCGCCGAGAAGGAATCGGCGCAAGTGACCGACTGGGCCGCCCGCATCGGCTGGGTCGCCGGCCTCGCCCTGTTCGTCGCCCTCGTCTACTGGCTGATGCGCGAGGGCTGGAAGTGGCGCGGCACCCTCCAGGGCGACCTGCCCGGGCTGCCCGCCACCCCGGACGACCCGGGCCCGGCGCGCCTGACCCTGAGCGGCCGCTACCACGGCTCCACCACCGCCGGGCAGTGGCTCGACCGGATCGTCGCCCACGGCCTGGGCACCCGCAGCCGCGCCGAGCTCACACTGACGGACGCCGGCCTGGACGTCGTGCGCCCCGGGGCGAACGACTTCTTCGTGCCGGCCGCGCAGCTGCGCGAGGCACGGCTCGACAAGGGCATCGCCGGCAAGGTGCTCACCGAGGGCGGCCTGCTGGTCGTCACCTGGGCGCACGGCGACCGGCTGATCGACTCCGGCTTCCGCTCCGACCACGCGGCCGAGCACAACGAGTGGGTCGAAGCCCTCACCACCATGATCGAAACGAACAGCACGGAAGGCGCCGAACGATGACCACCTCCACCAGGGGAGCCACAACTCCCGCCGTACTCGTCCTGGAGGACGGCCGGGTCTTCCGCGGCCGCGCCTACGGGGCCGTGGGGGAGACCTTCGGCGAAGCGGTGTTCTCCACCGGCATGACCGGCTACCAGGAGACCCTCACCGACCCCTCCTACCACCGTCAGGTCGTGGTGATGACCGCCCCGCACGTCGGCAACACCGGCGTCAACGACGAGGACATGGAGTCCCGGCGGATCTGGGTCTCCGGCTACGTCGTGCGCGACCCCGCGCGCGTGCCGTCCAGCTGGCGCTCCCGGCGCACGCTGGACGAGGAGCTGGCCGCGCAGGGCGTCGTCGGGATCTCCGGCATCGACACCCGCGCCCTCACCCGCCACCTGCGCGAGCGCGGCGCCATGCGCGTCGGCATCTTCAGCGGCGACGCCGTCCAGGACGACGGCGCGCTCCTCGCCCGCGTGCTGGAAGCGCCCCGGATGAAGGGCGCCGACCTCTCCGCCGAGGTCGCCACCACCGAGCCGTACGTCGTGCCCGCGATCGGTGAGAAGAAGTTCACCGTCGCCGCCGTCGACCTCGGCATCAAGGGCATGACCCCGCACCGCATGGCCGAGCGCGGCATCGAGGTGCACGTCCTCCCGGCCACCGCCACCGTCGACGACGTCTACGCGGTGAACCCGGACGGCGTGTTCTTCTCCAACGGCCCGGGCGACCCGGCCACCGCCGACCACCCCGTCGCCGTGATGCGGGGCGTCCTGGAGCGCGGTACCCCGCTCTTCGGCATCTGCTTCGGCAACCAGATCCTGGGCCGCGCCCTCGGCTTCGGCACCTACAAGCTGAAGTACGGCCACCGCGGCATCAACCAGCCCGTGCAGGACCGTAGGACCGGCAAGGTCGAGGTCACCGCGCACAACCACGGCTTCGCCGTCGACGCCCCGCTCGACCAGGTCTCCGAGACCCCCTTCGGCCGCGCCGAGGTGTCGCACGTCTGCCTGAACGACAACGTGGTGGAGGGGCTGCAGCTCCTCGACCGCCCCGCCTTCAGCGTCCAGTACCACCCCGAAGCGGCAGCCGGTCCGCACGACGCCGCCTACCTGTTCGACCGCTTCGTCTCCCTGATGGAGGGCCAGCGTGCCTAAGCGCACCGATATCCAGTCCGTCCTGGTCATCGGCTCCGGCCCGATCGTGATCGGCCAGGCCGCAGAGTTCGACTACTCCGGCACCCAGGCGTGTCGCGTGCTCAAGGCCGAGGGCCTGCGCGTCATCCTGGTGAACTCCAACCCGGCGACGATCATGACCGACCCGGAGATCGCCGACGCCACCTACGTCGAGCCGATCACGCCCGAGTTCGTCGAGAAGATCATCGCCAAGGAGCGGCCCGACGCGCTGCTGCCCACCCTGGGCGGCCAGACGGCGCTCAACACCGCCATCTCCCTGCACGAGAACGGGGTCCTCGACAAGTACGGCGTCGAGCTGATCGGCGCCAACGTGGAGGCGATCCACAAGGGCGAGGACCGCGACCTGTTCAAGGAGGTCGTCGAGGAGGTCCGCAGGAAGATCGGGCACGGCGAGTCCGCCCGGTCCTACATCTGCCACTCCATGGACGACGTCCTCAAGGGCGTCGAGGAGCTCGGCGGCTACCCGGTCGTCGTCCGCCCCTCCTTCACGATGGGCGGCGCCGGCTCCGGCTTCGCGCACGACGAGGAGGAGCTGCGCCGCATCGCGGGCACCGGTCTGACGCTCTCGCCGACCACCGAGGTGCTCCTGGAGGAGTCCATCCTCGGCTGGAAGGAGTACGAGCTGGAGCTGATGCGGGACAAGCACGACAACGTCGTGGTCGTCTGCTCCATCGAGAACTTCGACCCCATGGGCGTGCACACCGGCGACTCGATCACCGTCGCGCCCGCGATGACGCTGACCGACCGCGAGTACCAGGTGTTGCGCGACGTCGGCATCGCCATCATCCGCGAGGTCGGCGTCGACACCGGCGGCTGCAACATCCAGTTCGCGGTCAACCCCGAGGACGGCCGGGTCATCGTCATCGAGATGAACCCGCGCGTCTCGCGCTCCTCGGCGCTCGCCTCCAAGGCGACCGGCTTCCCGATCGCCAAGATCGCCGCCAAGCTCGCCATCGGCTACACCCTCGACGAGATCCCGAACGACATCACGCAGGAGACCCCGGCCTCCTTCGAGCCGACGCTCGACTACGTGGTCGTCAAGGCCCCGCGCTTCGCCTTCGAGAAGTTCCCCAGCGCCGACTCCACCCTCACCACCACCATGAAGTCGGTCGGCGAGGCCATGGCCATCGGCCGGAACTTCACCGAGGCCTTCCAGAAGGCGCTGCGCTCCCTGGAGAAGAAGGGCAGCCAGTTCACCTTCGTCGGCGAGCCGGGCGACAAGACACAGCTGCTGGAGCAGGCCGTCCGCCCCACCGACGGCCGTATCAACACCGTCATGCAGGCCATCCGCGCGGGCGCCACGCCCGAGGAGGTCTTCGACTACACGAAGATCGACCCCTGGTTCGTCGACCAGCTCTTCCTGATCAAGGAGATCGCCGACGAACTGGCCGGGGCGCCCGAGCTGACCGCCGACCTGTTCGCCGAGGCCAAGCGGCACGGCTTCTCCGACCAGCAGATCGGCGAGATCCGCGGCCTGCGCGAGGACGTCGTCCGCGAGGTGCGGCACGCGCTCGGCATCCGCCCGGTCTACAAGACGGTCGACACCTGCGCCGCCGAGTTCGCCGCGAAGACGCCGTACTTCTACTCCTCCTACGACGAGGAGAGCGAGGTCGCGCCCCGCGAGAAGCCGGCCGTCATCATCCTGGGCTCCGGCCCGAACCGCATCGGCCAGGGCATCGAGTTCGACTACTCCTGCGTCCACGCCTCCTTCGCGCTGAGCGAGGCGGGCTACGAGACGGTGATGGTCAACTGCAACCCGGAGACCGTCTCCACGGACTACGACACCTCCGACCGGCTCTACTTCGAGCCGCTGACGCTGGAGGACGTGCTGGAGGTCGTCCACGCCGAGCAGCAGGCGGGACCCGTCGCGGGCGTCGTCGTCCAGCTCGGCGGCCAGACCCCGCTGGGGCTGTCGCAGGCGCTGAAGGACAACGGGGTGCCGATCGTCGGCACGTCCCCCGAGGCCATCCACGCCGCCGAGGACCGGGGCGCCTTCGGCCGGGTCCTCAAGGAGGCCGGCCTCCCGGCCCCCAAGCACGGCACCGCCACCACGTTCGCCGAGGCCAAGGCCATCGCCGACGAGATCGGCTACCCGGTCCTGGTGCGGCCGTCCTACGTCCTCGGCGGACGCGGCATGGAGATCGTCTACGACGAGACCCGGCTGGAGTCCTACATCGCCGAGTCCACCGAGATCAGCCCCTCCCGGCCGGTCCTGGTCGACCGGTTCCTCGACGACGCGATCGAGATCGACGTCGACGCGCTCTACGACGGCGAGGAGCTCTATCTCGGCGGCGTCATGGAGCACATCGAGGAGGCCGGCATCCACTCCGGCGACTCGGCGTGCGCCCTGCCCCCGATCACCCTCGGCGGCTTCGACATCAAGCGCCTGCGCGCCTCCACGGAGGGCATCGCCAAGGGCGTCGGCGTGCGCGGCCTGATCAACATCCAGTTCGCGCTCGCGGGCGACATCCTCTACGTCCTGGAGGCCAACCCGCGCGCTTCCCGCACGATCCCCTTCACCTCGAAGGCGACCGCGGTGCCGCTGGCCAAGGCCGCCGCCCGCATCTCGCTCGGCGCGACCATCGCCGAGCTGCGCGCCGAGGGCCTGCTCCCGGCCGACGGCGACGGCGGCGAGATGCCGCTGGACGCGCCGATCTCCGTCAAGGAGGCCGTCATGCCGTGGTCGCGCTTCCGCGACATCCACGGCCGCGGCGTCGACACGATCCTCGGCCCGGAGATGCGCTCCACGGGTGAGGTCATGGGCATCGACTCCGTCTTCGGCACGGCGTACGCCAAGTCGCAGGCCGGCGCCTACGGCCCGCTGCCCACCAACGGCCGCGCGTTCATCTCGGTCGCCAACCGCGACAAGCGCTCGATGATCTTCCCGGCCCGCGAGCTGGTCGCGCACGGCTTCGAACTGCTCGCCACCTCCGGCACGGCCGAGGTCCTCAAGCGCAACGGCATCAACGCCACGGTCGTGCGCAAGCAGTCCGAGGGCACGGGCCCGAACGGCGAGAAGACCATCGTCCAGCTCATCCACGACGGCGAGGTCGACCTCATCGTCAACACCCCGTACGGCACCGGCGGCCGCCTCGACGGCTACGACATCCGTACGGCGGCCGTGGCGCGGTCCGTGCCCTGCCTGACCACCGTGCAGGCGCTCGCGGCGGCGGTCCAGGGCATCGACGCCCTCAACCGCGGCGAGGTGAGCGTCCGCTCGCTCCAGGAACACGCGGAACACCTGACCGCGGCCCGCGACTAGCAGCCCCGAGGGGGACACCGGAAACGGTGTCCCCCTCTTCGTGAGGACGTACGTCCTCGTGAGGACAGCATGTACAAGATCTTCTTCCGTCTCGTCTTCAAGCGGCTGGACCCCGAGCAGGCCCACCACCTGGCCTTCCGCTGGATCCGCCTGGCCGCACGCGTCCCCGTGCTGCGGACCTTCCTCGCGGCCGCCCTCGCGCCCCGCCACAGGGAGCTGCGCACCGAGGCCCTCGGGCTGCGCATGCACGGCCCCTTCGGGCTGGCGGCCGGCTTCGACAAGAACGCCGTCGGCATCGACGGCATGGCCATGCTCGGTTTCGACCACGTCGAGATCGGCACGGTCACCGGCGAACCGCAGCCCGGCAACCCCAAACAGCGGCTGTTCCGCCTGGTCCAGGACCGGGCGCTGATCAACCGCATGGGCTTCAACAACGACGGCTCGCTCCGGGTCGCCGCCCGCCTGGCCTCCCGCAGGACCGTCTTCAGGACGGTCGTCGGCGTCAACATCGGCAAGACCAAGATCGTGCCGGAGGCGGAGGCCGTCGCGGACTACGTGAAGTCCGCCGAGCGGCTCGCGCCCCACGCCGACTACCTCGTGGTCAACGTCTCCTCGCCGAACACGCCCGGCCTGCGCAACCTGCAGGCGACCGAGGCGCTGCGCCCCCTGCTGAGCGCCGTGCGCGAGGCCGCCGACCGGGCCGTGCCCGCGCGGCGCGTCCCGCTGCTGGTCAAGATCGCGCCGGACCTCGCCGACGAGGACGTCGACGCCGTGGCCGACCTCGCCGTGGAACTCGGCCTGGACGGGATCATCGCCACGAACACCACCATCGCGCGCGAGGGCCTCGGTCTGAGGTCCGACCCGGCCCTGGTCAAGGAGACCGGCGGCCTGTCCGGCGCGCCCTTGAAGGAGCGCTCCCTGGAGGTCCTCAGGCGCCTCTACGCGCGCGTGGGCGACCGGATCACCCTGGTGGGCGTCGGCGGCATCGAGAACGCCGAGGACGCCTGGCAGCGCATCCTGGCCGGCGCCACCCTGGTGCAGGGCTACAGCGCCTTCGTCTACGAGGGGCCCTTCTACGCCCGCGCGATCCACAAGGGGCTCGCCGCACGCCTGGCCACGAGCCCGTACGCCACGCTCGCCGACGCGGTGGGCGCCGATGTGAGGAAGACGGCATGAGTGCCCTGGAACCCTTCGGCGCGCGTCTGCGCCGGGCCATGGACGAGCGCGGCCCGCTGTGCGTCGGCGTCGACCCGCACGCCTCCCTGCTCGCCGAGTGGGGCCTGAACGACGACGTGGCGGGCCTGGAGCGGTTCAGCCGCACGGTCGTCGAGGCGGTGGCCGACCGGGTCGCCGTGCTGAAGCCGCAGAGCGCGTTCTTCGAGCGCTTCGGCTCGCGCGGCGTGGCCGTGCTGGAGAGTACGGTCGCCGAGGCCCGGGCGGCAGGCGCCCTGGTCGTGATGGACGCCAAGCGCGGCGACATCGGCTCGACCATGGCCGCCTACGCCGAGTCCTTCCTGCACAAGGACGCGCCGCTGTTCTCGGACGCCCTGACCGTCTCGCCCTACCTCGGCTACGGCTCCCTCGGCCCGGCCGTCGCACTGGCCCGGGAGAGCGGGGCCGGACTGTTCGTGCTGGCGCTGACCTCCAACCCGGAGGGCGGCGAGGTCCAGCACGCCGTGCGCCCCGACGGCCGGAACGTCGGAGCGACGATGCTGGCGCACCTGGCCGCCGAGAACGCGGGGGAGGAGCCGCTGGGCTCCTTCGGCGCGGTCGTCGGCGCCACCCTCGGTGACCTGTCGACGTACGACCTGGCCATCAACGGCCCGCTCCTCGCGCCCGGCATCGGCGCCCAGGGGGCCACCCCGGCCGATCTTCCGGCGGTCTTCGGGCCGGCGGTGCGCAACGTCGTGCCGAACGTCAGCCGGGGAGTGCTCCGCCACGGCCCCGATCCGGTCACCCTGCGTGACGCCTCGGCACGCTTCGCCGAGGAGATCCGGCAGGCCGTGACGCCGTCCTGACCTCCGGCGGACCGCCCCGGGACCCGTGCCCGGGAACTCCGATGAGCGGTCCGGGGCACGCTTGAGTCTGGATAGATCCTCAAATCCAGGGCAGTATGTCCTCAATGTCCGTTCAAGTGAAGGCTGACCAGGACTTTTCCGCTGTTCTCGCTGACTCTGGCGCGCTTGCCCGCTAGTCTCCGACGAGAGAACGGGCAAGCGTGTGTTGCTCGTGGCTCCCCAGGTGTGGGGCGACTAGGTTCCTCACCGGTCCGTATCCGACAGTTCGACATCCGAGGTGACGTAGGCGTGGCTCTTCCGCCCCTTACCCCTGAACAGCGCGCAGCCGCGCTCGAAAAGGCCGCCGCGGCTCGCCGGGAGCGGGCCGAGGTCAAGAATCGACTCAAGCACTCCGGCGCCTCCCTTCACGAGGTCATCAAGCAGGGCCAGGAGAACGACGTCATCGGCAAGATGAAGGTCTCCGCCCTCCTCGAGTCGCTGCCGGGCGTGGGCAAGGTCCGCGCCAAGCAGATCATGGAGCGACTCGGCATCTCCGAGAGCCGCCGTGTGCGCGGTCTCGGGTCCAACCAGATCGCCTCCCTGGAGCGCGAGTTCGGCAGCACCGGCTCCTGAACCGGCCTCCCGGGGCAGCGAGTGCCGGGCACTCCGGGATTGCTGGATAATCGCTGCATGGCTGTAACACCCCGGGGGACGACCCCCGTACCCCCGGACGCACGTCCGCGGCTGACCGTGCTCTCCGGCCCCTCCGGGGTCGGCAAGAGCACGGTCGTCGCCCATATGCGCAAGGAGCATCCCGAGGTCTGGCTGTCGGTGTCGGCGACGACCCGCAAGCCGCGCCCCGGCGAGCAGCACGGTGTCCACTACTTCTTCGTCACCGACGACGAGATGGACAAGCTGATCGCCAACGGCGAGCTGCTGGAGTGGGCCGAGTTCGCCGGCAACCGCTACGGCACGCCGCGCGGAGCCGTCCAGGAGCGCCTGGAGAAGGGCGAGCCCGTCCTCCTGGAGATCGACCTGCAGGGGGCCCGCCTGGTCCGGAGCTCGATGCCCGAGGCCCAGCTGGTGTTCCTGGCCCCTCCCTCCTGGGAGGAGCTGGTGCGCAGGCTCACCGGGCGGGGCACCGAACCGCCCGAGGTGATCGAGCGCAGGCTGGAGGCGGCGAAGATCGAACTGGCCGCCGAACCGGAGTTCGACACGACCCTGGTCAACACCTCCGTCGAGGACGTGGCGCGCGAGCTGCTAGCCTTGACGAACGTCGTGTGACCATCGGTGATCCTCCGGTCCTCGCTGATCATCCCGACAGAATCTTTCCCATCCATCGGAAGGTAGAGCGTGTCCTCTTCCATCTCCGCGCCCGAGGGCATCATCAACCCGCCGATCGACGAGCTCCTCGAGGCCACCGACTCGAAGTACAGCCTCGTGATCTACGCGGCCAAGCGGGCCCGCCAGATCAACGCGTACTACTCGCAGCTCGGTGAGGGCCTCCTCGAGTACGTCGGTCCCCTCGTCGACACCCACGTCCACGAGAAGCCGCTCTCGATCGCCCTCCGTGAGATCAACGCGGGGCTCCTGACGTCCGAGGCCGTCGAGGGCCCGGCGCAGTAAGTAGTATCAGCGGCTTGACGCTGACTTTTCCACAGGCCCGGCAGGCTGGCTGCCGGGCCTGTGGTGTGTCATGGAGTCGTACGGTGTCCAGGTTGCCGAGGTCCGGGGAGAGACGTGGACAAGCCGAAGGTCGTTCTGGGGGTCAGCGGCGGGATCGCCGCGTACAAGGCCTGTGAGCTGCTGCGGCGGCTGACGGAGTCGGGCCACGACGTGCGCGTGGTGCCCACCGCCTCCGCGCTGCACTTCGTCGGCGCCGCCACCTGGTCCGCGCTGTCCGGGAACCCGGTCTCCACCGAGGTCTGGGACGACGTCCACGAGGTGCCGCACGTCCGCATCGGCCAGCACGCCGACCTGGTCGTCGTCGCCCCCGCCACCGCCGACATGCTCGCCAAGGCGGCGCACGGCATCGCCGACGACCTCCTCACCAACACCCTGCTCACGGCCCGCTGCCCGGTCGTCTTCGCGCCCGCCATGCACACGGAGATGTGGGAGCACCCCGCCACCCAGGAGAACGTGGCGACGCTGCGCCGCCGCGGCGCCCTCGTCGTCGAACCGGCCGTGGGCCGCCTCACCGGCGCCGACACCGGCAAGGGCCGGCTGCCCGACCCCGCCGAGATCTTCGAGGTCTGCCGGCGGGTGCTCGCCCGGGGTGTGAGGGAGCCGGACCTGGAGGGCCGCCACGTCGTCGTCAGCGCCGGCGGCACCCGCGAGCCCCTGGACCCGGTCCGCTTCCTCGGCAACCGCTCCTCCGGCAAGCAGGGCTACGCCCTCGCCCGCACCGCCGCCGCCCGCGGCGCCCGGGTCACCCTGATCGCGGCCAACACCGCCCTGCCGGACCCGGCCGGCGTCGACGTCGTCCCGGTCGGCACGGCCGTACAGCTGCGCGAGGCGGTCCTGAAGGCGGCCGCCGACGCCGACGCCGTGGTGATGGCCGCGGCGGTGGCGGACTTCCGGCCGGCGGCGTACGCGGCCGGGAAGATCAAGAAGAAGGACGACCAGGAGCCCGAGCCGATCACCCTGGTGCGGAATCCGGACATCCTCGCGGAGATCTCCGCCGACCGGGCCCGCGCCGGGCAGATCGTCGTCGGCTTCGCCGCGGAGACGGACGACGTCCTCGCCCACGGCCGCGCCAAGCTGAAGCGCAAGGGCTGCGACCTGCTGGTGGTGAACGAGGTGGGGGAGCGCAAGACGTTCGGTTCCGAGGAGAACGAGGCCGTGGTGCTCGGCACCGACGGCAGCGAGACCCCGGTGGCGCACGGCCCCAAGGAAGCCCTGGCCGACACCGTGTGGGACCTGGTGGCCGACCGGCTGGCCTGATGTCCCCTTTCCCGCCGTCCTCCTCGAAACCGGGTCGATCCCGGCGTGGCGCCTCTGGCCAATGCCGCTCGGCATTGGGCAGAATGCCCGTGCCGCAGGTCACAGCACTCCCGAGTGGCGAGACAGGGGGCCGTGGCCGAAGCGTCACCGATAAACTGTTCCACGGACGGCGCCGGGTGCAGCCCCCGCCGTCCGCCAATGATCAGCCAGCAGCCGCTGCAACCCCAGGGAGCGTTGTGTCCCGTCGCCTGTTCACCTCGGAGTCCGTGACCGAGGGTCACCCCGACAAGATCGCTGACCAGATCAGCGACACCATTCTCGACGCGCTCCTGCGCGAGGACCCGGCCTCCCGGGTCGCCGTCGAGACCCTGATCACGACCGGCCTGGTGCACGTGGCCGGCGAGGTCACGACCAAGACGTACGCGGACATCGCGACGCTGGTCCGGAACAAGATCCTCGAAATCGGCTACGACTCCTCGAAGAAGGGCTTCGACGGCGCCTCCTGCGGTGTGTCCGTGTCGATCGGCGCGCAGTCCCCGGACATCGCCCAGGGCGTCGACACGGCGTACGAGTCCCGCGTCGAGGGCGACGAGGACGAGCTCGACAAGCAGGGCGCGGGCGACCAGGGCCTGATGTTCGGCTACGCGACGGACGAGACGCCGACGCTGATGCCGCTGCCGATCTTCCTGGCCCACCGCCTGTCGAAGCGCCTGTCCGACGTGCGCAAGAACGGCACCATCCCCTACCTGCGCCCCGACGGCAAGACCCAGGTCACCATCGAGTACGACGGCGACAAGGCGCTCCGCCTCGACACCGTCGTGGTCTCCTCCCAGCACGCCTCCGACATCGACCTCGACTCGCTGCTGGCTCCCGACATCAAGGAGTTCGTGGTCGAGCCGGAGCTGAAGGCCCTGCTCGACGAGGGCATCAAGCTCGACACGGAGAACTACCGCCTGCTGGTGAACCCCACCGGCCGCTTCGAGATCGGCGGCCCGATGGGTGACGCCGGCCTGACCGGCCGCAAGATCATCATCGACACCTATGGCGGCATGGCCCGCCACGGCGGCGGTGCCTTCTCCGGCAAGGACCCGTCCAAGGTCGACCGCTCCGCGGCGTACGCGATGCGCTGGGTAGCGAAGAACGTGGTCGCCGCGGGCCTGGCCTCCCGCTGCGAGGTCCAGGTGGCCTACGCCATCGGCAAGGCCGAGCCGGTCGGCCTGTTCGTGGAGACCTTCGGCACCGCCAAGGTCTCCACGGAGAGGATCGAGAAGGCGATCGACGAGGTCTTCGACCTCCGCCCGGCCGCGATCATCCGCGACCTCGACCTGCTCCGCCCGATCTACTCCCAGACCGCCGCGTACGGTCACTTCGGCCGCGAGGTCCCCGACTTCACGTGGGAGCGCACGGACCGCGTGGACGCGCTGCGGCAGGCCGCCGGGGTGTAGTCCCGGTCCCACGGCGTGCGGCCCGGCTCCCCTCGGGGAGCCGGGCCTCGTCATGTCCCCTGCCCTCTGGCGGGGACCGTCGCCTGTCAGTGGCGTTTGGTAAGAATGCAGGCGTGAGCAGCGAGAACGAACGGACGGACGGCGGTGCGGAGGGCGCGCCGCCCGAGCAGCTCGCGCTCATCCGGGAGAGTGTGCGCAAGGCCCCCACGCCCCGGGCCAAGCCGCGGACGTGGCGGGGGGCCGCGCTCGCCAGGGAGCGGCCCGTCGCCCGGGTGCTCGTCGACAAGGGCGTGCTCCACCTCGACCGGTACTTCGACTACGCCGTACCCGAGGAGCTCGACGAGCAGGCCCAGCCGGGCGTGCGGGTGAGGGTGCGGTTCGGGGCCGGGCGGCACCGGGTGCGGGAGGGACGCCGCGAGGGCGGCGGCCTGATCGACGGGTTCCTCGTGGAGCGGCTGGACGAGTCCGACTACGCCGGCCCGCTGGCAGCCCTCGCCCAGGTCGTGTCCCCCGAGCCGGTGCTGAGCGAGGAACTGCTCGGACTGGCCCGGGCGGTAGCCGACCGGTACGCGGGCAGCCTCGCCGACGTCCTGCAGCTCGCCGTACCGCCGCGCAACGCCCGGGCCGAGCGGCGCCCTTCGCCCGAGCCCCTGCCGCCGCCCCCGGCGCCCGGGGCGGGGTCCTGGCAGCGGTACGAGCGGGGAGTGGCCTTCGTGGAGTCCCTGGCCTCCGGCGGTGCGCCCCGGGCCGTGTGGAACGCGCTGCCCGGGCCGCAGTGGAGCGAGAAGCTGGCCCGGGCCGTCGCGGCGACCCTGGCCTCCGGGCGCGGGGCGCTCGCCGTGCTGCCCGACGGGCGGGCCGTCGCCCGGGTCGACGCCGCCCTGACCGCCCTGCTGGGGGAGGGGCGGCACGCGGTGCTCACCGCCGACGCCGGTCCCGAGAAGCGGTACGCGCAGTGGCTTGCGGTGCGGCGTGGGTCCGTGCGGGCCGTGATCGGGACCAGGGCCGCGATGTTCGCGCCGGTCCAGGACCTCGGTCTCGTCGCCCTCTGGGACGACGGGGACGACAGCCACAGCGAACTGCACGCCCCCCAGCCCCACGCCCGGGAGGTGCTGCTGCTGCGGGCCGCGCAGGACAAGTGCGGCTTCCTGCTGGGGAGCTGGGCCTGCACGGTGGAGGCCGCGCAACTCGTCGAGACGGGGTGGGCGGGCCCGATCGTCGCCAGCCGGGTGCAGGTCCGGGCGGCCGCCCCGCTCGTGCGGACCGTGGGGGACGCCGACCTGGCGCGGGACGAGGCCGCCCGGGCCGCCCGCTTGCCCACCCTCGCCTGGCAGGTCGTCAGGGAGGCGCTGCGGCAGGGGCCCGTGCTGGTGCAGGTGCCCCGGCGGGGATACGTGCCCCGCATGGCGTGCGCCGCCTGCCGCGAGCCGGCGCGCTGCCGGCACTGCTCCGGGCCGCTGCAGACGCGGGACGGCGGTGCCCTGTGCTGCGGCTGGTGCGGCCGTGAGGACAGCGCCTGGCACTGCCCGGAGTGCGGCTCCTTCCGGCTGCGCGCCTCGGTCGTCGGGGCGCGGCGGACCGCCGAGGAACTCGGCCGTGCCTTCCCGGCGGTCCCGGTGCGGACCTCGGGGCGGGAACACGTGCTCGACACGGTGCCGGGCACACCCGCCCTCGTGGTCAGCACACCCGGGGCCGAGCCCGTCGCCGAGGGCGGCTACGCGGCGGCGCTCCTGCTCGACGGATGGGCCATGCTCACGCGGCCCGATCTGCGGGCCGGGGAGGACGCGTTGCGCCGCTGGATCACGGCCGCGTCGCTGGTCCGGCCCCAGCCGGCGGGGGGCACGGTGGTGGCCGTGGCCGAGCCGACGCTCCGGCCCGTCCAGGCGCTCGTCCGGTGGGACCCCGTCGGGCACGCGGTGCGGGAACTGGCCGAGCGGGCCGAGCTGGGATTCCCGCCGGTGTCGCGGATGGCGGCGGTCTCGGGGCCGCCGGAGGCGGTCGCCGAGTTCCTCCGTGCGGCCGAACTGCCGCCGCAGGCCGAGGTCCTGGGACCGGTGCCGCTGCCCGTCACCCCCGCGGGGCGCCCGCGGCGGACCGGCGGGCCGCCGCCCGGGGAGCAGTGGGAGCGCGCGCTGCTGCGGGTGCCGCCGGGGAAGGGGGCGGCGCTGGCCGCGGCCCTCAAGGCCGCGCAGGCGGCAAGGATGGCCCGGGGGAGCGGGGGCGCCGTCGGGTCCGGGGTGTGGGTGCGGATCGATCCGGCCGATATCGGATGATATCGGGTTGCATCGGGTGATGCCGGATGAGGGGGCTCGCTGACGCCGCGTCAGCGGATCCCGGTGCTCCGCGGATCCGGGGTGCCCGCCTGCGTCTGCGTCAGCCTCTGTGTCTGCGTCTGTGTCTGCGTCTGCCGCTGCCGCTGCCTCTGCGTTTCCGGCCGGCGGCACGTGCATGCGGAGTGCCCGTCCGGGTCCGCTTCCGTGGCCGGCGGCACGCGGGTCCGGCTCAGGCTCCGCCGAGGCCGGTCGCTGTCCGGCCCCTGCCTCTCGAACCGCCCGCGCCCCACGCGAACGCGAGTGCCCTCCCCGGGGCGTTCCGGGAGGGCACTCGCGTGGGGGTGGTCGGTCAGCCGTTGCGCGGGCCCGGGAAGGCCGTCGGCCGGGCCTCCTCACGCAGGACCGGGCTGCCCGCCGTCGGCTGTGTCGGCATGGAGCGGGCCGCGGGGACCGACGGAAGACCGGCGGGTACGTTGACCGTGCGCGTGCCCGACGGCTCGGGCGTGCGGTCCGGCTCGGGCGCGGCCGTCTGGGCCGTGGCGCGGCGGGCGCCGTAACGGCGGTGCACGGCCTGCTTCGTGACTCCGAGCGCGGAGCCCACCGCGTCCCACGAGAAGCCGAGCGAGCGGTCGAAGTCCACCGCCGCGGTGACCAGGGTCTCGACACTGTCCCGCAGCTCCTGGGCGAGACGGACCGTCGGGGCGGGGGCGCGCCCGTAGACGACGAAGCCCGTGGACGGGCCCGAGCGGCGCGGGCGGTAGACGTTGCCCAACTGGGCGGTGAGGGTGCGCAGTGCGTCCACCTGCCGGCGGACCCGCTCGATGTCCCGCACCAGCAAGTGCAGGCTGGCCCGAGCCTGGGCGTCGTGGGTTGCGTGGTCGGCCATGAACAAGCCTCTCGAACCGGCGTTGCAAGGGAACGGGCCGCCCATGCGGCCCTCTGGGGTCAACTGTGTCTTGACCAACGCGGATTCGACCCTCGGGTCACGGTGTGGGGCGTAGGAGTGGTCGCACGCGCCTCTTCGCGCGGGCCGTGCGCCTCGGCCCGCCCTTCGCCGCGCGCCCGGACCGGCCGGCCGGGGGACCGGCGTCCGTGCCCGCCGTCTGCGGCTTTCCTCCCCACGGCTCCTAGACTGGTGTGCCGCCCGTCGTCCGTTCCCGCCCGAGAGGCCCCCACCACCCCATGAAGCTCGTCTTCGCCGGTACACCCGAGGTCGCCGTTCCCGCTCTGGACGCTCTTCTCGCCTCCGGGCGGCACGAGGTGGCCGCCGTCGTCACGCGGCCCGACGCGCCGGCCGGGCGCGGGCGCAGGCTCGTCGCGTCGCCCGTCGCCGAGCGGGCGGAGGAGGCCGGGATCGAGGTGCTGAAGCCGGCGAAGCCGAAGGACCCCGAGTTCCTGGAGCGGCTGCGCGCGATCGCGCCGGACTGCTGTCCCGTCGTCGCCTACGGCGCGCTGCTCCCCCGGGTCGCCCTCGACATCCCGGCGCACGGCTGGGTCAACCTGCACTTCTCCCTGCTGCCGGCCTGGCGGGGTGCCGCGCCCGTGCAGCACGCCATCATGGCCGGCGACGAGATCACCGGGGCGTCGACCTTCCTGATCGAGGAAGGGCTCGACTCCGGACCGGTGTACGGGACGGTCACCGAGGAGATCCGGGCCACCGACACCAGCGGGGACCTGCTGACGCGGCTCGCCTTCGCCGGGTCCGGGCTGCTCGCGGCGACCATGGACGGCATCGAGGACGGCACGCTGAAGGCCGTCCCGCAGCCGGCCGAAGGCGTCAGCCTCGCCCCGAAGGTCACCGTGGAGGACGCCCACCTCGACTGGAGCGCGCCCGCGTTGCGGGTCGACCGGGTGGTGCGCGGCTGCACCCCGGCGCCCGGCGCCTGGACGACGTTCCGCGCGGAGCGGCTCAAGCTCATCCAGGTCCGGCCCGTGCCCGAGCGGACGGACCTCGCCCCGGGGCGGATCGCCGCCCTGAAGAACAACGTCTTCGTCGGCACCGGCTCGTACGCGGTCGAGTTGCTCTGGGTGCAGGCGCAGGGCAAGAAGCCGATGCGGGCGGCGGACTGGGCGCGCGGCGTGCGCATCGCCGAGGGGGAGTGGCTCGGGATCTGAGGCGGCGTGGAGTCGGCGGACCCGGGACACCGGCCGCCGCCCCTCCGGCTGCCTGCCCTCCGGCCCGGCGGCGTAGGCTGGACGGCGCACTTCACCTCACCACCGGAGCACCTTTTTCGTGAGCGACCAGCCCCGTCGGCCCCGCCCGGCCGGCAAGCCCTACCGCCGGCCCAAGAAGGACCCCGTCCGCATTCTCGCCTTCGAGGCGCTGAGGGCCGTGGACGAGCGGGACGCGTACGCCAACCTCGTGATGCCGCCCCTGCTGCGCAAGGCGCGGGAGAAGGAGGGGCCGGAGCAGTTCGACGCGCGGGACGCGGCGCTCGCCACCGAGCTGGTGTACGGGACGCTGCGGCGCCAGGGGACGTACGACGCGATCCTGGCGGGCTGCGTGGACCGGCCGCTCCGGGAGGTCGACCCGCCCGTGCTGGACGTGCTGAGCCTCGGCGCTCACCAGCTGCTCGGCACCCGCATCCCGACGCACGCGGCCGTGTCCGCGACCGTGGAACTCGCGCGGGTCGTGCTCGGCGACGGGCGCGCCAAGTTCGTCAACGCCGTGCTGCGGAAGGTCGCCCAGCACGATCTGGACGGCTGGCTGGAGCGGGTCGCCCCGCCCTACGACGACGACCCCGAGGACCATCTGGCCGTCGTGCACTCCCACCCGCGCTGGGTCGTCTCCGCGCTGTGGGACTCCCTCGGCGGCGGGCGCGCGGGCATCGAGGAGCTGCTGCGCGCCGACAACGAGCGGCCCGAGGTGACCCTGGTGGCGCGTCCTGGGCGGGCCACCCCCGAGGAACTGCTCGCCGAGGACGCCGCCGTGCCGGGACTCTGGTCGCCGTACGCCGTGCGGCTGAGCGAGGGCGGTGAACCGGGTGCCGTCCCCGCCGTGCGGGACGGGCGCGCCGGTGTGCAGGACGAGGGCAGCCAGCTCGTGGCCATCGCCCTCGCCAACGCGCCCCTGGACGGGTCCGACCGGCGCTGGCTGGACGGATGCGCCGGGCCGGGCGGCAAGGCCGCGCTGCTCGGTGCTCTCGCCGCCCGGCGGGGCGCCGCCCTCGTCGCCTCCGAGAAGCAGACCCACCGGGCGGGACTCGTGGCCCGGGCGCTGGAGGGCAATCCCGGTCCGTACCAGGTGATCGCGGCGGACGGGACCCGGCCGGCGTGGCGGCCCGGCAGCTTCGACCGGGTGCTGGTCGACGTGCCGTGCACCGGCCTCGGCGCCCTGCGGCGGCGCCCAGAGGCGCGCTGGCGGCGCCGCCCGGACGACCTGGAGGGCTTCGCGCCGCTGCAGCGCGGCCTGCTGCGCACCGCCCTGGAGTCGGTGCGCGTCGGCGGCGTCGTCGGCTACGCGACCTGCTCCCCGCACCTCGCCGAGACCCGGGCCGTCGTCGCCGACGTGCTCAAGCAGTTCCCGGACGCCGACCTCCTCGACGCCCGGCCGCTGCTGCCCGGCGTACCGGACCTGGGCGACGGGCCCGACATCCAGCTGTGGCCGCATCTGCACGGGACCGACGCGATGTACCTGGCGCTCATCCGCCGGACCGGCTGACCCCCGCCCCGGCACCCTTCCGGGCGGCCGCCCCGCCGTCCTCCCGGGCCAGCCGGTGCGGCCACCACACCTTCGGGCCCACGTCCAGGAACAGCGCGGTCACCAGCACCGAGCGCACGATGAACGTGTCGATGAGGACGCCGAGGGCGACCGCGAAGCCGATCTCTGCGAAGGCGACCATCGGGAGGGTCCCGAGGGCGGCGAAGGTGCCGGCCAGCACCAGGCCGGCGGAGGTGATGACCGAGCCCGTGGCGGCCAGGCCCGTGACCACGCCCGCCCTGGTGCCCTGCCGGGTCGCCTCCTCGCGGATGCGGGTGGTCAGGAAGATGTTGTAGTCGATGCCCAGGGCGACCAGGAACACGAAGACGAACAGCGGGAAGTCGGTCGACTCGCCCGCGTAGTCGAAGAGGTGCCGGAAGGCGAGGGCGCTGATGCCCAGGGCCGCCGCGAACGACAGGATCACCGTCCCGATCAGCAGCAGCGGGGCGATCAGGGCACGCAGCAGGACGCAGAGGATCAGCAGGACGACCACCAGCACCAGCGGGATGATCAGCATGTTGTCGTGCGTGGTCGCCCTGTCCATGTCGAGCAGGGCCGCCGTACCGCCGCCGACCAGGGCGTCGGCGCCCGGCACCGCGTGCACGGCGTCCCGGACCCGCTCGACCGTCAGCTTGGCGGCCTCGCTGTCCGCCGGGGCGGTCATGGTGGCCTCGAAGAGGACCTTGCCCTCGAAGGCCGGTTTCGCGCCGGGCGGCAGGCCCAGGGACTGGGGGACCACGCCCGGCGTCGCGGCGACCGTACGGCCCACCTGCAGCGCCTGCGCCCGGTTGCTGACGATGACCAGGGGATCGCCGCTGCCCGCCGGGAAGTAGCGTGCCGACACCTCCTGGCCGGTGATGGAGTCCGGTTTCCCGGTGAAGGCGTCCGCGTTGCCGATGCCCTCCGCGCGCAGCTGGACCAGCCCCAGCGAGCAGACCGCCAGCACGAGGGCCGTCACGGCCCAGGTCGTGCGGGGACGGCGCGCGATACGGCGGCCCGCGCGCGCCCAGACGCCGCGTTCGGTCGGATCGGGGGAGCCCAGGCGCGGGATCACCGGCCAGAAGATCCACCGGCCGAAGACCACCAGCAGCGCCGGGAACAGGCTCATCATCGCCAGCAGGGCGACCGCGACACCGATCGCGGCGACCGGGCCCAGGCTGCTGGTCGAGTTCATCTCGGCGCCCAGCAGCACGAGCATGCTCAGTACGACCGTGGCGCCGGAGGCCAGCACCGCCGGGCCCGCACGGTGCAGCGCCAGCGCCATCGCCTCGTGCCGGTCCTCGTGCCGGCGCAGCTCCTCCCGGTAGCGGGCCACCAGCAGCAGGGCGTAGTCGGTGCCGGCGCCGAAGACGAGCACGGTGAGGATGCCGGCGCTCTGGCCGTTGACCGTCAGGGTCCCGTGCTCCGCCAGCAGGTAGATCACCGCCTGGGCGGCGAACAGCCCGCAGATCACCGCGACCAGCGGCACCAGCAGCAGGGTCGGACTGCGGTAGGTGATCAGCAGCATGACGACGACCACGGCCATCGCCGAGAACAGCAGCGTGGAGTCGATGCCCTCGAAGCTCTCCGCGAAGTCCGCCGAGGTGCCGCCCGGGCCGGTGACGTGCACGGCCAGCCCGCCGCCCCCCTGGGCCACGTTCCGGATGGAGTCGACGGCCGGGGCGATCCGCTCCCAGCCCTTCTCGTCCATCGTGATCGGCACGTAGACCTGCGCCGCCCGAGGATCGGTCTGCCGGTCGAACACCGGCCCCCGGGTCTGCCCGCCCAGGATGCCGTGATCGCGCAGTTGCTCCAGCTGCCGCACGTCCCCGGCGATCACCGCCCGGTCCTGTGCCGTCAGCCCGCTGTCGCGCGCGTAGATCACCACCGCCGGGATCTGCTCCGGCCGGAAGTCCTTGGAGATCTCCAGCACCCGCGTGGACTCGGCGGACCCGGGCAGCCAGGACGCCGCGTCGTTGTCCTGGGCGTCGGTGAGCTTCATGGCGAGCGGTGCCGTCACGAACAGCACGACCAGCCACAGCGCCAGGACCAGCCACTTGGCCCGCCGCCCGCAGACGAGATGTGCGATGCCGCCTCTCACCGCGTCCCCTTCCGTAACGGAACCGCCCGCCTTCCGGGACCCCCACCTCCGCAGGCCGGTGCAGCGCATAGGCTGGGGCCATGGCCGTGCAGATCAACCCCAGCATCCTCTCCGCCGACTTCGCCCGCCTCGCGGACGAGGCGAAGGCCGTGGAGGGAGCCGACTGGCTCCACGTCGACGTGATGGACAACCATTTCGTCCCGAACCTCACGCTCGGTGTACCGGTCGTGGAGTCACTGGCCCGTGCGACGGACACCCCGCTGGACTGCCATCTGATGATCGAGGCACCCGATCGCTGGGCGCCCGAGTACGTGGAGGCGGGCGCCGGATCCGTCACCTTCCACGTCGAGGCCGCCGCCGCGCCGGTCCGGCTCGCCCGGGAGATCCGGGCCAAGGGCGCCCGCGCCTCCATGGCGCTGAAGCCCGCCACCCCGATCGAGCCGTACGAGGACCTGCTCCCCGAGCTCGACATGCTGCTGATCATGACGGTCGAGCCGGGCTTCGGGGGACAGGCCTTCCTCGACATCATGCTTCCGAAGATTCGCCGCACCCGCGAGTTGATCAGCAAGCACGGACTGGAGCTCTGGCTGCAGGTCGACGGCGGAGTCTCCGCTTCCACGATCGAGCGCTGTGCCGACGCCGGAGCCGACGTCTTCGTGGCCGGATCGGCGGTCTACGGGGCGAACGACCCGGCAGCGGCGGTACGTGCACTGCGCACGCAGGCGGAGGCGACCACGGCCAAGGCCTCCTGGGCCTGCGACCACTGAGCCACAGCAAGGTGAACGGCTCTCATCGGGGCTGATCAAGAGCGCCGGATCTGCAAGGATGAACGGCGAATCCAGAGTGTGAACAGTAGTGAGGAGATCGCCGTGTCGGGTATGTCGGCGGGCCGGTCAGCCATGCGGATGGGACCCGCTGAGCTGGTGCAGGCGGCGGCCATGGCCCGCCGCTTCTACCTCGAGGGGAAGTCCAAGATCCAGATCGCGGAGGAGTTCGGCGTCAGCCGCTTCAAGGTGGCCCGGGTCCTGGAGACCGCCCTCGAACGGGATCTCGTGCGTATCGAGATCCGTGTGCCTGCGGAGCTGGACGCCGAGCGCTCGGACGCGCTCCGCGCCCGCTACGGCCTCAGGCACGCCGTGGTGGTCGAGTCCCCGGCCGAGGCCGAGGAGACACCCGACCCCGAGAACCTGGGAGAGGTGGCCGCCGACCTGCTCGGCGAACTGGTCGACGAGGGGGATGTGCTGGGGCTGGCATGGGGCCGCTCCACCATCCACATGGCGGCGGCGCTCGACCGGCTGCCCCCGTGCACGGTGGTGCAGTTGACGGGCGTCTACGACGCCGGGACCGCCGAGCGCGGCTCCGTCGAGGCCGTACGCCGCGCCGCCCAGGTGGCCGGCGGCGACGCCTACCCCATCTACGCCCCCATGCTGCTGCCCGACGCGGCCACGGCCTCGGCCCTGCGCAACCAGACGGGCATCGCCCGGGCCTTCGAGCACTTCGACAAGGTCACCGTCGCCTGTGTCTCCATCGGCTCCTGGGAGCCGGGCATCTCCACGGTCCACGACATGCTCACCGAGGAGGAGCGCGCGCACTACGCCTCCCTCGGTGTCGCCGCCGAGATGTCCGCGCACCTCTTCGACGCCGAGGGCCGCCGGGTCGGCCGGGACCTGGGCGAGCGGTGCATCACCGTCAAGGCCGACCAGTTGCGCCGGATCCCCGAGGTCGTCGCGATCGCGGGCGGGCAGCGCAAGGGGCCGGCGATCGACGCGGTGCTGCGGTCCGGGCTCGTCACCAGCCTGGTGACGGACACGTCGGCCGCGGACTACCTCATGACGGCGGGCCCCACGCCGAGGTCCGCGCTCAACCGGGCCGACCCGGACGGGGTCTGACGGGTGGCCGGGCGCACGCACGGGGTGCCGGAGGACCCGGCGGGCCGGATCGTGGTCGTCCTGGACCTCGACGGGGTCACGGACAAGGCGGGCCTCATGGACCGCTGCGCCCGCGACCTCGCTCTGCCCGACTGGTTCGGCCGCAACTGGGACGCCCTCGCCGACTGCCTCTCCGACCCCGGTCTCTGGCCGGAGGGGTCCCGCGACCGAGGGCTCCTGCTGGTCGTCCAGGGCTGGCGGACGTACGCCGAGACGCGGCCCGAGGAGTGGCAGGTCGCCGAGGAGATCTTCGCCGAGGCGACCGACCGGGGCCCCGGCCTCTTCGTCACCCTCGGACTTGGAGAAACCTCCGAACAGGCTCCTGACCAGCCTGGATGATTCGCCGGGGGCCGGGCGTGCCCCCGGCATGGGAGAATGAAGTACGTGCTCTTTCCCCTGGCCGGCCGGCCAGGGGGTCGCCTCTGATCGACTGGGATGTGCAGCACGTGCGTTTCCTCAACGACATCCAGCCCGGGTACGACCTGACGTACGACGACGTCTTCATGGTGCCGAGCCGTTCCTCCGTAGGCTCCCGGCAGGCCGTCGACCTCAGCGCCCCGGACGGCACGGGCACCACCATCCCGCTCGTCGTCGCCAACATGACCGCCATCGCCGGGCGCCGCATGGCCGAGACCGTGGCCCGCCGCGGCGGGCTCGTGGTCGTGCCCCAGGACATCCCGATCGACGTGGTCACCGACGTCGTCTCCTGGGTGAAGAGCCGGCACCTGGTCCTGGACACCCCGATCATCCTGTCCCCGCACCAGACGGTCGCGGACGCGCTCTCCCTGCTGCCGAAGCGGGCCCACAACGCCGGCGTCGTCGTAGACGAGAACCACAAGCCGGTCGGCGTGGTCACCGACTCCGACCTGTCCGGCGTGGACCGCTTCACCCAGCTCTCCGAGGTCATGTCCCGCGATCTGCTGCTCATCGACGCGGACATGGACCCGGGCCGGGCCTTCGACACCCTCGACCACGCCAACCGCCGCTACGCCCCCGCGGTGAACGGCGACGGCATGCTCGCCGGCATCCTCACCCGCAAGGGCGCCCTGCGTGCCACGCTCTACACGCCGGCGACCGACGCCCGGGGCCGGTTGCGCGTCGCCGCCGCCGTCGGTATCAACGGCGACGTCGCGGGCAAGGCCCGGCAGCTGCTGGACGCGGGCGTCGACACGCTCGTCATCGACACCGCGCACGGCCACCAGGAGTCGATGATCAGCGCCCTGAAGCTGGTGCGCGACCTCGACCCGCGGGTTCCGATCGTCGCGGGCAACGTGGTGGCCGCGGCCGGTGTGCGCGACCTCGTCGAGGCGGGCGCGGACATCGTCAAGGTCGGTGTCGGCCCCGGCGCCATGTGCACCACCCGCATGATGACCGGCGTCGGCCGGCCGCAGTTCTCCGCCGTCCTGGAGTGCGCCGCCGAGGCGAGGAAGTACGGCAAGCACGTGTGGGCCGACGGCGGTGTCCGCCACCCGCGCGACGTGGCCATGGCGCTCGCCGCAGGCGCGTCCAACGTGATGATCGGCTCCTGGTTCGCGGGCACCTACGAGTCCCCCGGCGACCTCCAGCACGACGCCCAGGGCCGCGCCTACAAGGAGTCCTTCGGCATGGCCTCCGCCCGTGCCGTGCGCAACCGCACCTCGGAGGAGTCGGCCTACGACCGGGCCCGCAAGGCGCTGTTCGAGGAGGGCATCTCCACCTCCCGCATGTTCCTCGACCCGGCCCGCCCCGGCGTCGAGGACCTGATCGACTCGATCATCGCGGGCGTCCGCTCCTCCTGCACCTACGCCGGCGCCGGCTCCCTGGAGGAGTTCGCCGAGAAGGCCATCGTCGGCATCCAGAGCGCCGCCGGCTACGCCGAGGGCAAGCCGCTGCACGCCAGCTGGAGCTGACGCACTCCTCGCCACCCCCTGTCAACGGCTCCCGTCGCACCGCTGCGCGGTCGGACGGGGGCCGTTCCGCGTGGTGCGGACCGCCCGCGACGGACTCGTGCCCAAGGTGTTCGGCAGGGTCCACCCGAAGACCGGCACGCCCCGCGCCAACACCCTGATCGTCCCGCTGTTCTGCGGTGTCCTGGCCGCCGCGATCCCGCTCGGGCAGCTGGCCGACGCCACCAGCATCGGCACCCTGTTCGCCTTCGCGCTGGTCAACGTGTCCGTCGTGGTGCTGCGCCGGACCAAGCCGGACATGCCGCGCACCTTCCGCGTGCCGCTGTCCCCGGTCATGCCGGCGCTCGGCTTCGGCTTCTGCGTCTGGATGCCGGGCAGCCTGCCGACCGTGCCCTGGGTGGTCTTCGGTGTCTGGACGGCCGCAGGTCTCGTGTTCTACTTCGGGTACGGCTACCGCCGCTCCCGACTGGCACCCTCCGAGAAGTGACCGACCCACAGTGCTGAACGATCTCGACGAACGCATCGTGCACGCCCTCGCCGAGGACGCCCGCCGCTCCTACGCCGACATCGGCCACCTCGTCGGCCTGTCCGCACCCGCCGTGAAGCGACGCGTGGACCGGCTGCGCGCCACCGGGGCCATCACCGGCTTCACCGTACGGGTGGATCCGGGGGCGCTCGGCTGGGAGACCGAGGGGTTCGTCGAGATCTACTGCCGCGGCAACACCTCCCCGGAGACCATCCAGCGCGGCCTGGAGCGCTACCAGGAGGTCGTGGCCGCGTCCACCGTCACCGGGGACGCGGACGCGATCGCCCAGGTCTTCGCCTCCGACATGCGGCACTTCGAACGGGTCCTGGAGCGCATCGCCGGGGAGCCGTTCGTCGAGCGGACCAAGTCCGTGCTCGTGCTGTCGCCGCTGCTGCGCCGCTTCTCGTCGGGCTCGCCCACCTGAAACCGGCGGCGCACCGCGCCGAACGCGTCTAGCATCGGTGTCATGACCTGGCGACATTGATCCACCCGCCGTGCCTCCCGAGGACCGCCTCGGACGCCGTACCTCCGGCATCCGACCAGTCCTTCCGGGAAGGCCTCATGACACTCACACCCGCACGCGTGCCCGCCGCCGGGATCCGCCGGCTGACCGCCACGCTGTACGGCTACGCGTTCCTCGACGACTTCGTCCTGCTCTACCCGGTGTACGCGCTGCTGTTCGCCGACACCGGTCTGTCCCTGGGGCAGATCTCCTCCCTGTTCGCCCTGTGGTCGGTCACCGCCGTGGTGCTGGAAGTACCGTCCGGCGCCTGGGCCGACGCCATGTCGCGCCGCCGGCTGCTGTGGATCGGACCGCTGCTGACCGCCGCCGGCTTCGCACTGTGGGTGGCCGTCCCGTCGTACGCGGCCTTCGCGGCCGGATTCGTCCTGTGGGGCGCCGGGGGTGCGCTCGGCTCCGGCTCACTCGAAGCGCTGGTGTACGACGAACTGGACCGGCTCGGCGCCGCCGGCCGGTACGCCCGGGTCATGGGCCGGGCCCGTGCCGCGCGGCTGGCCGGCACCGTGGTCTCCATCGGCCTCGCGGGCCCCGTCCTCGCCCGGGGCGGCTACGCGGCCGTCGGTGCGGCCAGCCTCCTGGCCTGTGTGCTGACCGCCCTCGTCGCGACCCGGTTCCCCGAGCACCGCGTCCGCCCGGAGGGCACCGGCGACAGCTGGGCGGCGACCCTGCGGACCGGGCTCGCCGAGGCCCGCGGGGACCGTGCGGTGCGGGGCGCCCTGCTGCTGGTCCCGGCCGTGGCGGCGGTGTGGGGCGCGCTCGACGAGTACACCCCGCTGCTCGTCCGGGAGACCGGCGTCGCCGAGGCGACCGTGTCCTACCTGATCATGCTGATCTGGGCGTGCGTCACCGCCGGCAGCCTGCTGGCGGGACCGGCCGAGCGCCTCGGCACGGCCGGGCTCGCGGCACTGCTGGCGGGCGCCGCCCTCGCTCTCGCCGCGGGAGCCGTGGCCCGTTCCCCGGCCGGTGTCGCCCTCGTGGGTCTCGCCTTCGCGGGATTCCAGCTGGCGGAGGTGCTCGCAGACGTCCGGCTGCAGCACCGCATCGACGAGTCGCGCCGGGCCACGCTCACCTCCGTGGCGGGACTCGGCACCGAGCTGGTCACCGTCGCCACCTTCGGCGTCTACGCGCTGCTCGGCACCGGCCTGGCCCACGGCACCGTCTTCGCGGTACTCGCGATCCCCTACCTGGTGACCGCCGTCGCACTGGTCAGAGTGCGGGCCGCCACGGCACGACCGTGAAGTCGCCCGTCCCCTTCCTGACCCTCTCGAAGGGGGCGGAGCTCACGCACTTGGGCGGCTCGGCGCCCTCGGCGGGGCTGCCCGTCGCGGCCCAGCTGTAGCCGAGCCGGTCGTGGCGCCCGAGGTCGTGGACCGTGACGCCGACCCGCCTGCCCTCGGCGCCCGGCAGGTCGGACTCGGTGACGACACCGGAGACCACGGCCACCTTGCCGCCGGTGACCAGGCAGTCGACCTTCACCCCGGCCCGGGCGCCGAAGTCGTCGAGGTAGTGGCTGAAGGTGAAGGTGCCGGTGGCCTTCGACGGGTCGGCCCCGTGCTCCGCCGCCAGGTGTTGCGTCGAAGGAGAAGGTGATGTCGTCCCCGGCCGACCGGTACAGCTTGGCCGTGCCGGTGAGGGCCGCGGCCTCCCGCGGCCGGGGCGTGTCCGGGGCCGTCGCGGCCGAGGCCGCCCCGGTGGTGAGCAGCACCACCGCGAGGCCGAGCACGGCGATCTTCGTACGGCGCATGTCCGTCCTTTCCGCAGGTCGAGTGGACAGCCCTCACTCTCCCGGCCCGGCGCCGACGGGACATCGCGCTCAGGACGTGACCCCGCCTCCGCCGAACGGCGGGGCGGAGGGGCCCGGGCCGGGCGCCGAGGAGGAGCCGGGCTACGCCTCACGGCGCGCAACGAATCGCCGCCCGGCCCCCGGCGCACGCAACGAACTGTCCACCGGCGCGCAACGGCTCCTTCTTGTCCCCCCTGGTCAGCCGCCCGTACCGTCTACGTGGCCCCTCCAACCACCCTTCCGCCCGGTGAGGAACACGCATGCGCACCGCCCTGCTCCAGAGCTCCGGACGCCCCGGCTCCACCGTCGAGAACCTCAAGGTCCTCGACGAGGCCGCGGGCCGGGCCGCCGCCGCGGGCGCCTCGCTGCTCGTCACGCCGGAGATGTTCCTGACCGGGTACGCCATCGGCGACGGGATCGGCCGGCTCGCCGAGCCCGCCGACGGCGAGTGCGCGGACGCGATCGCCGACACCGCGACCCGGCACGGCCTGGCCGTCGCCTACGGCTACCCCGAGCGGTCCGGCGGCGCCGTGTTCAACTCCGCGCAGCTGATCTCGGCCGACGGCACCCGTCTGGCCAACTACCGCAAGACCCACCTCTTCGGCTGCTTCGAGCGCGACCACTTCACGGCGGGTGACCGGCCGGTCGTCCAGGCCGAGATCGACGGCCTGCGCGTCGGCGTCGTGATCTGCTACGACGTCGAGTTCCCGGAGAACGTCCGGGCCCACGCCCTCGCCGGGACCGACCTGCTGGTCGTCCCGACCGCGCAGATGCACCCCTTCCAGTTCGTCGCCGAGTCGGTGATCCCGGTGCGGGCCTTCGAGAACCAGATGTACGTCGCGTACGTCAACCGGGTCGGCCCGGAGGGCGAGTTCGAGTTCGTCGGGCTGTCCTCACTCGCCGGCCCCGACGGGATCTCCCGGACCCGGGCCGGACGCGGTGAGGAACTCCTCCTCGCCGACGTCGACCCGGTGTTCCTCGCCGCCTCCCGGGAGGCCAACCCGTATCTGAGCGACCGGCGGCCCGGCCTCTACGGGTCACTCGTCTGAATCCCTGTTCCCGAACCGCCCGTTCGTCCCCCGCAAGGAGTCCGTACCCCATGACGTCCACCGTGCCCAACGCCGTCGAGCACGCAGACGCGCAGCAGCCGCCGATCACCATGTTCGGCCCGGACTTCCCGTACGCCTACGACGACTTCCTCGCCCACCCGGCGGGCCTCGGGCAGATCCCGGCGACCGAGCACGGCACGGAGGTCGCGGTCATCGGCGGCGGGCTCTCCGGCATCGTCGCCGCGTACGAGCTGATGAAGATGGGCCTCAAGCCCGTCGTCTACGAGGCCGACCAGATCGGCGGCCGGCTGCGGACCGTCGGCTTCGACGGGTGCGACACCTCCCTCACCGCCGAGATGGGCGCGATGCGCTTCCCGCCGTCCTCCACGGCCCTGCAGCACTACATCGACCTGGTCGGACTGCAGACCCGGCCGTTCCCCAACCCGCTGGCGGAGGCGACGCCGTCGACCGTCGTCGACCTCAAGGGCGAGTCGCACTACGCCGAGACCATCGACGACCTGCCGCAGGTCTACCGGGACGTCGCCGAGGCCTGGGGCCGCTGCCTGGAGGAGGGCGCCGACTTCACCGACATGAACCGGGCCCTGCGCGAGCGGGACGTGCCGCGCATCCGCGAGATCTGGTCCAAGCTCGTCGAGAAGCTCGACAACCAGACCTTCTACGGCTTCCTCTGCGACTCGGAGGCGTTCAAGTCCTTCCGCCACCGGGAGATCTTCGGCCAGGTCGGCTTCGGCACCGGCGGCTGGGACACCGACTTCCCCAACTCCATCCTGGAGATCCTGCGCGTCGTCTACACCGAGGCCGACGACCACCACCGCGGCATCGTCGGCGGCTCCCAGCAGCTGCCGCTGCGCCTGTGGGTGCGCGAGCCCCAGAAGATCGTGCACTGGGCCCTCGGCACCTCCCTCGCGACCCTGCACGAGGGCGGCGAGCCCCGCCCGGCCGTGACCCGCCTGCACCGCACCGCCGGCAACCGGATCACGGTGACGGACGACGACGGCGACATCCGCACCTACAAGGCGGCGATCTTCACCGCCCAGTCCTGGATGCTCCTGTCGAAGATCGCCTGCGACGACTCGCTCTTCCCGATCGATCACTGGACGGCGATCGAGCGCACCCACTACATGGAGTCCAGCAAGCTCTTCGTCCCCGTCGACCGGCCCTTCTGGCTGGACAAGGACGAGGAGACCGGCCGGGACGTCATGTCGATGACGCTCACCGACCGCATGACGCGCGGCACCTACCTCCTGGACGACGGCCCGGACAAGCCCGCCGTCATCTGCCTCTCCTACACCTGGTGCGACGACAGCCTGAAGTGGCTGCCGCTGTCCGCGAACGAGCGGATGGAGGTCATGCTGAAGTCGCTCGGCGAGATCTATCCCAACGTCGACATCCGCAAGCACATCATCGGCAGCCCGGTGACGGTCTCCTGGGAGAACGAGCCCTACTTCATGGGCGCGTTCAAGGCGAACCTGCCCGGTCACTACCGCTACCAACGGCGCCTGTTCACACACTTCATGCAGGACGGGCTGCCCGAGGACAAGCGCGGCGTCTTCCTCGCCGGCGACGACATCTCCTGGACGGCCGGCTGGGCCGAGGGCGCGATCCAGACCGCCCTCAACGCGGTGTGGGGCGTCATGCACCACCTCGGCGGCACGACCGACCCGACCAATCCGGGCCCGGGCGACGTGTACGACGAGATCGCCCCGGTGGAGCTGCCGGAGGACTAGGGCCCGGGGACTAGTGGCGCGGCGGCGGCTGGGCCAGGGGCGTGAGCAGCATGCGCCCCGCGAGGCCCACCGCCGTGTCCAGCCGTTCGGTGAACTCCTCGGCGATGTCGGGGAGTTCACGCAGGACCCACAGCGCCCGGGCCGCCGTCCAGGCCGCCTCGCGGGCCCGCTCCAGGCTCCAGGAGCCGAGCAGGTGGGTCAGCGGGTCGGCGATCCGGAAGAGGTCGGGACCCGGCATCAGCTCTTCGCGGACGCGCTCCTCCAGCGAGACGAGGAGATCGCCCACGGTGTCGAACTCGTCCTCCAGCTCGGCGGGAGCGCAGCGAAGCGTACGGCAGCTGTCCACGACGGCCAGCGCGAGATCGTGCCCGATGTGCGCGTTGATGCCCGCCAGCGCGAACTGCAACGGCCGTACGCCGGGATGCCGGCGGAACTGGAACAGCGGCCTCCAGCAGGCCGGCGGACGCCGCTCCTCCGCCACCGCCTCGACGGCGTCCAGGTACCGCCGTGCGAACCGTACGTCCAGCGTGATCGCGGCGTGCGGGTCCGCGAACCGCCCGGTGTCGACGTACCGGTCCACCTCCTCCGTCACGGCGAGGTAGACGCGGTTGAAGACCGCCACCCCGTCACGGGGGTGCAGGGCCGCGTCGAGGGCGCGCATACGGCGGATGACTCCGTCGACCGGTGTGTCCACGGCTGGGGGGACCTGTTCGCATCGCGGCATGCGGGCAGAGTCCCAGTTCCGGGCCGCCGGGAGCACCGGCGGGCCCGGCACTTCCCCGAAACGGGGGAACACCGCCCGCCGCAGGGGGAGGGCGGCGCACCACCGTGCCAGGCTCGCGTGCGAGGCGCCTGGCCGCCCGCAGAGCCGCCCGCCCGGCCGCCCGCGAGCTCGGCCGGACACCGGCCCCGGCCACCGGCGAGGCCCGCGTCGACGCCTGCCTGTGGCGCGAGCCGCCGGGCGGTTCGGAGGGCTGCACGGGCAGGCCCGGGGCGTTCGGCGTCCTGCGCCTACGACTTGTCCTCGTCGTAGGAGGAGGTGCCCTCGTCCAGCAGCGGCGCCTGCGTCTTGAGGTGGGCCGGGGCGAACGCGCGCAGGGCGTGGTAGCCGGTGATGACGACCAGGGTGCCGAGCGCGATGCCGCTCAGCGAGAACGTGTCGGTGAACGTCAGGGAGACGTTGCCGACGCCGATGACGATGCCCGCCGCGGCCGGGACCAGGTTCAGCGGATTGCGCAGATCCACCTCGGCGTTGATCCAGATCTGCGCGCCGAGCAGGCCGATCATCCCGTACAGGATGACGGTGATGCCGCCGAGCACTCCGCCCGGGATCGCCGCGACGACCGCACCGAACTTCGGGCAGAGGCCGAACAGCAGGGCGAAGCAGGCGGCGGCCCAGTAGGCGGCCGTGGAGTAGACGCGGGTCGCGGCCATCACGCCGATGTTCTCGGAGTAGGTGGTGTTGGGCGGGCCGCCTACCGCGGTGGACAGCATCGAGCCGACGCCGTCGGCCGCGATCGCCGTGCCGAGCTCGTCGTCCAGCGGGTCGCCGGTCATCTCGCCGACCGCCTTCACGTGCCCGGCGTTCTCCGCGACCAGGGCGATGACGACCGGCAGGGCGACGAGGATCGCCGACCACTCGAAGGACGGGCCGTGCAGCGTGGGCAGCCCGATCCAGTCGGCCTGGCCCACGCCGGACAGGTCCAGCCGCCAGTGGTCGGTGACCTTGCCGCTGCCGTCCGCCGAGTGGATCTTCCCGAAGACCAGGTCGAACAACCAGGAGATGCCGTATCCGAAGACCAGGCCCAGGAAGATCGCGATCCGGGACCAGAACCCGCGCAGGCAGACGACCGCGAGGCCGGTGAACAGCATCACCAGCAGGGCCGTCCACTGGTCCTGCGGCCAGTACGTCGCGGCCGTCACCGGCGCCAGGTTGAAGCCGATCAGCAGCACCACGGCGCCGGTCACGATCGGCGGCATCGCGGCATGGATGATCCGCGCCCCGAACCGCCGCACGGCGAGCCCCACCAGGAACAGCGCGGCCCCGACGACGAAGACCGCGCCGGTGACCGTGGCACTGCTGCCGCCCTGCGCGCGGATCACCGCCGCCACCCCGACGAAGGAGAGCGAGCAGCCCAGGTAGCTGGGGACGCGGCCGCGCGTGGCGAGCAGGAACACGACGGTGGCGACGCCCGACATCATGATCGCGAGGTTGGGGTCCAGGCCCATCAGCACCGGGGCCACGAAGGACGCCCCGAACATGGCCACCACGTGCTGGGCGCCGAGCCCCGCGGTGCGGGGCCAGGAGAGCCGTTCATCGGGCCGGACCACCGCGCCGGGCGCCGGGGTGCGTCCGTCGCCGTGCAGTTTCCAGCGGACGCCGAGATCCATGGGGTGTCGCTTTCGTCGTGCGGGCAGCTGAGTCCGGACCATTGTCGACGCTGACCTGGCGTGCTTCGTCCACGTGGGCGCCCGGACCCGTGAGCGTCCGTCCACGCGAGCGCCCGGACCCGTGAGCGTCCGCTTAGGATGATGTTCGCTGTAGTGAGCACCGATCCCGCACGCCAGGAGTCCCGCCGTGACCGCCGAAGCCCTGCCCGCCCCCGCCCTGTCCCACGGCCTGCTGGTCCCCGTCACCGTCCACTTCGACGACCTCGACGCGCTCGGACTGCTGCACAACGCCCGCTATCCGCTGCTGGTGGAGCGGGCCTGGGTCGAGCTGTGGCAGGAGCGGGGCATCCGCTTCGACGGCGACTGGGCGGCCGCCGGCGACGCCTGCAACGCGGTGAGGGAACTGCGGATCGGCTACGAGGCGCCGGTGAACCGTCCGGGCGCCTACGCCGTCCACCTCTGGCTGGAACGCCTGGGCACCACCGGGCTGACGTACGGCTTCCGCTTCTGCTCGGCGGACGGAGCGACCACCTACGCCCAGGGGACCCGCGTGCTGGTCCGGCTGGATCCCGCGACGCTGCGCCCCGCCCCCTGGAGCGAGGAGTTCAGGGCCGCGGGTCGGGAACTGCTGCGTCCGGCCGCCTGACTCTCGTCCGCTCGCCGGGGCGCAGTACGCCCGCGAACGCCAGCAGGCCACCCGACAGCACCGTCACCAGGCAGAACGACACCATCAGGCTCGTCGCCTGGGCCAGCATGCCGATCGCGCTCGGCGCGATCAGCCCCGAGGTGTAGGTGATCGTCGCGACGCCCGCGATGGCCAGGCTCGGGTTGGAGCCGCTGCGCCCGGCGGCTGCGAAGCACAGCGGCACGACGACGGCGATGCCCAGCCCCATGAGCGCGAACCCGGTCATGGCCGTCGCCGGGTGCTCCGCGACGACGATCAGCAGCCCGCCGAGCACGGCGAACACCCCGCTCGCCCGCACGGTCCGCACGGCGCCGAAGCGGTCCACGACCTTGTCGCCGGCGATCCGGGCCAGGGCCATCGTGAGCGTGAAGCCGGTCGTGCAGGCCGCCGCCAGACCGGCCGAGGTCTCCAGCTGCTCGCGCAGATAGACCGCCGACCAGTCCAGGCTCGCGCCCTCCGCGAACACCGCGCAGAACCCGATCGCGCCGATGAGCAGCGCCGACCGGGGCGGCAGCGCGAACCGCGGGGGCGCTGCCTCGTCCTCGGCGGGCTGGAGGTCGAGCACCCACCGGCAGCACAGCACACCGACGGCGGTCAGGACCACGGCGGCCAGGAGGTGGTGCAGCCGGGCGTCCGAGCCGAGGTGCGCGGCGAGCGTGCCGGCCGCCGAGCCGATCAGGGCGCCCGCGCTCCACATGCCGTGCAGCCCGGACATGATCGACCGGCGCAGACGGTTCTCGACCTCGACACCCAGCGCGTTCATCGCCACGTCCGCCATGCCCGCCGTGGCGCCGTAGACGAACAGGGCCACGCAGAGCGTGATCAGGTTCGGGGCGAGGGACGGCAGGACCAGCGACATCGTCCACAGGGCGATGAGGCCGCGCAGCGCGTTGCGGGCGCCGAAGCGGTGGCTGATGCTGCCGGCGAGCGGCATCGCCATGGACGCGCCCAGCGCGGGGAAGGCGAGCGCGATCCCCAACTGGCCCGCGCTCACCCCCGCGTGGTCCTGGATCCACGGAACGCGGGTGGCGAACGAGCCGGTCACCGCCCCGTGCACGGCGAAGACGGCGGCCACGGCGTACCGCGACCGCTTCACCTCGTGCAGTTCGTCGACCACTGTGCCCATTCTGCGGCCCCCCTCCGGTTCTCCGCGGCGCTCACACGGCGTGCGGGCCGTAAACTATCAGGAACCCTTCCTGATAATAAGAGGGTTTCCCGGCGGGCTCCGGTCGACGGATCCGCCGATCTGGAAGGATCCCGGCATGCCCGCATCCCCGAGCACCGCCCGGGCCATCAACGACCGGCTCGCCCTGCGTCTGCTCCAGCAGGAGGGCCCGCTGACGGCAGGGCGGTTGAAGCAGCTGACCGGCCTGTCCCGGCCCACCGTCGCGGACCTCGTCGAACGCCTCACGGCCGCCGGCCTGATCGCGGTGGTCGGAGAGGCGGGGGAGCAGCGGCGCGGCCCCAACGCCAAGGTGTACGGCATCGTCGCCGACCGGGCGCACCTCGCCGCGCTGGACGTACGCACGGAGAGCGTCGCCCTGGCCGTGGCGGACCTGGTCGGCCGGGTGCTGGCCGAGGCGTCGGTGCCGATCGGCACCGACGCGGGGACCGGACCCGCGGTGGAGCAGGCGGTCGCGCTGGTCGAGCGGGTGGTGAAGGAGGCGGGCGCGGACCGGCTGCACACCGTCGGCATCGGCGCGCCCGGGCTGATCGACCCGGACGGCGGCGAACTGCGCGACTCCTCCGGGCTGCCCGAGTGGCACCGCCGCCTCGTCGCCGCCCTCCAGGAGCGGCTGCCCGAGGCCGGGGTGAGCGTGGAGAACGAGACCAACCTCGCGGCGCTGGCCGAGCAGCGCGACGGGGCGGCCCGGGACCGCGACACGTTCGTCCTGCTCTGGCTGGGCCACGGTACGGGCGCGGCGGTCGTCCTCGACGGGGCGCTGCGCCGCGGCGCCTCCGGCGGTACCGGCGAGATCGGCTTCCTGCCCGTGCCCGGCACGGCCGTGCTGCCGTCCGCGACCGACTGCGAGGGCGGCTTCCATTCCCTGGCCTCGTCGGCCGCGGTGGTGGAACTGGCGACGGAGTGCGGACTTCCGGTGGGGCGCCGCGGGGCCGCGTCGGCGGGGGAGGAGCCGACGGTGGTGCGGGCGGCGGCCGCGGCCGTGCGGTCGGCCGTGCAACTGGTGGGGGAGGTGGGGGCCGGCCCCGCCGCCCGCTTCCTGGACACCCTCGCCGGCCGGATCGCCGTCGGTGCCGCCTCGGTCGTCGCGATCCTCGACCCCGGATGCGTGGTGCTCGGCGGCGAGGTCGGTCGGGCGGGGGGCGAGGAACTCGCCCGGCGCGTGCAGGAGCGCCTCGCCCGGATGACACCGCTGCCGACCGAGGTGCGGCCGACCACGCTGGGGGGCGGCGCCGTCCTGCGGGGGGCCCTGCTGACGGCGCGGGACCTCGCCCAGGAGGAGCTGTTCACGGCGGGGGGCGTCCGCAGGGAGAGGCCGGACGGCGGGCAAGGGCCCTCGTCACCGCCGCCGGGCCGGTCAGCAGAAAGGACGAGACCAAAGGGTCAATAGGTCTGGACCAGATCGGAGCCCAGGGGGCTTCGCCGACGCGGGCGCCCGGGTGCCGGTCGCGCTCGGCAAGGGCCGGGCCACGTTCTGTGAGCCACCCCACACCCCCTGCCTCTCGGAACACGGATCGGGCGTGGCACACTGGCCCTGTATCAGCAGCAGCGCACTCCGGGGTCGGTGAAAGTCCGAACCGGCGGTTACAGTCCGCGACCCGGTCGCCTCCAGCGACCGGTTGACCAGGTGGAATTCCTGGACCGACGGTTAAAGTCCGGATGGGAGGCAGTGCGCGGCGAGCGGGCATCCGTGCGCGCCGCCGAGGAAGTCCGTCCCGAGGGCGGGCTCCGTTCCGGCGTCGTCCCCGATGTTCCTGCTCGTGTCCTCTGCCGTCCTCGGCAGCCCCGGAGTCCGTGCCCGAAGAGGCAGGAGGACCCGGGAAGTGTTCACCGGAATCGTCGAAGAGCTGGGCGAGGTCACCGCCGTCGAGACCCTCGACGACGCCTGTCGCTTCCGCTTGCGTGGCCCCGTCGTCACCCAGGGCGCGAAGCACGGCGACTCGATCGCCGTCAACGGCGTCTGCCTCACGGTCGTCGACCACGAGGGCGACGAGTTCACCGCCGACGTCATGGCCGAGACCCTCCACCGCTCCAGCCTCGGCGCCCTCCAGGCCGGCTCCCGCGTCAACCTCGAACGCCCCATGGCCGTCGGCGAACGCCTCGGCGGGCACATCGTGCAGGGCCACGTGGACGGCACCGGCGAGATCCTGGAGCGCAAGCCCTCCGAGCACTGGGAGATCGTGAAGATCTCCCTGCCCGCCGATCTCACCCGCTACGTCGTGGAGAAGGGCTCCATCACCGTCGACGGCATCAGCCTCACCGTCGTCGACGCAGGCCCCGACCACTTCACCGTCAGCCTCATCCCCACCACCCTCGCCCTGACCACGCTCGGCCACAAACAGCCCGGCGACCCGGTCAACCTCGAGGTCGACGTCATCGCCAAGTACGTCGAGCGCATGCTGGGCGAGCGCGCGCAGGGGGCGGCCCGGTGAACACCCTGAACTCCGAGGCGTTCGTCCTCTTCGGCCAGCACATCCTCTGGTCCGACATGGTCGGCAACCTCTTCGGCCTGGCCGCCCTCGCCCTCGGCTGGCGGCGCTCCATCTGGACCTGGCCCGTGCAGTTCCTGGCCGGCCTGATCCTCTTCGGCGCCTTCTTCGGCCACCTCACCGGCAGCGCGGGCAAGCAGGCGGTCGTCATGCTCGTCGCCCTGTACGGGTGGTGGCAGTGGCAGCGCGGCAAGGGGCAGGGCGAGGACGGCCACATCGCCGTGCGGTTCGCCACCTGGCGCGAGCGCGCCGCGATGGCCGCGGCCGCCGTCGCCGGCACGGTCGCGGTGGCACTGCTGTTCACGGCGTACCCGACCCTGTCCTGGGACCCCTGGCCCGACGCCTACATCTTCGTCGGCACCGTCGTCGCCATGTACGCCCAGGCCCGCGGCATGGTCGAGTTCTGGTTCGCCTGGCTCCTGGTCGACCTCGTCGGCGTCCCCCTCAACTTCGCCAACGGTTACGCCTTCTCCGGCTTCGTCTACGTCATCTACGGCGCGCTCGTCCTGTGGGGCCTGCGCGACTGGTGGCTGCGCTCGCGTCAGGCCGCGCGGCCCACCCCGGAAGGAGCGCCGGCATGAGCACGGCACCGATCCTGTACAGCACCGACGGAGCGTTCGAGGACCTCGCGCTCGACCCCGTCGAGCAGGCCGTCGCCGACATCGCGGCCGGCCGCCCGGTCGTGGTCGTCGACGACGAGGACCGGGAGAACGAGGGCGACCTCGTCATCGCCGCCGAGAAGGCGACCCCCGAGATCGTCGCCTTCATGATGAGCGAGTGCCGCGGCCTGATCTGCGCCCCCATGGAGGCCGGCGAACTGGACCGGCTGCAGCTCCCCCAGATGGTCGAGGACAACACCGAGTCGATGAAGACCGCCTTCACGGTCTCCGTCGACGCCTCCGCCGCACACGGCGTGAGCACCGGCGTCTCCGCCTCCGACCGCGCCACCACCCTGCGACTGCTCGCCGACGGCGTCTCCGGCCCCGGCGACTTCGTCCGCCCCGGCCACATCTTCCCGCTGCGCGCCCGGTCCGGTGGCGTCCTCACCCGCAACGGCCACACCGAGGCCGCCGTCGACCTCGCCCGGCTCGCGGGCCTGCGCCCGGCGGGCGCCATCGTCGAGATCGCCGGCGAGGACGGCCGCATGCTGCGCCTGCCCGAGCTGATCCCCTTCGCCCGCAAGCACGGCCTGACGATCATCTCCATCGAGGACCTGATCGCCTACCGCCGCGGCAGCGAGCCCACCGTCCGCCGTGAGGCCAGGACCCAGCTGCCCACCGCCCACGGCACCTTCACCGCCTACGGCTACCGCTCCACGGCCGACGGCGTCGAGCACGTCGCCCTGGTGCACGGCGAGATCGCCGACGGCGACGACGTCCTGGTCCGCGTCCACTCCGAATGCCTCACCGGCGACGTCTTCGGCTCCGCCCGCTGCGACTGCGGCCCCCAGCTGGACACCTCCCTGGCCCGCATCCAGTCCGAGGGCCGGGGCGTGGTGGTCTACCTGCGCGGACACGAGGGACGCGGCATCGGCCTGATGTCCAAGCTGCGCGCCTACGAACTCCAGGAGCGCGGCCGCGACACCCTCGACGCCAACCTGGAACTCGGCCTGCCCGCCGACGCCCGGGACTACGGCGCGGGCGCGCAGATCCTCGCCGACCTCGGCGTGCGCGGCGTCCGCCTGCTGACCAACAACCCCGACAAGACCGACGCGCTCGTCCGCCACGGCATCACGGTCAAGGCCCGTGTGCCGATGCCGGTGAGCGCAGGCGAGCACAACCTCCGCTACCTGCGCACCAAGCGGGACCGGATGGGACACGACCTGCCCTGGCTGGACACGCCCGCCGTGCCGGCCTGCGGCAACCAGTAAGAGAGCACGAGGGAGAGACGTGAGCGGCAAGGGTGCACCGGAGCTGTCCGTACGCAATGTGGGTGACCTCCGGGTCGCCGTCATCGCGGCCCAGTGGCACGAGAAGGTGATGGACGGTCTGGTCGAGGGCGCCCTGCGCGCCCTGCACGACCTGGGCATCGACGAGCCGACCCTGCTCAGGGTCCCCGGCAGCTGGGAGCTCCCGGTCGTCGCCAAGGTCCTCGCGGGCCGCGGCTACGACGCGATCGTCGCCCTCGGCGTCGTCATCCGCGGCGGGACCCCCCACTTCGACTATGTGTGCCAGGGCGTCACCCAGGGCCTCACCCAGGTCTCCGTCGACACCGGCGTCCCCGTCGGCTTCGGCGTACTGACCTGCGACACCGAGGAGCAGGCCCTGGACCGCGCCGGCATCGAGGGCTCCAGCGAGGACAAGGGGCACGAGGCGGTGACGGCCGCGGTGGCGACGGCGGCCACGCTCCGCTCGGTATCCGAACCCTGGCGCTGACGGGAGCCGCCTGTGGCATAGGCTGAGCGTCACCATGTCCAAGAAGACGTTCGAGGAGCTCTTCGCCGAGCTCCAGCAGAAGGCCGCTCAGGGCGACCCCGCCACCTCCCGTACCGCCGAACTGGTCGGGAAGGGCGTCCACGCCATCGGCAAGAAGGTCGTCGAGGAGGCCGCCGAGGTGTGGATGGCCGCCGAGTACGAGGGCAAGGAAGCAGCCGCCGAGGAGATCTCGCAGCTGCTCTACCACGTCCAGGTGATGATGGTCGCCCGTGGCATCAGCCTCGACGACGTCTACGCCCACCTCTGAGCCGCACCCCCGTTCCCGTCCGACACCACGCAAAGGAAGCCGACCTCATGCTGCGCATCGCCGTCCCCAACAAGGGTTCCCTGTCAGGCCCTGCGGCGGAGATGCTGCATGAGGCCGGCTACCAGCAGCGCCGCGAGTCCAAGGAACTGCGGATCGTCGACCCGACCAACGAGGTCGAGTTCTTCTACCTGCGCCCCCGCGACATCGCCATCTACGTCGCCTCCGGGCAGCTCGACATCGGCATCACCGGCCGCGACCTGCTGATCGACTCCGACGCCGAGGCCGAGGAGATCCTGCCGCTGGGCTTCGCCCGCTCGACCTTCCGGTTCGCCACCAGGCCGGGCACCGTCGGCGGCGACCTGGCGGACCTCAAGGGCAGGACGATCGCCACCTCCTACGAGGGCATCGTCGCCAAGCACCTCGCCGACCACGGCATCGACGCCTCCGTCGTCCACCTCGACGGCGCCGTCGAGACCGCCATCGAGCTCGGCGTCGCCCAGGTCATCGCCGACGTCGTCGAGACCGGCACATCCCTGCGCAACGCGGGCCTGGAAGTCGTCGGCGCGCCGATCATGCGGTCCGAGGCCGTCGTCATCCGCCGCACCGGCGCCGACGGCGAGGACCCCAAGGTCCAGCAGTTCCTGCGGCGCCTGCAGGGCGTCCTGGTCGCCCGGACGTACGTGATGATGGACTACGACTGCCGCGTCGAGCAGCTCGAGAAGGCCGTCGCCCTCACCCCCGGCCTGGAGTCACCGACCGTCTCCCCGCTGCACAACGAAGGCTGGGTCGCCGTCCGCGCGATGGTCCCCGCCAAGGAGGCGCAGCGCATCATGGACGACCTCTACGACATCGGCGCCCGGGCCATCCTGACCACGGCCATCCACGCCTGCCGTCTCTGAAGGGGCGACACCGATGTCCGACCTGCCCACCCTGCCCGTCACCTTCCGGCCGGGCAGCACCCGCGCGGTGCTGCTCGGTGCCGCCGTCGCGATCTTCGTGGTGATCACCGCCGTCGCGATGATGCTCAGGCTCAGCCCCGGCGAGCGCCTCAGTTTCGTGTTCACGGCGCTCCTGCTGGACGCCGTGCTGCTCCTGCTGGCGCGGCCCAAGGTCGTCGCCGACGAGGGCGGTGTCACTGTCGTCAATCTCACGAACAAGCGTCGGCTGGAGTGGGCGGAGATCCTCCAGGTGACCCTCCGGCCCGGCGACCCCTGGGTGTTCCTCAACCTCAGCGACGGCACCAGCCTGCCCGCCCTGGGCATCCAGCCGGGCCTCGCCAAGCAGCGCGCCCTCTCCGACGCGCGGGCCCTGCGGGCGCTCGTCGAGGCCCGTTCCGTCGCCGGCCCCGAGCAGCGCCGGGGCTGACGCGGCTCATCCGGCGGGCGGCCGCCACTGCCGCCGCGGGCCGTGTCTTGATTAATCTGTTGGGCGGACGGCGTGAACGGATGCGCCTCCGCCCCTGCCGCCCCGCCCGGTGCGCCAGGGGCTCCTGCTAACCGAGGAGTGACCCTCTCCGGCGATGGACGGATCGTCCTGCAGTACCTGCGCCGCCCCCCGCCGACATGGCGTGGACCGTGTCCGCGACCGTGCGGAGGCGGCGGCATCATGACCATCCCCCTGCTGCTCCTGGCAGCCGCGTTCCTGCTGATTCTCGCCAACGGATTCTTCGTGGCGGCCGAGTTCGGCCTGGTGACGGTCGAGCGGGCGGAAGCCGAGAAGGCCGCCGCCGAGGGCGACCGGCGCGCCCACCGCGTCGTCGAGTCGCTCAAGGAACTCTCCTTCCAGCTCTCCGGCACCCAGCTCGGCATCACCATCACCTCCCTCGTCGTCGGCATGCTCGCCGAGCCGGCGCTCGCCGGGCTGCTGCACGGCCCCTTCACCTCGATCGGCATCCCCGAGGGAGCCGTCTCCGGGGTCACGGTCGTCGTCGGCATGCTGGTGGCCTCCGCCGTGCAGATGGTGATCGGCGAGCTCCTGCCCAAGAACTGGGCCGTGTCCCGGCCGCTGCAGGTCGCGCGTTTCGTCGCGGGCCCGCAGCACGTCTTCGCCCGGCTGTTCCGCCCGGTCATCGCGGCCCTGAACGCCGTGGCGAACCGGCTCGTCCGGGCGCTGGGCATCGAGCCCGCCGAGGAGCTGGCCTCGGCCCGCACCCCCGGCGAACTCGTCTCCCTGGCCCGCCACTCGGCCCGGGCCGGCGCCCTGGAGCAGGACACGGCCGACCTCTTCGTGAGGACCCTGTCCCTGGGCGAGCTGACCGCGCAGCACGTGATGACGCCGCGCGTGAAGGTCAGCGCGCTGCAGTCCTCCACCACCGCCGAGGACGTGGTCAACCTGACCCGCGCCACCGGCCTGTCCCGCTTCCCCGTCTACCGGGAGCGGATCGACGAGGTCGTCGGCATGGTCCACCTCAAGGACGCCCTCGCGGTGCCCGTGCGGGACCGGCTGCGCACGCCCGTGGGCCGTATCGCCCGCCCGGCGCTGCTCGTCCCCGAGACCCTGCCCGTACGGCCCCTGCTGGCCCGGCTGCGCAGCGAGCAGCCCATCGCGGTGGTCGTCGACGAGTACGGCGGCACCGCAGGCGTCGTCACGCTGGAGGACATCGTCGAGGAGCTCGTCGGCGAGGTCCGCGACGAGCACGACGGGCACGACCTGCCCGAGCTGGCCGCCGCCCCGCCGGAGGACGGCAGGCCCGCCTGGGACGTCGACGGCAGCTGCCGCGTCGACGTGCTGCAGCGCATAGGCCTCGACGTCCCCGAGGGCCCCTACGAGACCGTCGCGGGCCTGATCGCCGACCTGCTGGGCCGGATCCCCGCCGTCGGTGACAAGGCGGAGCTGCCCGGCTGGCGCCTCGCGGTGCGCCAGGTCGGCCACTACCGCGCGGAGCGGGTCCGGCTCGTGCGGACCGCCCCCGTGGCGGCCAGGGCGGAGGCCACCCGATGAGCGTCCTGCAACTCCTCTTCGCCGCGCTGCTCGTGCTCGCCAACGGATTCTTCGTCGGCGCCGAGTTCGCGCTGGTCTCCGTACGCCGCAGCCAGATCGAGCCGCTCGGCACCGCCCGGGCCCGGCAGGTCCTCTACGGTCTGGAGCGGCTGCCGCAGATGATGGCGGCGGCCCAGTTCGGCATCACCGTCTGCTCGCTGACCCTCGGCGCGGTCGCCGAACCGACGGTCGCCCACCTGCTGGAGCCGGTCTTCGCGTGGGCCCGTCTGCCGCACGGCGTGATCCACCCGCTGACCTACGTCATCGCCCTGGCCGCGGTCGTCTTCTTCCACCTCGTCATCGGCGAGATGGTCCCGAAGAACCTGGCGATGGCGGCCCCGGAGAAGGCCGCGCTGTGGCTCAGCCCCGGCCTGGTCTTCTTCGCCCGCTTCTGCAGGCCCGTCACCGCCGCCCTCGGCGCCTGCTCCCAGTGCATCCTGCGGCTCTTCCACGTCGAGCCCAGGGACGAGGTCGAGGCCGTCTTCACCAGCGAGCAGCTGAACCGGCTGGTGGAGGACGCGGGCCAGGCGGGGCTGCTCGACCCCGAGGAGGCCGAGCGCCTGGAGGACGCCCTGGAGCTGGGCTCCCGCCCGGTGACGGACGTCCTGCTGGGGCGCGAGTCCCTGGTGACGGTCAGCCCGTCGGTCACGCCCGGCCGGATCGTCGAGCTCACCGCCCGCACCGGCTACTCCCGCTTCCCCGTCGCCGCGGACAACGGCGCGTTCATGGGCTACCTGCACGTCAAGGACGTCCTGGATCTGGAGCACTCGGACCGGGCCGTGCCGCAGCAGCTGTGGCGGCCGATGACGACCCTCCGCTCCGACCTGCCGCTGGACGACGCGCTGACGGTGATGCGGCGGGCCGCGACGCACCTGGCGCAGGTGGCCGACACGTCCGGGAAGGTGCTCGGGCTCGTGGCACTGGAGGACGTGCTGGAACTGCTGGTGGGTGAGGTCCGGGACCCGGCCCACCGCGAGGTGCGCGAGGTCCGGCTGACCGAACCCAGGTCCGGCGAGGAGGTACTGGCGACGTAGGGGCTCGCCACGCCGGTCCCTCACAGTCCGGGCGGAGCCTGCGGCCCCCGCCCGGACAGCACCTCCCCGTAGGCCTGCATCAGGTCCGGCAGCCGCAGCGTGACCAGATCCTCCCGGCCCAGGACCCCGGGGTACACCGACAGCCGCAGGTCCCGGTACGCGCAGCTCTTCTCGTACAGCGTCCGCAGGAACCGCCCGTTGCCCAGCTCGTCGATCCACCCCTGCTCCACCACGTGCCCGGCGATGGACCGCAGCTCGTCGAGGGCCTCCTCGTCCCACAGGTCGCCGTTCTCCGCGGCAAGGACCTTGCCGATCTCGGTCAGTTCCAGGGGCCGGTAGGACGGGAAGTCGACGCGGGTGGTGAAGCGGGACGACAGCCCGGGGTTCGCCGCCAGCAGGCGGTCCATGCCCTCCGGGTAGCCGGCCAGGATCACCACGAGGTGGTCGCGGTTGTCCTCGGCCCGCTTCAGCAGCACCTGCAGCGCCTCGTCGCCGTACGCGTCCCCCTTGCCGTAGCCCGAGTTCGACAGCGCGTACGCCTCGTCGACGAAGAGTACGCCCCCGAGGGCGGAGTCGATCAGTTCGTTGGCCTTGACGGCCGTCTGCCCGAGGTACTCGCCGACGAGGTCGGCGCGCTGGGCCTCCACGAGATGGTCGCCGCCGAGCAGACCGAGGGCGTAGAAGACGCGGCCCAGGATGCGGGCGACGGTGGTCTTGCCGGTGCCGGAGGGGCCGGAGAAGACGAAGTGGCGTTTCGGCGGCTGGACCGGAAGGCCCTGCCCGGCGCGCAACCGGGCCATGTTCAGTTGCGCGGAGAGGGCCTTGACCTGGCGTTTCACCGGCTCCAGCCCCACCATGCACTCAAGCTGGGCGAGCGCCTCCTCGAGTAAAGCGGGGTCGGTCGGCCCGGTGGGCAGCGACGCCACCGGGCCGCCCTTGGCGCGGACCGCCGGATCGGCCACCGGCGGCAGGGGAGCGGAGACCGGCGGCTCCGGGTCGGGCAGCCTCAGATCGCGCCCCTCCAGGCCGAAGAGGGGGTCGAACCCGTCCGGTCCGTCCACGGTGTCCTGGCCGATGCCGGGCAGGGTGATCGCCGCGAGGTCGGCGGAGTCGTCGTACCCGTCGCCCTCGGCGATCGCGGCGAGCCGGGCGGAGGTGTCCATGAAGGCCGGGTCGACGCGGTGCACGGCCCGGTACAGGGGGAGCGCGGCGGCGCTGCGGCCGGTGCCCTCGTGGGCCCGGGCCAGCCAGTAGCGCAGCTCCTTACGCTGCGGCTGCTCGCTGCGGCAGCGCATCAGCGCGGCGGACAGCAGCGGTTCGGCCTGCCCGTACATCTCCAGCCGGACCCGGGCCATGCCCCCGAACAGGCCCGCCTCGATGCCGAGCACCGGATCGTCGAGAAGCGGGTCGGTGTGGCGGACCAGCTGCTCCCAGTCCTTGACGAGGTAGGCGCGGCAGGCGTGCAGGAAGCGCACCTGGTGGTCGCTGTCGACCGGGGGCAGTCCCGCGAGGGCCCGGTCCAGCTCGGGGACGTGGCGCCCGTCCAGCCAGTGCGAGGCGTGCGCGAGCAGCAGGTCCCGCGGGCTCTCCAGCACCGGCTGCACCCACCAGCCGAGCCAGTACCAGGAGTTGAGGGTGCGACGGTAGCGGGTGCGCTGCTCGCCGAAGCGTTCCCGGTGCCGGAACATCCTCAGCAGCGCGGTCGCCGTGTCGACGCGCAGCGCGTGCAGCCCGAGCCAGCCGTCGGCCATGGCGGGATCCATCCGCACGGCGGCGCGGAACTCCTCCTCCGCCTGCGGATAGGCGCCCATGGTGTAGGCGTCGATGCCCCGCAGCCAGGCGAGGTCGGCCGGGGCTTGAGGGCCCTGCGTGCCGAAGTCCATCACGTCCCCCACGAACCGTGCCCCCGTCGGTATGCCAACGAGCCGTCCCCCGGCCGACTGCCCTGCTCGAACCGCTGAGCCACGGAAGGGAGTTGCGCCTGGCGCGCAGCAACCGTCCGCAGGTCGCGACGAGGGCATCGTACCTGCGGGGGCGGCGCGTCCGTAGAGGGCCTCACGCGGCGTTCTGCGAGGTGGGAGCGGCCGCGGCCCTGAGCGGGGTGGTGACCGAGGGTGAGCGTTCGGCGCCGCGCGGGGCCCGAAAACCCGGAAGAGGACGGAACGAAGCCCCCGATCACGGGGGAACAACCGGGGGCTTCGCGTCATGGGGCGGCTCCGATACCGCACATCGAGAACGTAAGACCTGTACGGGGCCCCGGTCAAGCAGAGTTGACACACTCCGGGAAGTTGTTCCGCACCGGTCTTCACCACTTCAGCGCACTGCGGGCGGCTCGTCACCCTGCGTCACGGAGTGGTCCGGTCCAGCGGTCCCGGCGGGCCCCGCGAGCACCTCGTACCCCGCCTTTCGCTGCCGCACCAGGAGGTAGGCGAAGGGCCGCGAGGGGTCGTCCGCGAAGTGCCGGCGCTCCGCCGGGATCCATCCGTTCCAGAAGCCCCGCTGCTCCTCCCCGTCCCGTGACCGGCCCCGGGCCCAGGCCTCCTCGCGTGGCAGCTCCATCCACAGCAGCAGGACGAGACGGGGGCGCAGCGCGCGGCGCCCCGACCCGACGCCCTCCAGGAGGATCACCGGGGCCGGCGGCAGCGGACGCGGCGGGCCGAAGCGGCGGGCCCGCCAGTCGTAGGGGGCGTAGTGCGCGGTCCGGCCGTGCGACAGCGGCTCGATCACCTGGTCCAGCAGCCGTCCGGTCCAGTCGAACAGTTCGTCGTGGCTGGCGATGTCGTCGAGGCGCAGCACGGGCGCGCCGCCCAGCTCACCCGCCAACTCCCCGCTGAACGTGCTCTTCCCGGAGCCGGCGTGCCCGTCGACGCCGACGAGCCGGACCGGTCCGCAGGAGGGGGGAAGGCGGCGGATCCGGCAGGCCAGGTCGCGGACGGAGGATCCCGGTGCGGGACGGAAGGGCGCGTTCATCTCGCCAGCACTCTAACCACGGGGGGCGCCCGTACGACGAGACCGACGGCCGCCGCCACCGGTCGACGCCAATATTGATGGGCGTGGCGCGGCCCGAAGTGCTGGCAGGACCGGGCGGGCTGTGCTGCTATGTGGCGCACGCACGGTGCGACCGCCCGTGCAACGGACCTGCCCCGCCCTGCCCGACTCCGACCACCGGGGGCTCACCATGAGCAGAGTCGAACAGCCGTCCCGCAGAATCGTCCTGGCCGCCGCCGTCGCCGCAGCCGTCACCGCGAGCGCGGGGCCGGCGGCCGCCGGCCCCGAGACCTCCATGACGACCGATCCGGCGGACGCGGCCCGGGCGGTCCCGGCCCGCGCCGTGGACAACCGGGCCTGGACGTCGCACGCCGACTGGCGCTCCGGCACCCGCCGGGGCACCCGTGCCGTCGCCGGCACCCGCCCGGGCCTGGTGATCGCGACACCCGCCGGCACCAGGGCCTACACGGACCCGCACACCGGCACCACCGCCTCCTGGGAGTACGGCACCTGGACGTCCCCCGTCCACCTCCTCTCCGTCCCGGCGACGGAGGCGGTCGTCTCCTGGAACGCGCACACCCCCTCCGGCACCTGGCTCCAGGCCGAGATCAAGGGCACCTACACCGACGGCACCGGCACCCCCTGGTACGTCATGGGCCGCTGGGCCTCCGGCGACCGCGACGTCCGGAGCACCTCGGTCGACGACCAGAGCGACGGCAGGAGCACCGTCTGGACCGACACCCTGGCGATCGACGACCCGTCGACGGGCCTGCGCCTCGCCTCCTACCGGCTGCGCCTGACCCTGTACCGCAAGCCCGGCACCCAGGCCACCCCCCAGGTGTGGCGGACCGGCGCGATGGCCTCGGACGTACCCGACCGGTTCACCGTCCCCGCCTCCTCGCCCGGCATGTCCGGGGAACTGGACGTCCCGCGGTACTCGCAGGAGATCCACAAGGGCCGGTACCCCGAGTACGACAACGGCGGCGAGGCCTGGTGCAGCCCGACGTCCTCCCAAATGATCATCGAGTACTGGGGCGGCCGCCTCACCCCCGGGCAACTGGCCTGGGTCGACCCGTCGTACGCCGACCCGCAGGTGTGCCACGCGGCCCGCTTCACCTACGACCACCAGTACGCCGGCTGCGGCAACTGGCCCTTCAACGCCGCCTACGCGGCCACCTTCGAGGACCTCCAGGGCGTGGTCACCCGGCTCGGCTCGCTCACCGACCTGGAGACGCTGATCGCCGCCGGCATCCCGGCCATCACCTCCCAGTCCTTCCTCAAGGAGGAGCTGACCGGGGCCGGTTACGGCACGGCCGGGCACCTCATGACCGTGATCGGCTTCACCGCCGACGGGGACGTGATCGCCAACGACCCCGCCTCGGAGAGCAACGAGGCCGTGCGGCGCGTCTACCGGCGGCGCGAGTTCGAGAACATCTGGCTGCGCACCAAGCGGTACAACGCCACCGGCAAGGTCGTCTCCGGCACGGGAGGCGTCTGCTACCTCTACTTCCCTGCGCGCCCGAGCGCGGCGCAGCGCACGGCGCTGGCGGCGGTGGGCGTACGCGCCTGAGCGCATCCGCCCGCCGCCGAACCGCCGTCGTGGAGCGGCCCGGGCCCCGAACCGGGCCGCTTCGGCACGGCCCCGGGGCCCTGTGACCTGACCCACGAGCCCGCTGTGCGACCTGCCATACTGCGGATGTCCCGCCCCCGCCCGTGAGACCAGGGTCGAAATTGAATATCAGTCCACAGCCTGCCGCGCGCCCCAGAGCCCGAGGTACCGAGCGCTCGACGGCGCGCCGAGCCGAACTGATCGCCATCGGGCGGAGGTTGTTCGCCGACACGTCGTACGACGCCCTGTCGATGGACGACATCGCCCGGCAGGCACACGTCGCCAAGGGGCTGATCTACTACTACTTCCAGTCCAAGCGCGGCTACTACCTGGCCATCATCCAGGACTCCGTCACCGAGCTGCTCACCCGGGCGGCCGGCGGCCAGGAACTGCCGTCCGTGGACCGGGTCCAGCGCACCATCGACAGCTACCTGCGCTACGCCGAGCACAACCAGGCCGCGTACCGCACGATCGTCAGCGGCGGGGTCGGCTTCGACACCGAGGTGCACGCCCTGCGCGACGGGGTGCGCACGGCCGTCGTCACCACCATCGCCGAGGGCGCGTACGGCCGACTGGACATCACCCCGCTGGCGCGCATGGGCCTGCTGGCCTGGGTGTGCAGTGTGGAGGGCGCCACCCTCGAATGGATCGACGACCCGGAGCTCCCCCGCGAGACCATGTGCGAGCTCCTGGTGAGGACGCTCGGCGGCGCCCTGCGCGCGATCGAGGAGCTCGACCCCGCCTACCCCGCCCCGCAGCCGGCCGGCCGGGGCGCGTGAGAAGAGGGGCGGAGGGTCCGCTGCGGACCCCCCGCCCCACGCACGGCGCTCTACCTGATGGCCTTGATCAGCTCACCGTTCGCGGTGTCGCCGCTCAGCTCCCAGAGGAAGCTGCCGCCCAGGCCCTGCTGGTCCGTGTGGTCCATCTTGGTCGCGAGGGTCGCCGGGGTGTCGTAACTCCACCACTCGCTGCCGCACCCGGCGTAGGCCGTGCGGGCCACCCTGCCCGTCGCCGGGCACCTGTCCTTGAGCACCTTGTAGTCCTCGATGCCCTGCTCGTACGTGCCCGCCGCCGGGCCGGTCGCGGTGCCTCCGGGTGCTGCCTGGGTCACGCCGGTCCAGCCGCGGCCGTAGAAGCCGATGCCGAGCAGCAGCGTGGAGGCCGGGACACCGACGACCTTGGGCTTGGCGATGGTCGCCGCGGTGTGGTGGCCCGCCTTCGGGATGCCGGAGTACGAGGTCAGCGGCGAGTACGGGGCGGGCGGTCCCGCGGCGTCCCGGGCGCCGAAGACGTCGTACGTCATCGGGTTGTACCAGTCGACGTACCGTGCGCCGCCCGCGTAGTCCGCCGCGTCGATCTTGCCGCCCGGGGTGGCGTCGGCGGTGATCGCCGCGGTGACCAGGTGCTGCGCGCCGAACTCGGCGCGCAGCACCTGCATCACGTCGCGGAGGGCCGCCTTGCCGCTGGTGTCGCAGGTGGCGCCGCAGGCGTTCGGGTACTCCCAGTCGATGTCGATGCCGTCGAAGGCGTCGGCCCACCGGGAGTCTCGACCGGGTCGTAGCAGGACTGGGCGAACGCGGCCGGGTTCTTCGCGGCCTCCCCGAAGCCGGCCGACCAGGTCCAGCCGCCGAAGGACCACAGGACCTTGGGGTCCGGGCGCTTCCTCTTCAGTTCGCGCAGCTGGTTGAAGGTGCCGCGCAGCGGCTGGTCCCAGGTGTCGGCCTGGCCGTCGACGGACACGGCGGCTGTGTGGGCCCGGTCGGTGGCCGCGTAGCCGTCGTAGCCGTCGCCCATGGCGCACTTGCCGCCGCTGACGTTGCCGAAGGCGTGGTTGATGTGCGTGAGTGTGTCCGCCGAGCCGGACGTCTCGATGTTCTTGACGTAGTACTTGCGGTCGTAGGTGCCCCATTCGGTGAAGTAGCCGATGACCTTGGCTCCGCCGGCCTCGGCCGCGCTAGCGGCCTTCGCGTCCGCGGCGGCCTCCTGAGCCGAGGTCGCCGCGGTGGCGGAGGTGCCCGCGCCGGCCAGCAGGCCGACGCCGAGGACGGCGCAGCAGACCGCGGACACGACGGCCCGCAAGCGGGAGGTGTGGGGGGTCTGCATTTGGTGCCTCCTCGTGGGGGAGGGGAGAGCGCGCGCGACCATTGGCATGGACGCGGTGAAACGGTGGGCCAAACGGTAGGAGGACTAGACCAGTTGGGTCAATGGTGCGTAGCAATGTCCCCGCCGGGGGGATGCTCGGCCATTCTTGAAGTGAGCGGTCGTTAACTGGTGACGGGATGCCTCCGATCGGGCATACTCACAGCGCACAGCCGCTGTCAGCAGCTTCCGCGACCCGGGACTGCAAGCATCGGCCAGGCACCAGAACGACCAGGCGGCGCCGCCCCCCACCCATGGGCCCGACCGCCAGTGCCCGACAGGGAGGAGAGCGTCGCCATGCCCGACCGCGCCCCGCAGCCGGTGGACCGGCAACTGCCCACGGAGGAGGCCCGGGACCTGATCTCACTCGTCCGCGACATCGCGGCCCAGGAGATCGCCCCGCACGCGGCCGAGGAGGAGGAGGCCGGCCGCTTCCCGCGCGAGCTGTTCACCCTGCTCTCCCGGTCCGGCCTGCTCGGCCTGCCGTACGACGCGGAGTACGGCGGCGGGGAGCAGCCCTACGAGGTCTACCTCCAGGTGCTGGAGGAGCTCGCCGCGGCACGGCTGACCGTCGGTCTCGGCGTCAGCGTCCACACCCTGGCCTCCTACGCCCTCGCCGCCCACGGCTCCAAGGAGCAGCAGGTCGAGCACCTGCCCGCGATGCTCGGCGGCGCCACCCTGGGCGCGTACTGCCTCTCCGAGCCGCACTCCGGATCGGACGCGGCGGCCCTGCGCACCAAGGCCGTGCGCGACGGCGACGACTGGGTGATCACCGGCACCAAGGCCTGGATCACCCACGGCGGGATCGCCGACTTCTACACGGTCATGGCCCGCACCGGCGAGGAGGGGCCGCGCGGCATCACCGCCTTCCTGGTCCCCGGCGACGCGGAAGGGGTCAGTGCCGCGGCGCCCGAGAAGAAGATGGGCATGAAGGGCTCGCCCACGGCCCAGGTCCACTTCGACGCCGTCCGCGTCTCCGACGCCCGGCGCATCGGCGAGGAGGGCCATGGCTTCGCGATCGCCCTGTCGTCCCTCGACGCCGGGCGGCTCGGCATCTCGGCGTGCGCGATCGGCGTGGCGCAGGCGGCGCTGGACGAGGCGCTGCGGTACGCGACCGAGAGGCGCCAGTTCGGCAGACCGATCGCCGACTTCCAGGGGCTGCGCTTCATGCTCGCCGACATGGCGACGCAGATCGAGGCCGGCCGCGCGCTCTACCTGGCGGCGGCCCGGCTGCGCGACGCCGGCCGGCCTTTCACCCGGCAGGCGGCCATGGCCAAGCTGCACTGCACGGACACGGCGATGCGCGTCACCACCGACGCCGTCCAGATCCTCGGCGGCTACGGCTACACCGCCGACTTCCCGGCCGAGCGCTACATGCGCGAGGCCAAGGTGCTGCAGATCGTCGAGGGCACCAACCAGATCCAGCGGATGGTCATCGCCCGCCATGTGGTGGGTCCAGAGACGCGCTGAACTGGTCGAGGCCCCGCCAGGGCGCCGCGAGCCGCGTCCACTCCGGGTCGTGCCGGCCCGGCAGGGTGCGGCCGCCCTCGGCCCAGGTGCGCATCAGGTCGCGGTAGATCGGCGGGTCCTGGAGACGTGGCGGTCGAACCGACTGTGCGGGCGGCGGGACGAACAGCAGGCGCTGACGCCCGGTCGCTGAGGAGATGGGGGTCATGCCTGGGCAACGCGACGGAGGCCGGACGGGTCACCCGCGGGCGGAATCGGGCGTGCGTTCAGCGGCGTCCGGTCCGTCGTGTCTCCTGGCCGGGCGCGCACTCCGGGTGAGCGGGCACGCCGGTCCCGCACCACGGCGGTCCGCCGACCGTGGCGCGGGGCAGTCGCCGGAGTGGAGCGAGCGGGCGGGGAAGCCCGTGCTCAGGCCGCCTGGCGGCGCATCACGGGGACCCTGATGGGGCGTGAGCCCGGTCCGCCGACGTGCGAGAAGGGCTGGGTCCGCCAGTCGAGTCCCTGAGGGAGCGTCAGCAGCAGGGCGGTGTCCTGCTCCTGGGGCTCCACGGACTCGTCCGCGGGGCGGGCGTCCGCCGCCCTGCGGCCGGTTCCGGCACAGACCGTGAGGCCGAACGGGTTCCAGGGCGAGGCGCACAGCGCGTGCTCGGGAAGCACCTCCTCGTCCGCCAGGAGGGCGATGGGCTGCGCGCAGTCCGGGCAGACGACCCGGAACATCTCGAAGGTGTCGTAGGCGTCGAGTTCTTCGTCGTAGGCGTCGGGTTCGACACCCTCCGGCTCGGGCTCGACGACGAGCTGGTGCCGCTTGGGCGCGGTGCGACCAGGGCGCTTAAGACTCTGCATTGGGTTCTCCCCCTCGGGCTGGGCCGTTCAGGCGCTGCGGCCTCGACCACAGCAAGCACTTCCCGTCACCCCTGGGTGGTAATCACGACGGCATCACGGAGACTGTTCGAAGGGTGTGGCGTTCGTCACACGGCACTCGCGGGTGCCCGCTCCGGCGGTTTTGTCCCCCGCAGCGCCGACGGCCGCCTTCCGCCCGCCTCCCGAACCGGACATGGCCCCGGCGGCCGAGGTACCGGAGGCGGTCAGCGGCCCTGTAGGTTCTTGCGCCATGGAGGAGCTGGACCGACAGATCGTGCAGCTGCTCGTCAAGGACGGGCGGATGAGCTACACCGACCTGGGCAAGGCCACGGGCTTGTCCACGTCGGCCGTGCACCAGCGGGTGCGGCGGCTCGAGCAGCGGGGGGTCATCCGGGGCTATGCGGCGGTCGTCGACCCGGAGGCCGTGGGGCTGCCGATGACGGCGTTCATCTCGGTGAAGCCGTTCGACCCGAGCGCGCCGGACGACATCGCGGACCGGCTGGCCGGCGTACCGGAGATCGAGGCGTGCCACAGCGTGGCGGGGGACGAGAACTACATCCTCAAGGTGCGGGTGGCCACACCGCACGAACTGGAGGAGCTGCTGGCACGGGTGCGGTCGCTGGCGGGCGTCTCGACCCGGACCACCGTGGTGCTGTCCACGCCGTACGAGGCGCGGCCGCCCAGGATCTGATCACCGGTTTCCGGGCGCGGCCGGTGGCGCCGTTGCCCGTGCCCCTTCGCCGGGTGCCGCAAGCACGCCTGTGAGACTGTCCTCCATGAGTGAGTCCAGTGCGTCGACGAAGACCGTTCTGCTGCGTCGCGGTGAGGTGCACAGTCCCGCCGACCCCTTCGCCACCGCGATGGTCGTCGAGCGGGGGCAGATCGCGTGGGTCGGTTCCGAAGGGGCCGCCGACGCGTTCGCGGAGGGCGTCGACGAGGTCGTCGAGCTGGACGGCGCGCTCGTCACCCCGGCCTTCACCGACGCACACGTGCACACCACGGCCACCGGCCTCGCCCTGACCGGACTCGACCTGTCGAACGCCGACTCCCTCGAGACCGCCCTCTCCCTCGTACGGGACTTCGCCGCCGCCCACCCCGGCGACCGGGTGCTGCTCGGGCACGGCTGGGACTCCGCGCGCTGGCCCGGCGGGCGTCCCCCGACGCGAGCCGAACTCGACGAGGCGACCGGGCACCGGCCGCTCTACCTCAGCCGGATCGACGTGCACTCGGCGGTCGTCACGACGGCCCTGCTCGACCTGGTCCCCGAGGCCGACCGGGAGGACGGACCGCTCACGGCCGACGCGCATCACGCCGTCCGGGCCGCCGCGTTCGGGGCCGTCACACCCCGGCAGCGCGTCCAGGCCCAGGAGGCCGCCCTCGCGCACGCCGTCTCCCTCGGCATCGGCACCCTCCACGAGTGCGCCGGGCCGGAGATCTCCTCCGAGGACGACCTCACCGGGCTGCTGCGCCTGGCCGTTGAGGAGCCCGGGCCGCGTGTCGTCGGCTACTGGGCCGAGCAGGACGTCGCCAAGGCGCGCGAGCTGGGCGCGGTCGGCGCGGCCGGGGATCTGTTCGTCGACGGGGCCCTCGGCTCGCACACCGCCTGCCTCCACCGGCCGTACCGCGACGCCGCGCACACCGGCCGGGCGTACCTGGACGCCGCCGCGGTCGCCGCGCACGTCGTGGCGTGCACCGAGGCGGGGCTCCAGGCCGGTTTCCACGCCATCGGGGACGCCGCCGTGGACGCCGTCGTGGAGGGAGTGCGTGCCGCCGCCGAGAAGCTGGGCCTCGCCCGGATCCGGGCCGCCCGGCACCGGGTGGAGCATGCCGAGATGCTCACCCCCGAGTCCATCGCGGCCTTCGCCGAACTCGGCCTCACCGCGTCCGTGCAGCCGGCCTTCGACGCCCTGTGGGGCGGCGAGGAGGGCATGTACGCGCAGCGGCTGGGCCCCGGGCGGGCCCGCGGTCTGAACCCCTTCGCCGCGCTGCTGCGGGCCGGGGTGCCCCTCGCCTTCGGCTCCGACAGCCCGGTCACCCCGCTCGACCCGTGGGGCACGCTCCGGGCCGCCGCCTTCCACCGCACCCCGGAGCACCGCGTCTCCGTGCGCGCCGCGTTCACGGCGCACACCCGCGGCGGCTGGCGGGCCGTCGGACGGGACGACGCGGGCGTGCTGGTGCCCGGCGCCCCGGCCGACTACGCCGTGTGGCGCACCGGCGAACTCGTCGTCCAGGCCCCGGACGACCGGGTCGCCCGCTGGTCGACCGACCCCCGCTCCGGCACCCCGGGGCTGCCCGACCTGACGCCGGGCTCCGACCTGCCCGTCTGCCTGCGCACCGTGGTGGGCGGACACACGGTCTTCGTACGGCCGGGCGAGTGATCTACGGGGGTGGCGGGCGTGAAGCCGCACGCCGCCCCCTCGGTGCGCGACCTGCGCATCCTCTGCTCTGACCTGGGCGTTACCGCACGAAGCGCAGGTGGGACGGCTGTTGACAGGCGGCCGCGGGGGGCCGGTAGGTTCGGCCGGGTCCACCACCGGACGCCCGACCGGGGACCGTCCGCGCACTCGCCGCGGCGCCGCCGGGTCAGGGACGGTGTGCCGCACCGGGGCACCGCCACTGGACGCCAGGCTCAGGCCGGCGAAGCGCCGAGGGAACGCTCCTGCCGGTCGGGGAGGTGTGACCCGGGTGGGGCCCGGGCGCTCAGTAGACAACGGCTTTGGATCGATCCGCAGCCAGCGGGTCCCAGGCCGGCCCGAAGGGCGCCGGGCCCCCATCCGCCGGACGCTCCCACCCGCGGGCGCGCTCCCCGCGCATTCGACACCACGATTCGAACGTCCTGTCACGTCGGCGCAGGCGGGGGCCACTATGGTGGACCCCTGCGTACGGACATGAAGGGGCAGCAGTGAACGACGGCGACGGAACCCCGGCGGCAAGAGCCCAGGGGCGGAAGTTCGGCCCGCTCGGCACGGCCTTGGTGATCATCCCGACCTACAACGAGGCGGAGAACATCAAGCGCATCGTCGGCCGGGTGCGGGAGGCCGTCCCCGAGGCGCACGTGCTCGTGGCCGACGACAACAGCCCGGACGGCACGGGCAAGCTGGCCGACGAACTGGCCGTCGAGGACGACCAGGTCCACGTCCTGCACCGCCAGGGCAAGGAAGGCCTGGGCGCGGCCTATCTCGCCGGTTTCCGCTGGGGTCTGGAGCGCGACTACGGCGTGCTCGTCGAGATGGACGCCGACGGCTCCCACCAGCCGGAGGAGCTGCCCCGTCTGCTCACCGCCCTCAAGGGCGCCGACCTGGTGCTGGGCTCGCGGTGGGTGCCGGGCGGCCGGGTGGTCAACTGGCCCAAGTCCCGCGAGGTGATCTCCCGGGGCGGAAGCCTGTACTCCCGGCTGGCGCTCGACCTGCCGCTGCGCGACGTCACCGGCGGCTACCGGGCCTTCCGCCGCGAGACCCTGGAGGGCCTCGGCCTCGACGACGTCGCCTCCCAGGGCTACTGCTTCCAGGTCGACCTCGCCCGCCGCGCGGTCAAGGCCGGCTACCACGTGATCGAGGTGCCCATCACCTTCGTCGAGCGCGAGCTCGGCGACTCCAAGATGAGCCGCGACATCCTCGTCGAGGCGCTGTGGCGCGTCACGGCGTGGGGCGTCGGGGAGCGGGTCGGCAAGGTCACGGGACGCGGCGGCAAGCCGGCGAGGCCGTAGCCCCGCCCGCGACCGCCGCCTCGCGGAAACCGCTGATGGCGGCCTTATCCCGCGCTGAACCGCGGCCAGGCACACTGGACGCATGACGACTGGCGCTCAGACCCCCAGGAACCCCGCCCGGCCCCGGCGTTCCCGGCTGCGCACGTTCCTGCCGCTGGGGCTCGCCGTGTGGCTCGTGCTGGAGATCTGGCTGCTCACGATGGTCGCGAGCGCGACGAGCGGGTTCGTGGTGCTCCTGATCCTGCTCGCGGGCCTCGTCCTCGGTTCGGTGGTCATCAAGCGGGCCGGCCGGCGCGCCTTCCGGAAGCTGTCCGAGGCGCTGCAACAGCAGCAGAGCGGTGCGTTGCCCGAGGCGCGGTCCACCGGTGAGGGCAACGGCCTGACGATGCTGGGCGGTCTGCTCCTGATCCTCCCCGGCCTGATGTCGGACGCGGCGGGACTGCTCCTGCTGCTGCCCCCGGTGCAGAAGGCCGTGAGCCGCTCCGCCGAGCGCACCTTCGAGCGCAAGCTCCGCGAGGCCGACCCGGGCAGCCTGGGCGGCGCCTTCCAGCAGGCCCGGATGTACCGGCCCGACGGCAAGGTCGTCCAGGGCGAGGTCGTCCGGGACGAGCCGGGGGACTCCCCGGAGCAGCGGCAGCGCCCGCCGCTGATGCACTGAGCCCTCGGGCTCACGGGCTCCGGCCCGGCCGCGCGCGTACGTACAAGACCGCGGGCGCCGTACGTGACGTACGGCGCCCGCGGTCTCATGACGCTCAGTTGCGTCGGCCAGGTCCCCGGAGGGACTTACGCCGACTTGCGGCTGTCCCGGGGATGAACGGCGATGTTCATCGCACCGGAGCGCAGAACCGCCAGACGCTCCTCGAGGACCTCTTCGAGTTCCTCACGGGTGCGCCGCTCCATCAGCATGTCCCAATGCGTACGCGCGGGCTTGGCCTTCTTCTCTTCCGGGCCGTCGCCGTCCACCAGGAGTGCCTGGGCCCCGCAGACCTTGCACTCCCACTCCGGCGGGATCTCCGCCTCGACCGAGAAGGGCATCTCGAAGCGGTGCCCCTTCTCGCATGCGTACTCCACGGCCTGGCGCGGGGCCAGGTCGATGCCGCGGTCCGTCTCGTAGCTGGTCACCACGAGGCGCGTGCCGCGAAGAGCTCGCTCACTCATGAATCGTGCCTCCCGGGCTTGTCGCCCACAGGACAGGTGTCGCTGTCGTCGTCATCCGGTCAACGTCCGGTCGGCGGTAAAGATTCCCGTTCCGAGTCCCGTTCCGGGTCATGCGTCGCCGTCGTAGCCGCCCTTGTTGTACCCACCAGTGCCCGGTTTGTCACATCTGCTAGCAGATGTGACGCGCCGTTTCGGCATCTTTGACGCGCAGTAACGGTACGTCTGGCAGGCCAAACGCGTACACTACAGCCCTTTCGTCTCGAGTGCTAAATCCTCTCGGGAACCGGATTCCCCGCTTCTTCGATCGCACGCCGCACCGGGACCCGGGCGAGCAGGGCGAACCCCAGGACGAAGAAGACCACCAGCGAGATGATCGCGTCCCGGTAGCTCCCGGTCAGCTGGTACGTGAGCCCGAACAGCAGCGGCCCGAGCCAGCTCATCCCGCGGTCGCTCATCTCGTACGCGGAGAAGTACTCGGCCTCCTTGCCGGGCGGGACGAGATGGGAGAACAGGGAGCGGGACAGCGCCTGGCTGCCGCCGAGGACCAGGCCGATCCCGGCGGCCAGGACGAAGAACCACACCGGCGCCCCGGCGGGCAGGAAGAACCCGGCGGCGAGCGTCCCCGTCCAGGCGACCAGTGAGCCGAGGATCGTGGGCTTGGCCCCGTACCTCCGGGCCAGCCTGCCCATCGTCAGCGCCCCGGCGACCGCCAGCACCTGCACCAGCAGCACGGCGCCGATGAGGGTGGACTGCCCGAGGCCGAGTTCCTCGGAGCCGTAGACCGAGGCCTGGGAGATCACCGTCTGGATGCCGTCGTTGTAGACGAGGTAGGCCAGCAGGAACGCCAGGGTCAGCGGATGGCGGCGCATGTCGCGGACGGTCGCCGCGAGCTGCCGGAAACCCGGGAGCGCCGCCTCGCGCCGAACGGTCCTGCGGTCGCGCAGCCGGGTCAGCGGGATCAGGGCGAAGGCGCCCCACCACAGGCCGGCCGAGGCCAGGCAGACGCGGACCGCCGCGCTCTCCGAGAGGCCGAAGCTCTCGTGCCCCGTGTAGAGGACCAGGTTGCCCACGAGGACCAGGGAGCCCGCCGCGTAGCCGAAGGCCCAGCCGCGGGAGGAGACCGCGTCCCGCTGCTCGGGTGGGGCGATCTGTGGCAGGTAGGAGTTGTACAGCATCATCGCCACCGACTGGGCGGCGTTCGCGACGACCAGGAGGGCCCCGCCGAGCAGATAGCGGTCACCGTCCAGGAAGAACATGGCCGCCGTGGCCGTGGCCCCGAGGTAGGCGGCGGCCGCGAGCAGCGGCTTCTTGCGTCCGGTGCGGTCGGCGGCGGCACCCACCAGGGGCATCACCAGCACGGCCACGATCACCGACAGGGACACCGAGTACGCGAAGAAGGACCCGGCGCGCACCGGGATGCCCAGCGGGTGGACGTACCCGCCGGCGTCTGCGGCCGACTCCGCGACCGACGTCAGGTACGGGCCGAGGAAGACGGTGAGCACACTCGTCGAGTAGACGGAACACGCCCAGTCGTAGAAGTACCAGCCGCGCTGCTCGCGCCTGAGATCCGCCCCGTCGGCGGGCGGTGTCCGCAGGGTTTCGGTGCCCACCCGTGCCCTCGCTTCCCCGTGCACGCGTGAAGGCGCGGGGCCCCGGGGTCTCAGACCCAGACGCCGCGGTCCTCCATGACCTCGCGCAACGTGTCGATGTGATCGGTCATGATGCCATCCACACCGAGGTCCAGAAGCCGGTGCATGCTCGCGGCGTCGTCGACGGTCCACACGTGCACCTGGAGCCCGAGCGCGTGGGCCGTGTACAGGAAACGCCGGTCCACGACCTGGATGCCGGACTGCATCTCCGGGACCTGGGCCGCGACCGCCGAACGGCGCACCGCGGCCGGCAGTCCCCAGGACCGCAGCCGCAGACCGAGCACGCCCCGCGTGCCGTACGACGTGGCCAGGCGCGGGCCCGCCAGCCGCTGGGCGCGCACCACCCTGGCCTCGGAGAACGAGCCGAGGCAGATCCGGTCCCAGGAGTTCGTCCGCTCGACCAGGTCGAGGAAGGGCAGGAGGGCGGCCTCCGCCTTCACGTCGACGTTCCAGCGCACCTCGGGGAAGGTCTCCAGGAGCTCCTCGAACCGCGGCACCGGCTCGACACCGCCCACGCGCGCGTGGCGTACCTCCCGCCACGGCAGGTCGGCGATCCGGCCCGCCCCGTCCGTCATCCGGTCCAGCGTCTCGTCGTGGAAGGCCACCAGGGTGCCGTCCAGGGTGGTGTGGACGTCCGTCTCGATGTAGCGGTACCCCGCCTGCACGGCGGAGCGGAACTGCCGCACGGTGTTCTCCAGGCCGTTCGCGGCCCCGCCCCGGTGGGCGAAGGGGATCGGGCCGGGATGGTCGAGGTAGGGATGGCGTATCCGCGAGGTCACGGACGCAGTATCGCTCCTCCTGGTCGACCGGAGGCAACGACGGTGCTGCCGCCGGGTGCCGGGTGGACGGCGAACACGCGCAGGAACACCTGGGAGAGCGGGCCGATCGACACCGCGTACAGCAGCGTGCCGACCCCGACGGTGCCGCCCAGGGCGAAGCCGGTCGCCACGACCGTGAGCTCGATGCCCGTGCGCACCAGGCGGATCGAGACGCCCGTGAGCTGGTGCAGGCCGGTCATGAGGCCGTCGCGCGGGCCCGGGCCGAAGCGGGCCGCGATGTACAGTCCGGTCGCCGCGCCGTTCAGGACGATCCCCGTCGCCATCAGCGCCACGCAGAGCGCCCAGCCCTGCGCGTCGGGGACGAGGGCCAGCGTCGCGTCCATCGCCATGCCGATGACCAGCACGTTGGAGATCGTGCCCAGGCCCGGTCGCTGGCGCAGCGGGATCCACGCGAGCAGCACCACGGCGCCCACGATCGTCAGGACGACGCCGATCGGCAGACCCGTGCGCTCGGCGAGGCCCTGGTGCAGCACGTTCCACGGCTCCAGTCCGAGCCCCGACCGGACGAGCAGCGCCGAGCTCGCCCCGTACAGCGCGAGACCGACGTAGAGCTGGATCAGCCGCCGGGCGAGACGCCCCCGCGTGGACATGATGTGCCCCCTGTGGTGGTAGTGGACTGCCGCATGACACCCTGTGGCTTGAATGGAGAAGCCATCCAGGGCCAATCCGGGGAAGGTGGACTGATTCCGATGGCGCAGTGGACCTCGGCCGTGGGGGCGGCACAGCTCGCCCGGCTGCTCAAGTCCCAGCAGGACCGCCCGGCAGGGCCCGGCACTCGCCGGCCGCCCGCCTACCGGGCACTGGCCGACGGCATCCGGCTGCTCGTGCTGGAGGGCCGCGTGCCGGTGGCCGCCCGGCTGCCCGCCGAGCGCGAACTGGCCCTCTCCCTCTCCGTCAGCCGTACGACGGTGGCCGCCGCCTACGAGGCGCTGCGCGGCGAGGGGTTCCTGGAGTCGCGCCGGGGCGCGGGCAGCTGGACGGCCGTCCCCGCAGGGAACCCGCTGCCCGCCCGAGGGCTGGAGCCGCTCCCGCCGGAGGCCCTGGGCTCGGTGATCGACCTCGGCTGCGCCGCTCTGCCGGCGCCCGAGCCGTGGCTGACCCGGGCGGTCCAGGGCGCCCTGGAGGAGCTGCCGCCGTACGCCCACACGCACGGCGACTACCCCGCAGGGCTGCCCGCGCTGCGGGCGATGATCGCCGAGCGCTACACCGCGCGCGGGATCCCGACCATGCCCGAGCAGATCATGGTGACGACCGGGGCCATGGGCGCCATCGACGCCATCTGCCACCTGTTCGGCGGACGGGGGGAGCGCATCGCCGTCGAGTCGCCCTCGTACGCGAACATCCTCCAGCTGATGCGGGAGGCCGGGGCACGTCTCGTGCCCGTGGCGATGGCCGAGGGCCTCGCGGGGTGGGACATGGACCGCTGGCGGCAGGTCCTGCGGGACGCCGCGCCGCGCATCGCGTACGTCGTCGCCGACTTCCACAACCCGACCGGGGCGCTCGCGGACGAGGACCAGCGGCGGCGGCTGGTGGACCAGGCGCGGTCCGCGGGGACCGTGCTGATCGCCGACGAGACGATGACCGAGCTGTGGCTCGACCCGGACGTGCGGATGCCGCGGCCGGTGTGCGCCTTCGACCCGGCCGGGTCGACCGTGATCACGGTCGGTTCGGCGAGCAAGGCGTTCTGGGCCGGTATGCGGATCGGCTGGGTGCGGGCCGCGCCGGACGTGATCCGCTCCCTGGTCGCGGCACGCGCCTATGCCGACCTGGGGACGCCGGTGCTGGAGCAGCTGGCGGTCAACTGGCTGTTCGGGACCGGCGGGTGGGAGCAGGCCGTGGAGGTCCGGCGGGAGCAGGCCCGGCAGAACCGCGACGAGCTGGTGGCCGCCGTGCGGCGGGAGCTGCCCGGATGGGAGTTCGAGGTGCCCCGGGGCGGGCTCACGCTGTGGGTCCGCACCGGAGGCCTCTCCGGATCGCGGCTCGCGGAGGCGGGGGAGCGCGTGGGTGTGCGGGTGCCGTCCGGGCCCCGGTTCGGGGTGGACGGTGCGTTCGAGGGATACGTGCGCCTGCCGTTCACCGTGGGCGGGGCGGTGGCCGAGGAGGCGGCGGTGCGGCTGGCCGCGGCGGCCGCGCTGGTGGAGAGCGGCGGGGTCGGGGGTGCCGAGGCGCCGCGCACCTTCGTGGCCTGACCGTGACTAGGTCGACTTCGCCTCCGTCGGCTTCGTGAGGACCGCTACCGGGTCCGGGAGCGGCTCCTTGGTCAGGACCGGCGCCGGGTCGGGCTGCGCGTCCGGAGCCTGCGCTGCCTGCGCCGTCCGCTCGAACGCCGCGACCGGTTCCGGCTCCGGTTCCCGGTCCGCCGGGGCCGGGGCCGGTTCCGGGACCGTCTCGCCGTCCGCCGGTGTCGTGCGCGGCGGGAGGAGTGCCAGGACCGCCTCGCGGTGGGCGTCGGGCGTCGCGTCGTCGTAGGGGTTGGGGGTGGCCGGTACCTGGACGCGGTGGACCGGGCCCGTGCCCAGACGGGCGTAGCCGCGGCCGGGCGGGACCTCGTCCACCGGGGTGGTGCGCGGGGGTGCGCCCAGGACCGACTCGAGCTGGTCCGCCGTCGCGGGGCCGAGGACCACCCGCGCCCGCGTGTGCCGGCGCACCGGTTCGCCGAGCGAGTCGAGGCTGTCCAGCTGGTCGGCGATCACCACCGTCACGTTGGCCGGGCGGCCGTGCCGGAGGGGGACCTGGAGGAGCAACTGCGGGTCCTTGCGGTCGTCCTCGGCGGCGGCCAGATGGGTGAACGCGGTCGGGCGGTCCAGCAGGATCCACAGCGGGCGCTTGGTGTCGTCGGGTGGCGGGTGGCCCGCCTGGTGGGCGCGGTTCGCGGCGATGAGACGGCGCTCCGTCTCGGTGGCGGCCCACTCCAGGCTCGCCGTCGCCCCGGAGAGGCCGCACTCGACGGCCAGGACGCCGTCCCGTCCGGTCAGGCAGGCGTACTCGCCGGTGCCGCCGCCGTCGACGATCACCACGTCACCGTGCTGGAGGGCCTGCAGGGCGATCGACCGCAGCAGGGTGGAGGTGCCGCTGCCGGGCTGGCCCAGGGCGAGCAGGTGCGGCTCGGTGGAACGCAGTCCCGTGCGCCAGACGACCGGGGGCACGTCGCGCCGCTGTCCGCCGTGGGTGAGCGGCAGCGTGCGGCGGACCCGGGTCGGGTCGGTGAAGCCGAGGACCGTCTCGCCCGGGGTGGTGACGAAACGCTGGGCGGTGATGTCGTCGGGGAGCGGCGCCAGCACGGCGACCGTCAACTGGTTGCCCTCCTCGTCCCAGGTGAAGTGGTACTCACGGCCCCGGCCCGACTTGGCCACGAGGAGGTGCTCGATCCGGGCCCGGGCCTCGGCCTCGCCGTCGGTGAAGTACGCCGGGTAGCGGACGACGAGGTGGGAGATCCGGCCGCCGCCGTCGAACGAGTAGGTGGGGAAGACCTTGTCCCACGCGCCGCCGTGCGCGTACAGCGGCTCCGGGTCGTCGGCCGAGGAGAAGTACGGCACGAGCGCCTCGTACAGGGACCTCAGGCGCTCGCTCTGCGACTCGTCGGGCCCGTCGGACGCCGCCGGTGCGCGGTCCCGGCCCTGCCAGGCCGCCGCCGCCATCAGGGTGACGGCGGCGAGCAGCGGTCCGTACGGCACCAGAGCCACCACCAGGACCACGGAGGCCGCCAGGAACAGCAGCGCCCCCCGCTTCTCCTTCGGGGTCGCGGTCCATCTGCGCCGCCCGGCGGATGCCAGCCGGCGCAGACCCCGCGCGATCGCGATCAGCGGATGGAGGATGTCCGTGGCGCTGTCGGCGGCCGTCCGGGCCAGCTCCCGGCTCCGGGCGAGCTGCGCGCTGCCGTTGCTCAGAATGCGGGGGAGGGGGCGCCGGGCCACTGCTGCCTCCAGGAGGTGCGTGCGAGCGGGATGCGTACGGGGGTGGGGGCGTCAGAACTTCATGCCGTTGAGGAGGCTCGCCAGGCTCTCGCCGCCCGCCTTGATGCTCGGGGCGATGGCCGTGCTCGCCAGGTAGAAGCCGAAGAGCATCGCCACCACCGCGTGGGAGGCCTTCAGGCCGTCCTTGCGGCAGAAGACGAAGAGGACGATGCCGAGCAGGACCACGCAAGAGATCGAGAGGATCATGTGGGTTCTCCTGGTTCGCGGGGACAGTCACCATGAGTACTTCCAGGCTCACAGGATGTATCCATACGATAAAAGGTGCAACCGGGTTGAAAGTGGATGATTTTCCCCAACCGGCGCAGCAGTCCTTGACCGGGTTGAGCTGGGCTGTCGCGGTGCGCCGGGTCTGCGGTGATCTTCACCTCGGGCACATCGGGTCATGTGAGGCGCGAGCCAGTACCCTGGCGATTCACCCGTACGGCTGTGCCACCCGAGGCGTACACAGCCGACGTGACGCGTACTGGAGAGGCGGTCCGGCCGATGACCGAAGTCCCCGACCCCGAGGTCGTGGAGCTGGCGACCAAGATCTTCGATCTGGCCCGGCGGGGACGGACCGAGGAACTCGTGGCGTACGTCGACGCGGGTGTTCCCGCCGACCTCACCAACGACCGCGGCGACTCGCTCGTGATGCTCGCCGCCTACCACGGCCACTCCGACGCGGTGCGCGCGCTGCTCTCCCGCGGCGCCGAGGCAGACCGGGTGAACGACCGGGGCCAGACCCCGCTCGCCGGAGCGGCCTTCAAGGGCGAGACGGACGTCGTCAAGGCCCTCCTGGAAGGCGGCGCCGACCCGTCCGCCGGTACGCCCTCGGCGGTCGACACGGCCCGGATGTTCGGCCGGACGGAACTGCTCGAACTGTTCGGCCAGCACTGAGCCGACCAGTCTGACCTGCAACGACACACACAACGGGGGAGGCGGTACAGGGCCGCCGAAATTTCGGTCGCGGCAGACGGAAGTGCCGGGTCATCATGACGACGTGGTTCACGGACGTGATGGTTGGGCAGGTGTTGCCGCACCGCGCGGGCCGTGACGCGGTCCGCAAGGGCCACCGACGAGAGGCAGAGGAAGATGGTCTACAGCAAGCAGGAAACGGCGGGCACTCCGGCGTGTTGTCGCGCGGCCAGGTAGTACACGTCCCCGGTTGCGTCGACGCTTGATGTGAGGCTGTTTCCCATGTTCGATCCGGTCATAGCGCCCAGCGGTACGCTGCTCGGCCTGCTCCAGCGGGGCCGCGGCGACGGCACGCTGCACGCGCTCACCGCCCCGCGCCCCGAGGCGCTCGCGGCGCTGAACCACTGCGTGCTGCGCGACCCCCGCCACGACTGGCAGGTGGAGAACCGCTCCCTCTACTACGCACGGCTCTTCCTCGACCTGAACGGCGAACTGGACGAGGTCGAGGCCCACCTCTTCGGCGCCGAGGACGTCCTCGACACGGACGAGTCGCGCACCGGACTCGCCCTCGCCGTCCTCGGCCACCTCGCCTCCTACGGCAGGCGAGACGCTCTCCAACTGCTGCGCAGGTACGCCGCCCACGGCTCCAACTGGGCCTGGGCCCTCGACGAGCTGGCCCTCAGGGACGACGACGCGGGCCTGCGCGCCCTCGCCGCCCCCGTCCTCGCGCGCTTTCCGGCCGATCCGGAGGGCGACGCCGAGCTGGCCGCCGCCGTCCGGGACGCCTTCGAGCCCCGGCCGTGGCGGCTGTGGGCCGAGGATCCGCGCGCATCCGTCGCCACGCGCGTGCGTGCCGCTCACGAGACCGGCTGCTTCGACCGCTGGCAGCGGCAGATGCGACCGCCCGGCCCGCGCCCCGGCTGGAGCGTGCGGGCCGTCTTCGAATGGGCCCAGCAGGGCCTGGAGAGGGGCGCCGCGCTCCATGTGCCGGCCGCCCGGTGCCTCACCGCCGTCGCGGGCCCCGACGACCGGCCCGAGATCGTCCGGACGGCCGGGGACGGCACCGACGGAGCCCGCTGCACGGCCCTGCGCTACCTCGCCGACAGCAACGACCCCGCCGCCCTCGACCTGATCGAAGGCGCCGTGGCCACCGGCTCCACGGTCGTCGTGGACGCCGCCGTCGACGCCTTCGAACGGATGCGCTCCCTCGCCGCCGTCGACCGGGCCCGCGGCTGGGCCGGCCGGCCGGACGCGCTGGGCGCCGCCGCCGGACGCGTCCTCGCCTGCCGGGGCGGAGCAAAGGACCGCGACCAGGTCCTCGCCGCGCTGCGCGAGGCCGTGCGGGGCGAGGGCCCCGACGCCCCGACCCTGTGGACCCTCGTCGACGGCACCGGACGGCTCGGCATCGCCTGCGCGGCGCCCGTCCTGCGCCACGTCTACCGCGAGACCGCCTCCTCCCACCTGCGCGGCCGCGCCGCACGCGCCCTCGCCGCCACCGACCCCTCCTTCGCCACGGGCTTCGCCGTCGAATGCCTCTGGGACTGCGAGGAGACCACCCGCGGACTCGCCGCCCGGCACGCCGAGACCGGAGACACCCGCGTCGTCGAGCGACTGCGCCGGCTCGCCGCCGACCCGGCCGAGGAGGACGAGGTGCAGACGGCCGTGCGCAGCCGGATCGGGCCCGAGGAGACCGCCGTGTGATCCTCTGAGCGACGATGCCCGGGCGGATTCAGGCCGCCGAGGTGAACACGGGGTGACTCGCTGGTCAGCGCGGTGTGGACACCGTCTGACCTGCGCGAGCGCGCCTCAGAAGCTCATGGGACGTTCCTCGTCCGGAAAGATCCACGTCGACGGGGTCACGTCCGGCGCGGCGACAACACCGGTATGCGTGTCGTCATCGTGACCGAATCCTTTCCCCCCGACGTGAACGGCGTGGCCCACTGCGCGCTCCAGACCGCCCGGCACCTCGTCGACCGCGGTCACGCCCCCGTCGTCGTCGCCCCGGCCCCCGCACCCGGCAGCAGGCCCGGCGCCGAAGCGCCGTGCCCCGTCGTCCACGTCCCCTCCCTGCCGCTCCCCGGTTACCCCCAGGTCCGCGTCGCCCTGCCCAGCCGCCGCCTGGCCGCCACGATCGCAGAGCACCGCGCCGACGTCGTCCACCTCGCCAGTCCCTTCGTCCTCGGCGTGCGCGGCATGGCCGCGGCGGCCCGGCTCGGTGTTCCCGCCGTCGCCGTGTACCAGACCGACCTGGCCGGATACGCCCGCACCTACATGGGCACCGGGGAGGCCGCCGCCTGGCGGCGCATCCGCTCGGTGCACGGTTCCGCCGACCTCACCCTCGCCCCCTCCAGCGCGGCCCTGCACGACCTCCGGGCCCACGGTGTGCCCCGGGTGGAGCTGTGGCCGCGCGGCGTCGACACGGAACGGTTCCGTCCCGACCGCCGCGACGAGGCACTGCGCCGTGCGCTCGCCCCCGGCGGCGAGCCGATCGTCGGCTACGTCGGCCGGCTCGCCCCCGAGAAGCAGGTCGAACTCCTCGCCGGGGCCGCCGCACTGGAGGGCGTCCGGCTCGTCATCGTCGGTGACGGCCCCAGCCGGGCCTCGCTGGAACAGGCCCTGCCGGGCGCGGTCTTCCTGGGCCGGCGCACCGGTGACGACCTCGCCCGTGTCTTCGCCTCGCTCGACGTGTTCGTGCACACGGGCCCCTTCGAGACCTTCTGCCAGACCGTCCAGGAGGCCATGGCGAGCGGCCTGCCGGTGGTGGCGCCCGCCGCCGGCGGACCGCTCGACCTGGTCGCGCACGGGCGGACCGGGCTGCTGGTGCCGCCGCGCGACGCGACCGCCGTACGGGACGCGGTGCGCGCCCTGGCCGCCGAGCCCGGGCTGCGGGCCGCCTTCGGCGCCGCCGGGCGCGCCACGGTCGAGGGGCGCACCTGGGCGGCGGTCGGCGACCGGCTGATCGGGCACTACGCGCGGGTGCTCACCGGGCGCCGGACGGCGGTGGCGGCATAAGTGCGGCGGAAGGCTCGCGAGCGGGAGGCAAGGGCTCCGGCGGCGTGAACGGCCCAGGCGACGGGCAGGCCTCCGGCGACGTCGGCAGCCCGAGTGACGGGCGGGGTACGGACGGCGGGAACGGCCGGTCGCTGCGCATCGTCCGGCTCGCCAACTTCGTCGCGCCCGCGTCCGGCGGGCTGCGCACCGCCCTGCGGGAACTGGGCAAGGGCTTCCAGGAGGCCGGGCACGAGCCCGTCCTGGTGGTCCCCGGAGAGCGGGTCGGCGACGAGGAGACCGAGCAGGGGCGCGTGATCACCCTCCCCGGCCCGCTGCTGCCCGGCACCGGCGGCTACCGCGTCCTCGCCGACAGGCGGCGCGTGGCGCGGCTCCTGGAGGACCTCGCGCCGGACCGGCTGGAGGTGTCCGACCGTACGACCCTGCGGTGGACCGGCGCATGGGCGCGACGCGCCCGGGTGCCCGCCGTGATGGTCTCCCACGAGACGGCGGACGGCGTACTGCGCACCTGGGGCCTGCCAGAGCGGGCCGCCCGGCGCGCCGCCGACGCCCTCAACCGCCGCACCGCGCACACGTACACGCGCGTGGTGTGCACCACCGAGTTCGCCGAGCGGGAGTTCGTGCGCATCGGGGCACGCAACGTGGTCCGCGCTCCGCTCGGTGTCGACCTGGCGCGACGGCACCCGGGGCTGCACGACCCTTGGCTGCGGGCGCGGCACGCACGCGCGGACGAGACGCTGCTGGTGATGTGCTCCCGGCTGTCCGTGGAGAAGCGGCCCGGCACGGCACTGGACGCCCTTCAGGCGCTGCGGCGGCGCGGACGCCCGGCGGTGCTGGTGGTGGCCGGGGACGGCCCGCTGCGGGCCCGGCTCGCCCGGCGGGCACACGAGAGCGCCCTGCCGGTCACCTTCCTCGGGCATGTCTCGGACCGCTCTGTGCTGAGCGCGCTCCAGGCGTCCGCCGACGTCGCCCTGGCGCCCGGGCCGGCCGAGACCTTCGGACTCGCCGCGCTGGAGGCGATGGCCTGCGGTACGCCCGTGGTGGCGAGCGCGTCGTCGGCGCTCCCGGAGCTGATCGGTTCCGCCGGGGCGGTCGCGGACGACTCCGCGGAGGCGTTCGCGGACGCCGTGGACCTGCTGCTGGAGCGTCCGGAGGCGGACCGGCGCGAGGCGGCACGCGCGCGTGCGGAGTGCTTCGGCTGGGACACGGCGGTCGGCGCGTTCCTCGCCGCCCATGACGCGGCCGCTCCGGCGTGGCCCGTACGCCCGCCCGTGACAGGGGGAGTGGCGTGAGACCGAGGGCCTCGCGGTGCCTGCGCGGTGGGAGGTGTCCCCGCGCTTCGCAGCCCCTCGGTGACGTGCTGACCGAGGGGCTGCGAGACGCCGTCGGGGCAGGGGTGTGGCGCGACTGGGCCGCCCTGCTGTCGGAGGGGCTCGCCGCGCGGCCGGCCCGTCTCACCGCCCTCGCGGTGAGCGGGGCCCAGACCCGGGACGTGCTGGAGCGGCAGTTGCCCGCCGCGCGGGAGCTGCGGCCCGACCTCGTATCCGTGGTCGTCGGCGTCAACGACACCCTGCGCTGCACCTTCGACATCGGGGCGGTGACCGCCCGGCTCGACCGGGTCTACGCGGCCCTCACCGCGCAGGGCGCCATCCTGCTCACCGCCTGCCTGCCGACCCGGGCACCACGCTGGGACTGCCGGGGGTGCCGGCCCGTCCGCCGCCCGGCGGCAACGGGCCGTGAACACGGTGGTGCACGCCCTGTCCGCGCGGTACGGGGCCCCGCACCTGCACGCCTGCGCGGGCGACCGGATCACCGACCGGGCGCTGGGGAGCGCGGACCGGCTGCGTCCCTCGGAGCGGGGGCACCGGCAACTCGCCCTGCGCTTCGACACGTTGCTCGCGGAGTACGGCATCGCCGCCGGGCCCGCGCCCTCGCCCGAGCCGGAGTCTCCCGTCCCGGGCGGGTCGGCGAGCCTGTCCTGGCCGGCCACGGTCGGCACCGGCCGGGTCGCCCGCCGGTGCACCGACCTGCTGCCGCAGCTCCTCGCCCTCCCCGCCGACGAACTGCGGCACCGCGCCCGGCGGACGAGCGCCCGGCTCGCCCTGCGGGCCTCCGCCGCCGTCTCCGTCGCTCTCGCCGCTCTGTCGGTGGCGGAACAGCCGGACGCCGCCTGAACAGGTCCGTCGCCGCGCGGCACCGTGCCGTGCGACACCCCTCAGCGCCGGCGCACCGCCACGAACCGCACCGGCGTGCCGGGAACCGCCTGGGCGGCGGCCGGCAGGTCGGCCGGGCGGACCACCGCGATGACCGGATAGCCCCCGGTGGTCGGATGGTCCGCCAGGAACACCACCGGCCTGCCGTCGGGCGGCACCTGGACGGCTCCCAGCACCATGCCCTCGCTGGGGAGTTCCCCGGACCGGGAGCGCTCCAGGGCGGGTCCTTCCGTGCGCAGACCGATGCGGTTGCTCGCCGAGGACACCCGGTAGGCGCGGGAGAGGAAGGTGCGCACGGCCCCGGAGGTGAACCAGCCGTCGCGCGGGCCGAGCGTCACCCGCAGGACCAGTTCGGCCGGAGGCGCCGGCTGCGGGGCGACGTCCACGCGCGCGTGCGCGCCGCTCGGCCGGCCCAGCGGCAGGACCGTGCCGTCCGTGAGCGGGGCCGGACCCAGCCCCGACAGCAGGTCGGTCGAGCGGCTGCCGAGGACGGGCTCGACGGCGATGCCTCCGGAGACGCCCACATAGGTGCGTACGCCCGACCGGGCGGGGCCGACGTCCAGCAGCGTCCCGGCCGGTACGCGCACCGGCGCACCCCAGGCGACGGGCCGGCCGTCCACAGTGACCCGGCAGGGCGCCCCGGTCACGGCGACGGTGACGGTGCAACGGGGGCGTACGGCACAGCCGTCGAGGGTCGTCTCCAGCACCGCCGCGCCAGGGGGATTGCCGGTCAGCCGGTTGACGAGGTCCGCTGCGGGCCGGTCCAGCGCCCCGGAGCGCGGCACGCCGAGGTGGGCGTGCCCGGGGCGCCCCAGGTCCTGCACGGTGGTCAGGGCCCCGGCTCGTACGACGGCCAGCGCGCGGTCCGTCATGCGCCCGCCTCGGGGACGAACCGCACATGCGTACCGGGCGACAGCAGGGCGGCCGGCACGCGCGCGTGGTCCCACAGCACCGCGTCGGTCGTGCCGATCAGCTGCCAGCCGCCCGGCGAGGAGCGCGGATACACGCCCGTGTACGGGCCGGCCAGGGCCACCGACCCGGCCGGGACGGCCGTGCGCGGGGTGGAGCGGCGGGGGACGTCGTAGCGGGGCGGCAGGCCCGTGAGGTAGCCGAAGCCGGGGGCGAAGCCGCAGAAGGCGACCCGGAACTCGGTCTGCGCGTGGACGCGGGCCACCTCCCGCTCCGGCACGCCCCAGTGCGCGGCGACGTCGGCCAGGTCGGGTCCGTCGTAGCGCACGGGGATCTCGACCACCTCGCGCGCGTGGGGAGGAGCGGGCGGCAGATCGGCGGCGGTCAGTTCGGCCGCCAGCCGGGCGGGGGAGTCGAGGCCGTCGAGGAGGACCGTACGGGCCGCCGGGACGATCTCGCGGGCCGTGAGCGAGCCCTCCGCGCGGCGCCGCAGCAGCTCCGCGTGCAGGGCCTGGGCCTCCTGGCCCGAGGAGACCTCGACGAGCAGGGCGTCCTCGCCGACGGGCAGGACCCTCATGCGAAGGCCTCCACCCGGACCCCCGAGGCCTCCAGCCGCTCCCGCACCCGGCGCGCCAGATCCACCGCGCCCGGTGTGTCGCCGTGCAGGCACAGGGACCGCGCGCGCACCTCGACGCGCGCCCCCGAGCGGGAGACGACCTCGCCGGAGCGGGCCAGGCCCAGGGACCGCTCCACGACGGCGTCGGGGTCGGTGACCACCGCGCCCTCCTGCGTGCGGGGGACGAGGGTGCCCGCGTCGGTGTACGCGCGGTCTGCGAACGCCTCGCCGACCACGGGCAGTCCGGCCTTCCCCGCCAGCTCCAGCAGGCGCGAGCCGGGCAGGCCGAGCACCGGCAGGGCGGCGTCCGCGAGGAGCACGCCGTCGACGACCGCGGCGGCCTGCTCCTCGTCGTGCACGACCCGGTTGTAGAGCGCGCCGTGCGGTTTGACGTAGGACACGCGGGCACCGGCCGCGCGGGCGAACACCTCCAGCGCGCCGACCTGGTAGGCCACTTCGGCCGTCAGCTCGGCCGACGGCACGTCCATCGCGCGCCGGCCGAACCCGGCCAGGTCCCGGTAGGACACCTGGGCGCCGATCCGGACCCCGCGGACGGCCGCCAGCTCGCACACCCGGCGCATGGTGGCCGCGTCCCCTGCGTGGAAGCCGCACGCCACGTTGGCGCTGGTGACGACGGACAGCAGCCTTTCGTCGTCGGTGAGTTGCCAGCGGCCGAAGCCCTCGCCGAGGTCGGCGTTGAGGTCGATCGAGGTCACGGTCGTGTCTCCTGTCAGGCCACGCGGTACTGCTCGTCGCGGGCGTCGGTGAGGAACATCTGCCCCGGGGCGTGGGTGAGGGCGAACGGCGGGCGCGAGGCCATCACGGCCGCCTGCGGGGTCACTCCGCACGCCCAGAACACCGGGATGTCGTCCGGTTCGGCGTCCACCGGGTCGCCGAAGTCGGGGCGGCCGAGGTCGTCGACGCCGAGGCCCGCGGGGTCGCCGCAGTGTACGGGGCTGCCGTGCACCGCGGGCAGCAGACTGCTCTCCCGGATGGCCGCCGACAGGTGCCGCGGCGGCACCGGCCGCATCGACACCACCAGCGGCCCGTGCAGCCGCCCCGCCGGACGGCACTGCCGGCTCGTCACGTACATCGGGACGTTGCGGCCCTGCTCGACGTGGCGGATCGGCACGCCGGCCTCGCCCAGCGCCCACTCGAAGGTGAAGCTGCAGCCGATCAGGAACGACACCAGGTCGTCCCGCCAGTGGGCGCGCACGTCCGTCGGCTCGTCCACCAGCTCGCCGTCCCGCCACACCCGGTAGCGCGGCAGATCGGTGCGCAGGTCCGCGCCCTCGGCGAGGACGGTCGTCCAGGATCCGGCGTCGGTGACGTCGAGGACCGGGCAGGGCTTCGGATTGCGCTGGCAGAACAGCAGCATGTCGTAGGCCCAGTCGGCGGGCACCGAGATCAGGTTGACCTGGGTGTGGCCCGCCGCGACACCGGCGGTGGGACCGGTGAGGCCGTCGCGGAAGCGGGCCCGGGCCGTTCGCGGGCTCCACGCGCGCGCGTGCTCGTCGGTGAGGACCACGGGACGGTCCTCGGTGCCCGCGCGGCTCACGTCAGCTCCTTGCCGCGCGTCTCCGGCAGGCCGAGCAGGGCCAGCGCCGCGACGCCGTAGCCGATCGCACCGAAGACCAGCGCGCCGCCCACACCCCAGCTGTCCGCCAGGAACCCGACCGTCGTCGGGAACACGGCACCCACCGCACGCCCGGTGTTGTACGTGAACCCCTGGCCCGTGCCGCGCACGGCCGTCGGGTACAGCTCGCTCAGGTACGACCCGAAGCCGCTGAAGATGGCCGACATGCAGAACCCGAGCGGGAAACCGAGCACCAGCACCAGGGCGTTGGCGCCGCTCGGTATGTTCGCGTACGCCAGGATGCAGACCGCCGACAGCAGCGCGAACAGCCAGATGTTGCGCCGTCGGCCGAGCCGGTCGGTGAGGTAGCCGCCGGTCAGGTAGCCGGTGAAGGCGCCCGAGATCAGGAACGTCAGATAGCCGCCGGTGCCGACGACCGACAGGTCGCGCTCGGTCTTGAGGTACGTCGGGACCCAGGTGGCCAGCGTGTAGTAGCCGCCCTGGACACCGGTCGACAGCAGCCCGGCGAAGATCGTGATCCGCAGCAGGCCGGGCTTGAAGATGGCCTTGAACGAGCCCTTCTCCGCGCTCTGTTCGCGCGCCGCGGCGGCCTCGGGCGCGTCGTGCACGCTGCGCCGCACCCAGATCACCAGCAGCGCGGGCAGCGCCCCGGTCCAGAACATGATGCGCCAGGCCAGGTCGTCGTCGGCGACGGTGAAGACGAGGGTGTAGACGAGCGCGGCCAGACCCCAGCCCACGGCCCAGGAGCTCTGGATCGCGCCGAGCGTACGGCCCCGGTTCTTCGCGCTCGCGTACTCGGCGACCAGGATCGCGCCGACCGCCCACTCCCCGCCGAAGCCGAGGCCCTGGAGCGCCCGGAAGACCAGCAGCGTCTCGTAGTCGGGCGCGAAACCGCAGGCGACCGTGAAGACCGCGTAGGTGATGACCGTCAGCATCAGCGCCTTCACACGGCCGACACGGTCCGCGAGCATGCCCGCGAGGGCGCCGCCGACCGCGGAGACCACCAGCGTCACCGTGGTGAACAGGCCGGTCTGGCCGCTGTTCAGGCCGAAGTACGCCGCCAGCGCGACCATGCTCAGCGGCAGCGTGAAGTAGTCGTACGAGTCCAGGGCATAGCCGCCGAAGGCGCCGGCGAACGCGCGGCGGCCGCGCGGGCCGAGGGCCCGCAGCCAGCCGAACGCCCCGTCGTCCGGGGCGTGTGCGGTGTTCGCGGGACGCGTGTCGTCGGTCAGGGCCTGTGGCGGAGGGGTCGTGCTCATGGGCACCTCGCAGAAGAAGGACGGAGGGTGCTTCGGGGAGCCGTGCCGTACGGAAGCGGTCGGCGCCGTGGTGCGGGAGGCGGCGCCGTGCGTAGCACCGTAGAGGATTGTTCAACGATCCCTCAATACCCATGTTGGTTCGTTCTTGGGATCTGCGATTGAATTCCGGCATGGCAGAGCAGCTGAAGGGCCTCGCCGACGACCGGGCCCTGCTGGGGCGCACCAGCACCGCCGAACGGGTCGCGGACATCCTCAGGAGCCGCATCGCGGAGGGGTACTTCCCGCCCGGCACCCGGCTGTCGGAGGACAGCATCGGCGGCGCGCTCGGGGTCTCCCGCAACACGCTGCGCGAGGCGTTCCGGCTGCTCACGCACGAGCGGCTGCTCGTCCACGAGCTGAACCGGGGCGTCTTCGTCCGGGTCCTGACCGTGGAGGACGTCGAGGACATCTACCGCACCCGCCGGCTCGTGGAGTGCGCGGTGGTCCGCGGCCTGGGCGAGCCGCCGTACGGGCTGGACGGGCTCACCGGCGCCGTGGAAGAGGGGCGCCGGGCGGCCCGGGAAGGCGACTGGAACGGTGTGGGCACGGCCAACATCCACTTCCACCGGGAGCTGGTGGCGCTGGCCGGGAGCGAGCGCACGGCCGAGCTGATGCGCAGCGTCTTCGCCGAACTGCGGCTGGCCTTCCACGTGGTGGACGAGCCGAAACGGCTGCACGAGCCTTACATCGCACGAAATGTCGCGATACTTCAGGCCCTTCAGGATGGTGACCGGAAGGAGGCCGAGCGCCTTCTCGCCGGTTACCTCGACGACTCCCTGCACCGGGTCGTCGAGGTCTACCGGCAACGGGTGGGCGAGGACGCCTGAGGCGGGACGGCCGGAGGCGCACCGCGCCGTTTGGGCCGATGTCAGACCCAGGACCTACTCTGTGCACCGTGACTTCGCCTGCATCGACGGACAGCGTTCCGCCCCAGCTCGGCGCGGGGCCGCGCCCCGCACCGGGGCCGGCCGCCGACGAGGGTCTGGCGCGGCGCCTGCGCGCGCTCGCGTGCACCGCGCCGCTGCACGACCTGGACGTGCGCAAGGCCAACCTCGCGGGCGAGTACTCGGTCTACGGCATGGCGGAGGTCGCCCTCGCGGCCATCGACCTGGTCACCCTCACCATGGACTTCGACACGGGCGCCGAGCACGACCAGATCGTCGCCCGCCTCGGCCCGCGCATCGCCGCCCAGGCCCCGCAGCGCCCCGCCGCCGAGCACGAGCGGGTGGCCCGCTGGGTCCTGGAGAACCTGATCAACGTCGGCAGCGTCGACCGCGGCTTCCGCGCGGTGTACGGAACGTTCGGCGCGGACGGCACCTATGTGCGCCGTGACTACGACTTCAAGCTGATCGAGGAGGTCCCCGGCCCCGGCGGCACGGTCTACCTGCGCACGACCGACGAGGCGGTCAACGTCCTCGTCGGCGCCCTCGACACGGACGTCACCAGCGCGCAGATCGCCGCCGAGGTCAAGCTGGAGGTGCTGATCAGCCGCGGCCGGCTCGCCGACGCCCAGCTCGCGGCCGAGCAGGCCCGCTACCGCACCGTGCAGTACTCGGAGACCCTGCGCAGGGCCCTGGACGCCACCCGGCGCAACGTCCGCGCGGTGGACTGGCTCCAGGCGGTCCCCGACATGATCGCCGAGGCCCTGGAGCACGTGGCCGACCGCTACCGCCACGAGAACGCGATCCTCACCAACATCCGCAAGGCGCGCGACGAGTCCGAGGACCCCGAGCAGAAGCGCCGCGCCGCCGAGCTGGTCGACATCGTCAAGGACTGCATCCGGCGCCACACGCAGCTGCAGTCACGGCTGCTGGAGGCCGGGCCGCTCTTCCGCGCCGAGCAGGACCGACAGGCCTTCGCCACACCGACGACCACCTCCGGAATAGACCTCTACGGGCATCTCGTCTCGCCCGTCCTGCCCCTGCCGCTGGAGCGGGCCGTCCGGGTCACGGACGCGTTCTTCCGCCGCGGGACCGGGCTGCGCACACCGGTGTCCGTCCGGGTCGCCGACCTCGTCGACATCCTGCTGACGCCTCCGGTGGAGCGGGAGCACCTGGGCGCCGAGATGCCCGAGCCGGACCTCATCGCCACCCCGGACGACAGCCGGTTCAGCGAGGAGCAGATGGCGGCGGCCCAGGAGCTGCTCGACCTGCCGGCGGACGCCCCGCGCAGGCTGTCGGGGCTGCTGGCCGAGGCCCGCCGGCGGGATCCCGAGCTGCCCTACCTGGTGGCCCTGCTGGCGGTGCACGCCGCCAGCCCGCCCGTCGGCACGGCCTACCGCCAGGGCGAGCAGAAGCTGCTGTTCGCCGTGGACGACGGGGCCGAGCTCGACGACCCGGAGTTCGGCGGCGCGGACCTCGTCGTCGGCACCGCGCTGCTGGATGCGGCGGGGATGGCGGCGGACCGGACGGAAGCAGCATGAGTCAGTTCGAGAGGCACAAGGAGTCCCGACCGTGAGCGAGCATGTCGAGTGGAGCGAGCCGGAGGGAGCGGCCCCCGCGGCCACTGCCCCTGTCACTCCCGCCGACGCCGCCGACGCGGCGCGGCTCGTGTCCTTCGGGCTCCAGCCCAAACTGCAGCCCGCCCGCGACCAGGAGTACGCCGACCTGCTGCGGCGCTACCGCGAGAACCCGCCGTTCGCGCGGCTCGCCGACGCCGTGGCGACCGGACTGGGACTGGTCGTGCTGGAGGTGTCCCCGCGCGCGGGCATGGCCGTGACCGCCGCCGAGGACTCGGTCTTCGCCGTCCGCATGGGTGACTACGCGCGTCGCACCTCCGCCGACGGCGGCGACCGGTTCCTGCACGGACTGGCCCATCTCGCCGTCGCCGCCCTGGCGTTCCCGCGCCCCGAGGACCTCGCCGACGAGGGCTACATCGGCCGGATCACGGTCAACGGCGTCGACGCCTTCGTGCGCCAGGTCTGCCGCCGCCTGGAGGAGCGCGCCGCGGAGCAGGGCGAGAACACCGATCCGGCCACCGACGCTCCCGGCCTGGAGGCCGCGTGGCGGATCTGGGTGCGGCGCAGCGCGACCGGCGCCACCAAGGACGCCCGCAGGCTCGCCGGCTCGACCACCGGCATCGTCGCCAAGGCCGTCGCGTTCCTCACCGACTCCGGCTTCCTGCAGCGCACCGGCGACGACAACGGCGGCACGTACCGCACGACCGCCCGCTACCAGCTCCAGGTGCGCGACATGGCCGGCAGCGCCGCCCTGGCGGAGCTGCTGGAGCTGGGCGTCGTCCCCGTCACCGACGGCACCGCGACGCTGCTGCCCCCCGAGGACGGCGACGCCCTGGACCTGGTCGCCGAAGCCGGGCTGCCGTTCCACTCCTCCTGACCCCCCCACTTCACGAAGACTTACGAGAGTCCGCCATGTACGAGCTGTCCCGCGTCCGCCTCTACTCCATCGGGCCCGCCGGTGCGCGCTACGCCGACACCGTGCTCGACCTGCGGGGCGTGGGCGGGATCGTGCCCGACCCCGCGCCCACGCAGGCGGAGTTCTTCGAGGAGGAGCCCGTCGGCCCACCGCGCCGGCCGGCGCCCGCCGGTGTGCTCTTCCTGGAGAACGGCGGCGGCAAGTCGGTGCTGCTCAAGCTGATCTTCTCCGTGATGCTGCCGGGCCACCGCAACACCCTCGGCGGAGCCAGCTCCGGCGTGCTGCGCAAGTTCCTGCTCGCCGACGACTGCGGGCACGTCGCGCTGGAGTGGCAGCACGTGCTGACCGGTGAGTGCGTCGTCGTCGGCAAGGTCAGCGAGTGGCGCGGCCGCCAGGTCTCCAACGACCCGCGGAAGTTCGCCGAGGCCTGGTACTCCTTCCGGCCCGGTCCCGGGCTCAGCCTGGACGGCCTTCCCGTCGCCGAGTCCACCTCCGTACGGCCCCCGGCCGAGGGCCAGTCGGGAGCGCGCGGGCGGCGGCGCACGATGAAGGGCTTCCGCGACGCCCTCACCGAGGCGGGCAAGACGTACCCGCACCTGGAGGTGCACTGGGAGGAGATCCACGACCGCTGGATCGAGCACCTCGGCGACCTGGGCCTCGACCCCGAACTGTTCCGCTACCAGCGCGAGATGAACGCCGACGAGGGCGAGGCCGCCGGTCTCTTCGCGGTCAAGAAGGACGCCGACTTCACGGACCTGCTGCTGCGCGCCGTCACCGACACCCGCGACACCGACGGACTCGCCGACCTCGTCAGCGGCTTCGGCAACAAGCTGGGCCGGCGGGCCGAGCTGATGGCCGAACGGGACTTCACCGCCGGGTCCGTCGACCTGCTCGGGCGAATCGTCGAAGCCGCCGAGACCCGTTCCCGCGCCCGGGACGTCCACGCCGGGGCCGAGCGCCGCACGCGGACCCTGGCCCGCAGGCTGTCCGCCCGCGGCGTGCGGGAGCGGGCCCGGGCCGCCGACCTGGCGCAGCGGGTCACCGCCGCCGCGCGCGCCGTCACGCACGCCGAGACGACCCGCGAGCGCAGCGCGCTCATCGCCGCCGAACTCGCCTACCGGCACGCCTCCCTGGCCCTCGCCGCCGCGGAGAAGTCCGCCGCCGCACAGAAGCGCGAGCTCGCCGACGCCCGCACGCTGTACGCCGCGTGGCAGGCCGCCGAGGCCGTCCTGCGCCACCGCGCCGCCTCCGACCGGGTCACCCGTGTCTCGGCGGCGATCCAGGAGGCGGAGCGGGACGCCGCCCCCGCCCTGGCCGCCCGCTCCCGGGCCGCCGTCGACCTGGTACGGGCGCTGCACGCCGCCGCCGGGAAGGCCGAGAACCAGGCCAACGAGGAGGAGGAGCGGTCCGCCGCCCTCCAGGAGGTCAGCGACGCGGCCTACCGGGACTCCACCGCCGCCGCCACGCGGGCCCAGCGCGCCCGCAGTGAGATCGGCCATCTCAAGCAGCGCCTCGTCGAGGTCGAGCAGGAGACCGCCGAGGCGGTCAGGGCGGGCTGGCTCGACGACTCCGCCCCGGACGCCGACCCGGCCCGCGCGGCCCTCGCCGCCAGCGACGCCGAGAAGACCGCCGTCGCCGCCTGGGACTCGGCCCGCGAGGCGTCCCGCAGGGCCGCCGGGCACGCGCGCGAGGCGGCCGCCACGGAGTCCCGCGCCGAGCTGACCGCGGCCCGCGCGGCCGACGCGGCGACCGCGGCGCAGCGGTCGTACGAGGCAGAGCGCCGCACCGCCGAGGCGCTGGCGGGAGAGGAACGGCTGACCGAACTGCTCGGCCTGGCCCCGGGGACCCGCCCGGGCATCCCGCAGCCCCGCCACGGCGGTGAGCAGCCCGCCCCGTCCGGCTCCGGCGAGCAGGGGCTCGGCGCCGAAGAACTGGACCGTTTCGCCGCCGACCTGCGCGACCTGCTCGAGGACGCCGTCACCTCCGCCGAACGCCAGCTGTTCGAACTGCGCACGGCCGCGGCCGACGACTCCCGCATCCTCGGGGCGCTCGGCGACGGCGGCCTGCTGCCGCCCGGCCCGGACGTGCTGGCCACGGTCGAGTTCCTCGGCGAGCACGGCATCCCGGCGCTGCCCGGCTGGCGCTACCTCGCCCAGGCCGTCGACCCGGCCGACCACGCGCGCGTGCTGGCCGCCCGGCCCGAGCTCGTCGACGGCGTGATCATCACCGACCCGGACTCCCACGCCCGCGCCCGCGAGGCCCTGGGCGACGCGGCGCTCCTGCCGCGCTCCGCCGTGGCGGTGGGCACGGCCGCCGCCCTGCTCGCCCCGGCACGCGCCGCGGACACCGGCAGCGGCGACGTGTTCCTCGTCCCGCCGAACCCGGCCATGCACGACGAGCACGCCGCGGACGAGGAGCGGCAGGCCCTGCGCGCCCGGGCGACCGCGCGCGACGAGGAGATCCGCACCCTCGCCGCCCGGCTCGGCAAGGACCGCGAGCTGGCCGCCCGGCTCGCCTCCTGGCGCACCGGCTGCCCCGCCGGGCAGCTGGCCGAACTGGCCCGGACGGCGCACGACACCCGCGCTTTCGCCGAGGAGTGCGAGGCCGAACTGGCCGAGGCGCGCACCGTACGGGCCGAAGCCGACGAGGCCGCCGCCGAGGCCGCCCGCGTCCGGGACGAACGGCAGGAGGCCGCCCAGAAGGCCCGCCGGTCCGCCGACGCCCTCGCCGGACTCGCCTTCCGGCTGCGCGAGCGGGCCGGCTGGCAGGCCAAGCTCCGCGAGCTGGCCGACGAGGCCGCCGAGTCCGAGGCCGGTGCCCAGGCCTTCCTGGACCGTGCCCGGGCCGCCGACGAGGACCGGCGCGCCGCCCAGCGCGCCGCCGACGACGCCCGCCGCACCGCCCGCGCCCTGCGTGCCGAGCGCTCCGAGATCGCGGGCGCCCCCGACGACGTGCCCGAGGGCGACGCCCAGTCCTCCAAGGCCTCCCTGCCCGCCCTGCGCGAGGCCTACCGGGCCGCGTCCCAGGTGTACGAGAAGGTCGGCGTCGGCGCCGACCTGCGGGCCGAGCAGGCCCGCGCGGAGAGCGACGAGAGCGCGGCCCGCGCCGAGCTGGACCGGCTGAGCAACAAGGTCCGCACGCGCGCGGAGCAGCTCCTCCAATCCCCCGACGGGTCCGACGGCCCCAGCCGCCAGGCCGCCGCCGCCCGCGCCGAGGAACTGGTGCAGCTCCTGGAGACCCGGATGTCGAGCGCCAGCGAGCAACTGGGCCGGCTGCGCGGCGAGGCGGAGCGGCTCGCCCCCGAGGACGGCGAGACCCACACCGAGCTCCCCGAGGACCTCCGGCCCCGCGACGCCGAGCACGCCCAGACTTTGCTGCGCACCGCCACGGCCGAACTCGCCTCCCGCACCGAGGCGCTGAACCAGGCCCGCGAGGCCCACGCCGAACTCCTCGACGCCCACCGCGCCGCCGAGGACGCGGCGAGCGGCTTCGACGAGATCGCCGCCCTGCTCCGCGACCTGCTGCGCGAGCACGCCACGGAGGAGGAGCAGGAGGAGACCGAGCCGTACCCCGGCAGCCCGGAGGAGGCCCGGCATGCGGCCGCCGAGACCCGCCGATCCCTGCGCGGCTGCGCCGCCGACCTGTCCGCCGCCGAGGCCGCCGTCCGCGAGGCCAGTGACATCCTCGTCAGGCACGCCAACTCCACGCGCTACGAACAGGTCCGCACCCCGGCACGCCAGCAGATCCGCGAACTGCCCGCCTCCGCGCTGCCCGAACACGCCCAGAAGTGGGCCGACGCCTTCGCGCCCCGGCTCCGCGTCCTGACCGACGAGCTGGAGCAGCTGGAGCGCAACCGCGACTCGATCGTGGACCGGCTGCGCGGACTGGTCGAATCCGCCCTGGCCACCCTGCGCTCCGCCCAGCGGCTCTCCCGGCTGCCGGAGGGCCTCGGCGAGTGGTCGGGGCAGGAGTTCCTCCGCATCCGATTCGAGGAGCCCGACCAGGCCGTGCTCACCGAGCGGCTCGGCGAGGTCGTCGACGAGGCGACCCGCGCCGCCGTGAAGAAGAACTCCGACCTGCGGCGCGACGGCATGTCCCTGCTGCTGCGCGGGGTCGCCGCGGCCCTGCAGCCCAAGGGCGTCGCCGTCGAGATCCTCAAGCCGGACGCGGTGCTGCGCGCCGAGCGCGTCCCCGTCGGGCAGATGGGCGACGTCTTCTCCGGCGGCCAGCTCCTCACCGCCGCCATCGCCCTGTACTGCACCATGGCCGCCCTGCGTTCGAACGACCGGGGCCGCGACAAGCACCGGCACGCCGGCACGCTGTTCCTCGACAATCCCATCGGCCGCGCCAACGCCACCTACCTCCTGGAACTGCAGCGTGCGGTCTCGGACGCCCTGGGCGTCCAGCTCCTCTACACCACGGGCCTGTTCGACACCACCGCGCTGGCCGAGTTCCCGCTCGTCGTCAGGATGCGCAACGACGCCGACCTGAGGGCCGGCCTGAAGTACATCAGCGTCGAGGAGCACCTCCGCCCGGGCCTGCCGCAGCAGCCGCAAGCGGGAGAGGCGGTCCACAGCGAGATCACCGCGACCAGGATGTTCAAGCGCCCGGCGTCCGAGACGCCGTAGGAGTGCTGTGGGGGGAGTTCGGCGACGCGGCCGGCCGGTGCGGGAGCGGCAGCCGCGTCCGAGGGGTGCTCGGCTGACGCGAGTTCAGAACCCTCAGCACCTACGGCGGGACAGCTCGGCTGCCGCCGCCTCGGTCCGCTCCGCCAGCTCCGCGAGCCGCTCCGGGCTCAGCCGGTACACCGACCCCGAGACGCTGAGTGAGGCGATGACGTGGTCGTCGTGAGCACGGACCGGGGACGCCGCTGCGGCCAGGCCGATCTCCAACTCCTCGACCGTGAGGGCGTACCCCACCCGCGCCACCGTCTCCAGCTCCTCGCGCAGCAGGGACGCCGCCGTGACCGTGCGCTCCGTGAACCGGGGCAGCGGGCGCGCCGGCAGGGCCTCGCGCCGGGTGGGCTCCAGGTGTGCGAGCAGCACCTTTCCACTGGACGTGGCGTGCAGCGGGGTGCGCCGGCCGAGCCAGTTCTGCGCGGTGACGGACGCGGTGCCCCGGGCCTGCATGATGTTCACCGCCGCGTCCTCGTCCAGCACCGCCAGGTTGGCGGTCTCGCCCAGCTCGTCCGCGAGCTCCCGACACACCGGGACGCCCTCCTCGGAGACATCGAGCCGCACCTCCACCGTCCCCGCGAGGCACAGCAGGCCGGCGCCCAGGCAGTACGTGCCGCGGTCCGCCGTCCGGGCCACCAGCCCGCGGTTCTCCAGGGCGCCGAGCAACCGGAACACCGTGGACTTGTGCACGTCCAGCTCATCGGCGACCACGGTGACGCCCGCCTCACCGCGCCGGGCGAGGATCTCCAGCACGCTCACGGCGCGATCCAGCGACTGGACCACGCTCGCCGTGCCGCCCGGCGTCCCAGCGCTCTCGGTCATGGCCCACTCTCACCGCCTGCCGGCCCTTCGGGGCGGCATCCGCGGAACACCAGCGGGCGCGGACTGTGTTGCGCACGGCACCTGTTCCCGCGCGAAGTGACACGTCATCGTACCGAAGCGACCCGGACGCCCTCACGAGTGGGACAGCTGCCCGGCTCCGCGCCGTTCACGTATCCGTCCCTGGGCCCGCTCAGCGGCACGCGTCCGGCGCCGGGCCCTGCGGCGCTCGCGTCGCAGGGCCCTCGCCGTGCTGCTGGGCGTGGACACCACGCCGTTGCGCTGGTTCCAGACCTGACGCGTCACCCAGACGTCGAGGACCCCCCAGGTCGCCACGATCGTGCTGACCACGCTGCTGATCACCATGGGAAACGCCAGCCAGGACCCGGTCATCGTGCACAGGAAGGCCACCATCGCCTGCATCAGGGTCACGGCGATGATGAGCACCGCCCGCACGGCCGCCGTCCGGACCGGATCCGGCAGCCGGCGCCGCCGCGCCGGCTCCTCGACCCACAGCGGCCGGCAGTACCGCTGCTCGCGGACCTCGCGCCCCGGCCCGGAGGTCCGGGCCCCCTCCTGGCACATCAGGGACGAGCCCCTCTGCGGCGGGGCCGCAGCCTCGCGCACCCGGGCGGTCGCCCCGGCCGCTTCCTCGTGGCCGGCTGCCCCGGTTTCCCGACGCCCCCTCACGCGCGCCCCGCCGCCCTTGGACGCCTCGCGTCGCTCCGCCGTGCTTATCACCGTGTCACTCCCCACCGCCAGCATGCCGCTCGCTCGCACCCGAAGACCCGTGCTTCCCAGTGGCTGCCCGGCTTGCGCTGTTTTACGCCGCCCGGACGCGGGACGCGGCTCCTGTGACCGATTCCGTCCCCGTTCCCCGAAGGGAAGGACGAACAACCCCTCGGGAAGATTCCCCCGGACCGAAAGAATCCAGCCAACCGGCTTGGCCGACCGCGGAGATGGGACCACGCAGCCACCACCGGTTTCGGGGAGACAACTCCCGCAATGCCCGGACAACTCACCATCACCCCTCCGTGGCGCGGAAGTTCAGGCTCCGGATGGGTCTTCGAGATCCCCGGCCGTCGGTAGTAGGCTCGCGCCGTTTGTTGACGCACATGTGTACCCCCGGGTAGCCCCGGGGGGCCCGAGCTGGGGGAGGCCATGCGCTTTCGCGGGAAGTCCATCCGCCGGAAGATCGTGGCGCTGCTTCTCGTGCCGCTGGTGTCCCTGACCGCGATCTGGGCCTTCGCCACGGTGCTCACGGGGCGTGAGGCGGCCGACCTGTTCAACGTGTCGTCCGTGGTCGAGAAGATCGGCTACCCCATCGAGGACACCGTCCGCGTCCTGCAGGAGGAACGCCGCCAGACCCTGGTCTACCTCGCCGACCCCCGAGCCTCCGAAGGACTCGCCGCGCTCCGCCGCAGCCGCACCGCCACCGACGAAGCCGTCAGCGGCATCCGGGAGAACGCCCGCAACCCCGATGTCCGCGACGCCACGGGCGAGGACACCGACGAGCGGCTGACCGCCGTCCTGGACGCCTTCGAGGGCATCGAGTCGCTGCGCCGCAGCGTCGAGGACGGCACCGTCAACCGCTCCCAGGCCCTCGATCTCTACAACCGGCTCGTCGACCCCTGCTACGTCCTCCTCGCCAACCTCCACGTCGTCGACAACGTCGAACTGGACAAGCAGTACCGCGCGCTGGTCCATCTCGCCCGCGCCCGTGAGCTGCTCGCCCGCGAGGACGCCCTGCTCGGCTCCGCCCTGATCGTCGGCAGGATCTCCCGCTCCGAGGAACGCGACATCTCCGACCTCGTCGCCCAGCGCACCCAGATGTACGACGTCAGCCTGCCGCTGCTGCCCGTCGCGGAGCGCGACCGCTACGAGAGCTTCTGGAAGAACGCTTCCACCGCCCCCCTGCGCGTGGCCGAGGAAGCGGCGCTCGACTCCGGCGCCGGAACCCCCCGCGGTGTCACCGCGAGGAGCTGGGACAGCGCCGCCGGCAACGTCCTCGACGAACTCGGTACCCTCAACGACCAGGCGAACGACCGCTACCAGGACCGCGTCCACCCGGTGGCCGTCGGCGTCATCACCAAGGCCGTCATCGCCGGAGCCCTCGGTCTGATCGCCCTCCTGCTCTCCCTCCTCCTGTCGGTGCGCATCGGCCGCGCCCTCGTCCGCGACCTGCGGCAGCTGCGCCTGGAGGCCCACGAGGCGTCAGGTGTGCGGCTGCCCAGCGTGATGCGCCGGCTCTCCGCCGGAGAGCAGGTCGACGTCGAGACCGAGGTCCCTCGCCTCGAATACGACAAGAACGAGATGGGCGAGGTCGGCCAGGCGCTCAACACCCTGCAGCGCGCCGCCGTCGAGGCCGCCGTCAAACAGGCCGAGCTGCGCGCCGGCGTCTCCGAGGTGTTCGTCAACCTCGCACGCCGCAGCCAGGTCCTGCTGCACAAGCAGCTCACCCTGCTCGACGCCATGGAGCGCCGCACCGAGGACACCGAGGAACTCGCAGACCTGTTCCGCCTCGACCACCTCACCACCCGCATGCGCCGGCACGCCGAGGGCCTCGTGATCCTCTCCGGCGCCGCGCCCTCACGCCAGTGGCGCAAGCCCGTCCAGCTGATGGACGTCGTCCGCGCCGCCGTCGCCGAGGTCGAGGACTACGAGCGCATCGAGGTCCGCCGCCTTCCGCGTATCGCCGTCACCGGCCCGGCCGTCGCCGACCTCACCCACCTCGTGGCCGAACTCCTCGAGAACGCGACCGTGTTCTCCCCGCCGCACACCGCCGTCCAGGTCCTGGGCGAGCGCGTCGCCAACGGCTTCACGCTCGAGATCCACGACCGGGGCCTCGGCATGGCGGCCGAGTCACTGCTGGACGCCAACCTCCGGCTCGCCGAGACGCCGGAGTTCGAACCGTCCGACACCGACCGGCTCGGCCTGTTCGTGGTCAGCCGTCTCGCCCAGCGGCAGAACGTCCGCGTCTCCCTGCAGCCCTCCCCGTACGGCGGCACCACGGCTGTCGTCTTCATTCCCGACGCGCTGCTCACGGACGACGTCCCCGACACCAACGGCATCGGCTTCCGGCTCGACCGCCCCCGGCTCGCCCCGGACGGCGAACCGCAGGACAGCCGCCGCGCCGCCCTGTCCCAGGCATCCGCGCAGCGGCCCGGACTGCCGGTCTCCCTGCTGGACGGACCCGTCGAGCTCGAGGTCCCCGTCGATCTCGACGCCATCGGCGACTTCCCCGGCGCCCTCGGCGACGAGGCCGGCGAACACGGCGGCCTGTTCCGCCCCCGCCACTCCCTCACCCGCGCCCAGGACGACACCTCCGGACGCCGCCCCGGCCACCCTCCGGCCACCGACGCCCGCGGCGCACGCGACGGGACCGACGCCGACGAGCTCAACGCCGCGGTTCCGCTGTCCCGCCGCCACACCCCCAAGCTGGTCAGCTCCCACGGCCGCCCGGTCACCGAGCAGCGCCCCCGGCGCGCGAAGACGGACGAGGAGACCACGGGCGCCCGACGGCCCGAGCCCGGCCCCCCGTCCCCGCTGCCGTCCCGGCGCCGCGGTGACGGGACCCCGAGCGGCCGGTCCGGCCCGGAGCCCCCGTCCGCGCTGCCCGTCCCACGCCGCACCGAAGGCTCCGCGACCGGTGGCCGTGCCGGCGAGGAGCGGCCGGAGACACCGCCCCCGCTGCCGACCCGCGGGGGGACGGAGCCCGCCCGCCGGAGCATCGGCGCGGCGGGCCGGAACAAGGACCGCACCGACTCCCCGGCCCTGCCCGGCGTCCCACGCGACCGGTCGGAGCCGTCCACTCTTCCCAAGCTGCCCCGCCGCGCCGAGACCTCCACGAGCGGTCCCGGCGCCTCCGACCACCGCTCGGGCAGCCCGCAGGAGACCACGGGCCGGCCCCTGGGACAGGGAGCCGGTTCTCCGCCGCGGGGCTCCGGCCCCGGAACCGCGGGGCTCGGGGACGGCCCCGGCGCGGCGCCGCTGCCCCGGCGCGTCCGGCAGGCCAGCCTGGCGCCGCAGCTGAAGCGGGGCCCTGTTCCCCGTACGGGGAACAGGGCCGAGCCCGCCGACCGCGACGCCGAGGAAGTACGCGACCGCATGGCCTCGCTCCAGCGCGGCTGGCGGCGCGGCCGTGACGAGAACGCCGCGGGCGATGCCGCCGACAGCGGCGCAGCACGACAAGGAACGACAGAGGGGGACGGGCGATGACCGCACCGAAGGCGACCGGCCACACCGCGACCGACAAGGGCCAGCTGAACTGGCTCCTCGACGACCTGGTGGACCGCGTCGCGAGCATCCGCAAGGCACTCGTGCTCTCCGGCGACGGATTGCCGACCGGAGTGTCCAAGGACCTGACCAGGGAGGACAGCGAGCACCTGGCTGCCGTCGCCTCCGGGTTCCACAGCCTCGCCAAAGGCGTGGGACGCCACTTCGAGGCCGGCAGCGTCCGCCAGACGATCGTCGAGCTCGACGACGCCTTCCTGTTCGTCACCGCCGCCGGCGACGGCAGCTGCCTCGCCGTCCTGGCCGACGCCGACTCGGACGTCGGCCAGGTCGCCTACGAGATGACGCTCCTGGTGAAGCGGGTGGGCGTGCATCTGGGCGCCGCTCCGCGCACCGAGCTGCCCGCAGGCGGGTAGTGGGATGACATGAGCGCTGACGGTCAGGGAAGAAGCCACTGGTTCGACGACGAAGCCGGACCGGTCGTCCGCCCGTACGCCATGACCCGCGGCCGCACCAGCAGCCAGGGCCAGCACCGCCTGGACCTGATCGCGGTCGTGGTCGCGGAACCGCACGCGGACGACCCGGAGACGGACCACATGCTCTCCCCGGAGCATGTGGACATCGTCGAGCTGTGCCGCGACGCCCCGCAGTCGGTCGCCGAACTCGCAGCGGAACTCGACCTGCCGATCGGGGTGGTACGGGTCCTCATCGGCGATCTCGTGGACGCGGAGTTCGTCCATGTGAACCGGCCCGTACCACCTGCCGAACTGCCGGACGAGAGTATTCTGCGCGACGTGATCAACGGTCTCCGGGCGCTGTGAGCAGCGCGGAAGCGGGGTACTGACGTGACTGGCTGGCAGTTCTGGGTCGACCGGGGCGGCACCTTCACCGACGTCGTCGGGCGGCGCCCGGACGGCCGGCTGCTCACGCACAAACTCCTGTCCGACAACCCGGCGCGCTACACCGACGCCGCCGTCGAGGGCGTCCGCACCCTTCTCGCGGGCTCCGCCGAGCCCGTCGAGGCCGTGCGCATGGGAACCACGGTCGCCACCAACGCCCTCCTGGAACGCACGGGCGAACGCACCCTGCTCGTCATCACCCGCGGCTTCCGCGACGCCCTGCGCATCGCCTACCAGAACCGCCCCAGCATCTTCGCCCGACGCATCGACCTGCCCGAACTGCTCCACGAGCGGGTCGTCGAGGTCGACGAGCGGATCGCCGCCGACGGCACCGTCCTGCGCGCACCCGACCTCGACGCCCTCGCCGGGCCGTTGCAGGAGGCGTACGACGACGGGATCCGGGCCGTCGCCGTCGTCTGCGTGCACAGCCACCTCCACCCCGCCCACGAGCAGGCCGTCGGTGAGCTCGCCGCCCGCATCGGTTTCCCGCAGATCTCGCTCTCCAGCGAGGCCAGCCCCCTGGTGAAGCTGGTCCCCCGCGGGGACACCGCCGTCGTCGACGCCTACCTCTCGCCCGTGCTGCGCCGCTACGTCCGGCACGTCGCCGACGAGCTCGACGGCGTCCGGCTGATGTTCATGCAGTCCAACGGAGGCCTCACCGAGGCCGGGCAGTTCCGAGGCAAGGACGCCATCCTGTCCGGGCCGGCCGGCGGCATCGTCGGCATGGCCCGCACGTCGCAGCTCGCCGGCTTCGACCGCGTCATCGGCTTCGACATGGGCGGCACCTCCACCGACGTCTCGCACTTCGCGGGGGAGTACGAACGCGTCTTCACCAGCCGGATCGCCGGTGTCCGGCTGCGCGCCCCCATGCTGGACATCCACACCGTCGCCGCCGGCGGCGGCTCCGTCCTGCACTTCGACGGCTCCCGCTATCGCGTGGGGCCGGACTCGGCGGGCGCGGACCCGGGCCCGGCCTGCTACCGGGGCGGCGGCCCGCTCGCCGTCACCGACGCGAACGTCATGCTCGGCCGCATCCAGGCCGCCCACTTCCCGAACGTGTTCGGCCCCGGCGGCGACGAGCCGCTCGACGAGGCCCTCGTCCGCGACCGCTTCACCGCCCTCGCCCGTGAGATCAGCGAGAGAACCGGCGACGACCGCACCCCCGAGCAGGTCGCCGAGGGCTACCTGCAGATCGCCGTCGCCAACATCGCCTCCGCCGTGAAGCGGATCTCCGTGCAGAAGGGCCACGACGTCACCCGCTACGCCCTCACCACCTTCGGCGGCGCCGGCGGCCAGCACGCGTGCATGGTCGCCGACTCCCTCGGTATCCGCACCGTCCTCGTGCCGCCCATGGCCGGTGTCCTCTCCGCGCTCGGCATCGGCCTCGCCGACACCACCGCCATGCGCGAGCAGTCCGTCGAGGCACCCCTGGGTCCCGCCTCGATGCCCGCCGTCCTCAGGACGGCCGAGGCCCTCGAAGCCGCGGCCCGCGCCGAACTCCTCGCCGAGGACGTCCCCGAGGAGCACATCGAGACCACCCGCCGCGCGGAGCTCCGCTACGACGGCACCGACACCACCCTCACCGTCGCGCTGACCGGTCCCGACGCGATGCGGCACGCCTTCGAGGAACGTCATCGCGCCACGTACTCCTTCACCCTCGACCGCCCGATCGTCGTCGAAGCCCTCTCCGTCGAAGCCACCGGCATCACCGAACCCCCCGATCTCTCCGCTCTCGCCCCCCACGAGGCCCCCACCGGCGGCAGCGCCGGCCGCGCTCCCGCCGTGCCGCGCACCGTCCGCCTCCACACCGGCGGCACGTGGCGCGACGTCCCCCTCCACCACCGCGAGGACCTTCCCCCCGGCGACACCGTCACCGGCCCCGCGATCATCACCGAGGCCGGCTCCACCACCGTCGTCGACGACGGCTGGAGGGCCGCTGCGACCGGCGAGGGGCATCTGGTCATGGAACGCGCCGCGGTCACGCAGAGTTCCCGCCTGGCTACGGAAGTCGACCCTGTCCGGCTCGAGGTCTTCAACAACCTCTTCATGTCCATCGCCGAGCAGATGGGCGCGCGCCTCGAATCGACCGCCCAGTCGGTCAACATCAAGGAACGCCTGGACTTCTCCTGCGCCCTCTTCGACCCCGACGGGAACCTGGTGGCCAACGCCCCGCACATCCCCGTCCACCTGGGCTCGATGGGCACGAGCGTCAAGGAGGTCATCCGCCGGCGCGGCTCCCGCATGCGCCCGGGCGACACCTACGCCGTCAACGACCCGTACCACGGCGGCACGCACCTGCCCGACGTCACCGTGATCACCCCGGTCTTCGCCACCACTCCGCAGGCCGGCACGGATAGTGACCCCCGGATCCTCTTCCACGTGGCCTCGCGCGGCCACCACGCCGAGATCGGCGGCATCGCCCCCGGCTCCATGCCGGCCGACAGCCGCACCATCGAGGAGGAGGGCGTCCTCTTCGACGACTGGCTCCTCGCCGAGAACGGCCGCTTCCGCGAGGAGGAGACCCTCCGGCTCCTCACCGAGGCGCCGTACCCCTCCCGCAACCCGAAGACCAACCTCGCCGACCTGCGCGCCCAGATCGCCGCCAACCAGAAGGGCGTCGACGAGGTCGGCCACATGATCGAGGACTTCGGCCTCCACGTCGTCCAGGCCTACATGCGCCACGTCCAGGACAACGCCGAAGAGGCCGTGCGCCGCGTCATCGACGCCCTGGACGACGGCGCGTACGCCTACGAGACCGACTCGGGCGCCGTCATCCGCGTGACGGTCCGCGTGGACCACGGGAACCGGGCCGCGACCATCGACTTCACGGGCACGTCCGCGCAGCTGCCCACCAACTTCAACGCCCCCTTCGCGGTCGTCAACGCGGCCGTCCTGTACGTCTTCCGCACGCTCGTCGCCGACGACATCCCCCTGAACGACGGCTGCCTGCGTCCCCTGAGGATCGTCGTACCGCCCGGCTGCCTGCTCGCGCCCGAGCCGCCCGCCGCCGTCGTCGCGGGCAACGTGGAGACCTCCCAGGCCATCACGGGCGCCCTCTACGCGGCGCTCGGCGTCCAGGCCGAGGGCTCCGGGACCATGAACAACGTCACCTTCGGCAACGAACGCCACCAGTACTACGAGACCGTCGCCTCCGGCTCCGGCGCGGGCGACGGCTTCCCCGGCGCACCCGTCGTCCAGACCCACATGACCAACTCCCGCCTCACCGACCCGGAGATCCTGGAATGGCGACTGCCCGTGCGCCTCGAGGAGTTCGCGGTCCGGCGCGGCAGCGGCGGCGCCGGACGCTGGCGCGGCGGGGACGGGGCCGTGCGCCGCATCCGTTTCCTGGAGCCCATGACCGTCTCGACGTTGTCCCAGCACCGCCGTGTCCCTCCGTACGGCATGGCGGGCGGTGAGCCGGGCGCGCTCGGCGCCAACCGGGTGGAACGCGCCGACGGCACGGTGACCGAAATCGGCGGCAGCGACTGCGCGGACGTCCTCACCGGCGACGTACTCGTCATCGAAACCCCCGGCGGCGGAGGCTACGGCCCTCCCTCGCCCGACACCCATCAAGCAGGAGAAGAGATCGATGATCTTCGGGCGTTCTGAGCGCGGGAAGCCTCCGGTCGAGCCCGTCACGCTCAAGATCCTGGTGGCCGGCGGCTTCGGCGTGGGCAAGACCACGCTCGTCGGCGCGGTCAGCGAGATCAGGCCGCTGCGCACCGAGGAACTGCTCACCGAGGCCGGGCGCCCGGTCGACGACATCAGCGGTGTCGAAGGGAAGCACACCACGACGGTGGCCATGGACTTCGGGCGCATCACCCTGCGCGAGGACCTGGTGCTGTACCTCTTCGGCACGCCCGGCCAGGAGCGCTTCTGGTTCATGTGGGACGAGCTCTCCGAGGGCGCGCTCGGTGCCGTCGTGCTCGCCGACACCCGCCGCCTGGAGGACTGCTTCGCCGCCGTCGACTACTTCGAACGGCGCTCGATCCCCTTCCTCCTCGGCGTCAACTGCTTCGAGAGCGCTCCCCGTTACCCGGTCGAGGACGTCCGTCAGGCCCTCGACCTCGACGAGGGCGTGCCGCTGATGATGTGTGACGCCCGCGACCGCGAGTCGGTCAAGGAAGCGCTGGTCGGAGTGGTCCAGCACGCGATGGCGTACGCGGCCGGCCGCCGCCAGACGGTGAGCGGCTGACCCACCGGCAGGCGGGAACGGCCCGTACCCCCACCGGCCGGGGTACGGGCCGCCGCCCGGGAACGACCCGCCACGCGCGCGTGGTTCAGCTGTCGCCGTGCTCCTCCCAGCCGAAGCTCTTCTCCACGGCCTTGTGCCAGTTGTGGTACTCGCGGTCCCGCACCGACGCGTCCATGGACGGCGTCCACTCGACGTCCTTCTGCCAGTGCGCCTTGAGTTCGTCCAGGTCGTTCCAGACACCGGTGGCCAGACCGGCCGCGTACGCGGCGCCCAGACAGGTCGTCTCGGAGATCTTGGGCCGCACCACCGGCACGTCGAGCACGTCCGCCTGATGCTGCATCAGGAGGTTGTTCTTCGTCATGCCGCCGTCGACCTTCAGGGTCGTGATGTGCACGCCGGAGTCCTGGTACATGGCGTCCACGACCTCGCGCGTCTGCCAGCTCGTCGCCTCCAGCACCGCGCGCGCGAGGTGCGCCTTGGTGACGTAGCGGGTCAGGCCGGTGACGACGCCGCGTGCGTCCGAGCGCCAGTACGGCGCGAACAGGCCCGAGAAGGCCGGCACGATGTACGCGCCGCCGTTGTCCTCCACGCTGGCCGCCAGGGGCTCGATCTCGTCGGCGGTCCGGATGATGCCGAGCTGGTCGCGGAACCACTGCACCAGCGCGCCCGTGATGGCGATCGACCCCTCCAGGCAGTAGACCGGCGCCTCCGTGCCGATCTTGTAGCCCATCGTGGTCAGCAGCCCGCTCTTGGACGGTACCGGGCGGTTGCCGGTGTTGAGCAGCAGGAAGCTGCCCGTGCCGTAGGTGTTCTTCGCGGTGCCGACGTCGTAGCAGGCCTGCCCGAAGACGGCCGCCTGCTGGTCACCCAGCGCGGACGCCACGGGCACACCGGCCAGCTGCCCGACGGCCGTTCCGTACACCTCCGAGGAGGACTTGATCTCGGGCAGCACGGCTTCCGGGATGCCCATCGCCTCGAGGATCGAGGAGTCCCACTGGAGTGTCTCCAGGTCCATCAGCATGGTGCGCCCGGCGTTCGTGACGTCGGTGACGTGCCGTCCGCCGTCCGTGCCGCCGGTGAGGTTCCAGATCAGCCAGGAGTCCATCGTGCCGAAGGCTACCTCGCCCCGCTCGGCCCGGGCCCGCAGGTCGGGCACGTTCTCGAACAGCCAGGCCGCCTTGGGCCCGGAGAAGTACGTGGCGAGTGGCAGGCCCGTCTGCCGGCGGAAACGGTCCTGACCGTCCGAGCCGCCCAGCCGGTTGCACAGCGCCGCGGTCCGCGTGTCCTGCCAGACGACGGCGTTGTGCACCGGCTTGCCCGTCGTGCGGTCCCACAGCAGGGTGGTCTCGCGCTGGTTGGTGATGCCGAGCGCGCTCAGCTGGTCGGCGCGCAGCCCGGCCTTGGCCAGTGCCCCGGCCACCACCGCCTGCACCTTGGACCAGATCTCGGTGGCGTCGTGCTCCACCCAGCCCGGCTTGGGAAAGATCTGGCGGTGCTCGCGCTGGTCCACGGCGACGATCGCGCCGTCGTGGTCGAAGACGATGCAGCGGCTGGAGGTGGTGCCCTGGTCGATGGCTGCGACGTACTTCTCGGAGTTGTCCGTCATGGCTACCCCTAGATCGCTGGGTCAGAAGGCTGCGTTGTAGATGAGTGCCCCGAGAATGCCGCCGATCGCGGGACCGATGACGGGCACCCAGGAGTACCCCCAGTCGGACGTCCCCTTGTTGGGGATCGGGAGGAACTGGTGCACGATGCGCGGACCGAGGTCACGTGTCGGGTTGATCGCGTAGCCGGTGGGCCCGCCGAGCGAGAGGCCGATGCCGACGACCAGCAGGGCCACCAGCAGGATCGAGATGCCGGAGCCGTAGATACCGGCCGCGCCCGGGACGGGGCCGATGCCGACGCCCTTGACGACCCTGTTGTTACCCGCCAGGGCGAGGATGGGAAGAACCAGGGAGATGGTCGCGAGGATCTCCGTCATCAGGTTGGCGACCGGGTTCCGGATCTCCGGGATCGTGGAGAAGATACCGAGTGTCGGGACCGGTTCCTCGAGCGTCCCTTCCGTGGTGCCCGTCTGCCGTACGTTGGCCTGGAACTGCGCGAAGTAGACCAGGTAGGTGAGGATGGCTCCCAGCATCGCGCCCGAGATCTGTCCGAGCAGGTAGATCCAGACCTTGTCCCACACACCCGTGTCCACGGCCAGCCCCAGTGTGACCGCTGGGTTGATCTGGCCGCCGGAAAGCGGCGCGGCGGTGTAGGCGCCGGCCAGGACGCCGAAACCCCAGCCGAACGCGATGACGATCCAGCCCGAGGCCCGGGCCTTCGAGAATCTGAGGGTGACGGCGGCGCAGACGCCCGCGCCGAACAGGATCAGTATCGTCGTGCCGATCAGTTCGCCGACATAGATGTCCCAGTTACTCATGGCGGCTCCTAGGCCGTGGCCCGGGACGGTACGCCCCGGTCCTCACGTGCAGGGTGCGTTTCCCATGGCTACTTCAGCCGAAGGCAGGGGGGTCCCGTGCCCCGCCCGGCATTCGTGACGAGCGTGCCGTCGCAGCCGAACCGCCCGTGGGGGAGGGAGCCTTGGCGCTGGCGCGCCCACGCGCCGCACTGCCGGAATGCGCCGACCACGGACGGCGATGTCGGCTGACGCCGGCAAGGTGCACCGGCGCCAGAAGGGCGTCAAGGTCGTCGACCGCAACGGTTGTCGGCCATGCGACGGTCGCCGGGCTGCGTCTGGCCGGGGGCCGGTTGCACGGCCTCGACGGCCCGGTCGGGTCGTTGTTCAGATCTGCTCGGGACCCGCGCGCCCCAGGTGAGCCGCGCGGCCTGGATTTCGGATGTCCGGCCTCCACTCGGTGTCCGGCCCTCGCTGAGCTCCGCCTCGGCGACCGCTCAGCCCGTACCTGACACCTCGCTGGCTAGTGTCCAGCATCCACCTGGCCTGGCGGTTTCTCAACCGGACGAGACCCGCCCGGTTCCTGCCCGGCCTGCGCGGCCCTTCCGTACGGATCCGCGGACCGCCGCAGGCGGCCGCATGCGCCCGGGCCAGGTGCCGGCGGGCAGCGGTGGTGCTGGGCTGGGACAGAGCCTCCGCCTCCCGCGTCGAAGGCGCGAGGGCACGGCTGAAATGGCTGGTGGAACGGGGCCGGCTGGTGGAACACGAGCCGGGCAGGTTCACGCCGCCCGCACCCGGGTGCCGGGCGGCGGCTCATGAGCATGGTCATCGGCCACAGGACGACGGCTTCGCTGGTGTCGGTGCGCCGCTTGTAGTGCCGGACCAGGCGCCGGTTGCGCGGGCACCGGGCGAAGGATCCTTCCACGACCCGGCGGCGGGGCAGGACCTGGAAGCCGCGGGTGTCGTCGCCGCGGCGGACGATGCCGGGGGCAGCGCCGAGCGGTGCCGTGCTCCGATCGACGAGATGAGGTGAACGCCGCCTCGGTCCGGATGCATGAGCCGGCCGCGGGCGGCGACCAGGGCGCAGGCGGCCACGACGCCCTGCGCTCCCAGGCCCGCGCCCGGAGCGGCCGGCCGAGGGCCGGTCGCGGTGGCCGCCGCGGCGCACGGTCGGGTCTCCGGCCGCGGCCG
>NZ_JBHYQH010000014.1:115379-154681 GCF_042746715.1 Streptomyces sp. NPDC058741 | reverse complement strand
GCGCCCGCGCGGGCGCCGCTGCCGCTGCGGCCGGGTCGTCGTCGTGTCGTTCCGTCATCTCAGGTACGTCCCTCACGCTTCGGCGGGAGCGGGAAGAAGCCGCTGGTACGGGCCGTGTAGGCGGCCCAGCCGGGCCGTCCGGCCATGTGCCGCTCCAGCAGCCGCTTCCCGCTGCCCCGGGTCAGCAGCAGACTCATCACCAGCGGGGACACCACCGACACGGCGGCCGCCGCCGGGGAGCCGCACGCCATCAGGAACAGACCCCACCACACACAGAAGTCGCCGAAGTAGTTGGGGTGCCGGGTCCAGGCCCACAGCCCGCGGTCCATGATCCTGCCCCGGTTGGCGGGGTCGGCCTTGAAGCGGGCGAGCTGGGCGTCGCCGACCGCCTCGAAACCGAGGCCGACCGCCCACAGCGCGACCCCGGCCCAGAACAGCGCCGAGGGCGGGCCGGGCACGTACGAGGCGGCCTGGACGGGCAGGGACACCAGCCAGACCAGGGCCCCTTGCAGCAGGTAGACCATCCGCAGGGCGTAGAGGTTCCGGTTGCCGGGGGCCTTGGCGAGCATCGCCTCGTAGCGGGGGTCCTCGCCGTGGCCCCGGCCGCGGCGGGCGATGTGCGCCGCGAGACGCAACCCCCACACCGCCGTCAGCGTGGTCACCAGCAGCCGCCGCAACGGATCGCCGTGCCCGGCGGAGGCGGCGAGGGTCACGGCCGCCACGGCGGTGAAGCCGATCCCCCAGGCGACGTCCACGATCCGGTGGACGCCTGCGCGCACCGCGACGGCGAAGGTGACCAGCATGACGGCGAGGGCGGCGGCCGCGCTCCAGGCCAGGTTGGGCGCGAACGCGCTCCACGGGAAGCCGTTCACAGCGCCTCGTACCACTGGTGGGTGGTCGCCGGCATACCGCTGGCGCCACCGGGTCCGGGCCGGACGCTCAGGATCTGGTCGACGCCCATCCGGCCCTCCTCGAACGCCAGCGCCGCACCGACCAGGTAGAGCCGCCACACGCGTGCGGTCTCCTCACCCGTCAGGGCGACGAACCGGTCCCAGCGTTCCTCCAGGGTGCGGTGCCAGGCGCCGATCGTGCGGACGTAGTGCTCGCGCAGGGACTCGGTGTGCCGCACCTCCAGACCGGCGGCCTCCAGCAGGGCCGTCGTCTCGCCCAGGGGGCGCATGTGCATGTCGGGGGCGATGTACGCCTCGATGAACGGCCCGCCGCCGGGGGCGCTGCTGCCGCGCGACATCTGCTGCACCAGCACCCGCCCGCGGGGCCGGACGAGCCGGTGCAGGGCGGCGGCGAACGCCGGGTACTCGGCGTCGCCGACGTGCTCGCCCATCTCGACGGTGGCGACCGCGTCGAACGCGCCTCCCTCGATGTCCCGGTAGTCCTGGCACACCACCTCCACCCGCTCGGTCAGACCGCGTTCGCGGACCTGCTCTCGGACGTGGGCGGCCTGTTCCCGGGCCAGGGTCACCGCGGTGACGCGGACGCCGTGCTCGGCCGCGTGCAGGGTGAGCGACCCCCAGCCGCAGCCGATGTCCAGCAGCCGTGAGCCGGGTTCGAGGGCGAGTTTGCGGCGGATCAGCTCCAGCTTGGCCCGCTGGGCGGCGGCGGGCTTCGCATCCGCGCCCGGCTCGGTCCAGTAGCCGCAGGAGTAGGCCATGGTCTCGTCGAGGAGCAGGGCGTAGAAGTCGTTGGACAGGTCGTAGTGGTGGCTGATGGCGGCCCGGTCGCGGGCCCTGCTGTGCAGGCCGCCGCGCAGTCTGGCCTGGGAGGCGGGGGCGGCCGGGCGGGGGCCGATCACCCCGAGGCGGGCGGCGGCGGCGACCGCGCGGGCCCGGTCGGCGGGGGTGAGCCGGGGCGGGCGCAGGCCCCGTTCCCGCTGGGCGGCCCACACCGTGCGCAGCCCCTCGGCGAGGTCGCCCTCGACGTCGAGTTCGCCGGTGACGTAGGCCTGCGCCAGGCCCAGTTCGCCGGGCTGCCACAGCAGGCGGCGCAGGGCGCGACGGGAGCGCAGGACGACCACCGGCGCCTTGTCCGGGCCGGTCTCGCTGCCGTCCCAGGCGCGCAGCCGCACCGGCAGGGGCCCACCGAGCAGGTCCTCGGCGAGGGCGGCGAGGCGGTGGGCGGCGCCGGGCCGGGTGGTGAGAAGGGCGCGGGTCATCGGGCGGGGTTCTCCTTCGTGAACAGGTACTGCTGGACGTCGAGGTATCCGGCCCTGAACCCGGCCTCGGAGTAGGCGAGGTAGAAGGTCCACAGACGCCGGAAGGTCTCGTCGAAGCCGAGCGCCGCGACCTCGTCGGCTCGTCCGGTGAACCGCTCCCGCCACAGGCGCAGGGTCTCGGCGTAGTGCGGGCCGAAGGCGTCACGGCGGGCGAGGTCCAGCCCGGTGTGCTCGCGGACCGTCTCCTCGACGGCCCGTGTGGAGGGGCAGAAGCCGCCGGGGAAGACGTACTTGTGGATCCAGGTGTAGGTGTCGCGGGTGGCGAGCATCCGGTCGTGCGGCATGGTGATGGCCTGCAGCGCCAGCCGGCCGCCGGGGGCCAGCCGGGCGTCCAGGGTGCGGAAGTACACCGGCCAGAACTCGGCGCCGACGGCCTCGATCATCTCCACGCTGACGACGGCGTCGTACTGCCCGCGTGCCTCCCGGTAGTCGCACAGCTCCACGTGGACGCGGTCGGTGAGCCCCGCGGCGGCCACCCGTTCCCTCGCCAGCGCCTGCTGCTCCCGGGAGAGCGTGAGGGTGGTGACACGGGCGCCGCGGGCGGCGGCCCGCAGGGCGAGTTCGCCCCAGCCGGTGCCGATCTCCAGCAGCCTGGTGCCCGTGCCCACGTCGGCCAGGTCGAGCAGCCGGTCGATCTTGCGCTGCTGGGCGGCGGCGAGCCACTCCCACCGGGCGGGGAAGCCGCGGAAGACGGCGGAGGAGTAGCTGAGGGTGTCGTCGAGGAAGAGGGCGAACAGGTCGTTGGACAGGTCGTAGTGGCGGCTGATGTTCCTGCGCGAGCCGTCGGAGGTGTTGCGCTCCTCGTGGGGACGGCTCGGTGCCCACAGGCCGCGCAGGCGTTGCAGCGGGGCCGGGACCAGTTCGGCGGCGTGTCCGGCGAGCACGGTGAGGACGCCGACCAGGTCGGGGGCGTCCCACTCCCCGGCCATGTAGGACTCGCCGAACCCGATCAGGCCGTCGGTCCCGAGGCGGGCGTGGAAGGCGGCGGGGTCGCGCACGTCCAGCAGCGGGCCGCCCCGCCCGACGGTGTCCGCCCCCGCGAAGCGCACCCGCAGGGGCAGGTCGCGCAGGGCGCGGCGCACCAGGGCGGCGGTGACGGCGGTCCGCGTCCGGGACGCGCGGGGCACGGCGACGATGTCCGGCCAGCGGCCGGGATCCGCGGGGACGGGGCGCCGCGCCGAGTCCGCGGCGCCGGGGCGGTGTCGCGGGGGCGAGGGGACGGGGTGGGGCTCGGTGCCCGCCGGGGCGGGACGGTGTTCCGGGCCCGCCGGGACCGGCCGGGGGATGGTGTCCGCGGAGGCAGGGGCAGGGGGAGGGGCGAGCCGGTCTCCCAGGGCCGGGGTCTCGGGCCGGCGTTCCGCGTCCGCGATGCGGGGCCGGGGCTCCGGGACCGGGGCGTCCAGGCGGGGCTCCGGGACCACGGCGTCGGGCCGGGGCTCGGGGGCCGGCGGGGCGGGGCGGTGGCCGGGGCCACCGGCACGGGGCCGGTGGGCCGGGAGTCCGGCGTCCGGGTGACGTGCACCGTCCTCCGCGTCGGGCCGACGGTCCGAACCCGCCGCGTCGGGGCGGTGCCCGGGGTCCGCGGGGCCGGGGGCGGTGTCGGGGCGGCGGGCTGTTCTCATGTCGCGTTCTCCGGGGTGCGATGGCCGGGGCGGGGCTGGACGGGCAGTCCCCGCAGGTACAGGCGTATGCCGTGGGCGCGGATCGCGGCCGACACGGCGAGGGTGGACCAGGGGTGGCGCAGGGCCAGCCGCAGCAGGGCCGCCGGGCTCGCCGAGCGCCGGGTGCCGCGCAGCGTCGCGGTGAAGGCCCGGCCGCCCTCCCGGTCCAGGTGGACGGTCAGGGCCAGCCGCTCCCCCGGCAGGGGCAGCCGCATGCGGTATCCGCCGTCGACGGGGAAGAAAGGGGAGACGTAGAACTCCTTGGCGGTGCGCGCGGCGCCGGTGGCGTCGGGGTGCAGCAGGTAGCAGTGCCGGCCGCCGTAGGTGTTGTGCACCTCGGCGACCACGCAGCGCAGGTCGCCCGCCGGGCCGTGACACCAGTACAGGGTCAGGGGGTTGAAGACGTGGCCGAGGACGCGCGCGTGGGTGAGCATCAGCACGCGTCCGCCGTCCAGGCGGATGCCGTGCGCGGCGAGGAAGGCGTCCAGGCCCGCGCGGATCGAGGGCTGGTCGCCGGTGAAGTGGTCGCGGGGGTCGAACCGGGCGAGCGGCCTGAGCGGGCGGGGCAGCCGGGGCGGCCGGTCGGGGTCGAGCAGCCACAGGTAGGTGCGGTGCCGCAGCCCGTACCGCCGGGGGGTGGTCCGTACGTGCGTGATCGTGCAGGAGTACAGCGCGGGCACGGTGCTCACCAGCGCACTCCCAGCGCCGCGGCGGCCTCGGCGCCGGAGCGGCAGCCGTCCTCGTGGAACCCCCAGCCGTGGTAGGCGCCCGCGAACGCGCAGACACCGCTGGACAGTTCGGGCAGGAGCCGCTGCGCGGCCACCGACTCGGGGGTGTAGACCGGGTGTTCGTAGACCATGCGGGCCAGCACCCGCCCGGGGTCGACGCGGTCTTCGCCGCCCAGCGTCACCACGAACGTCTCGGCGGCGTCCAGGCGTTGCAGCCGGTTCATGTCGTAGCTGACCCGTACGCGGTCGGCGGCCGCGGTGCACGAGGGCATCAGGTAGTTCCAGGAGGCGCGGGCGCCGGGGGCGCGCGGCAGCAGCCGGGTGTCGGTGTGCAGGAGCGTGGTGTTGCGCGAGTAGCGGAACGCGCCCAGCACCCGGCGCTCCCGGTCGGTCGGGTCGGCCAGCAGCCGCAGCGCCTGGTCGGGGTGGGTGGCGATCACCACGGCGTCGTAGGACTCGGTGGTGCCGTCGCCGGTGGTGAGGTCGGCGCCGTCGGCGTGGCGCCGCACGGCCCGCACGGGGGTGCCGGTGCGGATGTCGCCGATGTGTTTGGCGACGCGTTCGACGTAGCGCTGCGAGCCGCCGGTGACCGTGCGCCACACCGGTGAGCCGCCGACCGACAGCAGCCCGTGGTGCGCGAGGAAGCGGAACAGGTAGGCCGCCGGGTACTGCTGGGCGGTGGCGGCGTCGCAGGACCACACGGCCGACACGAGCGGGGTGACGAAGTGGGTGCGGAAGTAGGCGGAGAAGCCCTCGCGCTCCAGGAACCGGCCGAGGGTGAGCGTGTCCTGCTCGCCGCGGGCCAGCAGGCGGCGGGCCGCGCGGTGGAAGGCGGGCACCTCGGTCAGCAGCCGCAGGTAGGGTCCCTCGGCCAGGTTGCGGCGCCGGGCGAACAGGCCGGCCGGGCCGCGGGCCCCGGCGTACTCCAGCCCGCACCCCTCGCACCGAACGGACATGCTCATCTCCGACTCCTGCGTGGCGACGCCGAGTTCGGCGAAGAGCCGCAGCAGGTGCGGGTAGGTGCGCCGGTTGTGCACGATGAAGCCGGAGTCGACGCGGTGCACGCGGCTGTCGTGGGGTGTCGTCAGCTCGTGGGTGTGCGCGTGCCCGCCGAGCCGGTCGTCGGCCTCGTACAGCGTGACGTGCCCGGCCCGGCCCAGGACGTACGCGGCGGTCAGGCCCGCCACACCGGAACCGACCACGGCCGTGCGCCGTCCGTGGCGCGCGCCGCCCTCCCGGTCGTGCCGGTGGCTGCTCGACGTCGGTCTCATCGCCTCTTGTCCCGCCCTTCGTGATCAGGGATCCGGGGGTAATCCGAGGCAGGCGGGGCGGCGGATTGGTGGCGGGTCAGGCCCGCGTCCGGCTCATCTGCGGCCCGGTGAGCGGACGAGCGCCGCGCCGAGCAGCATGCCCGCGGCGATGATCGTCACGATGGTGACCAGGTCGAGCAGGTCCTGGAAGCCCTTGATCGGGTGACCGCCGATGAGCGTGGTGAGTCCGCGCAGGCCGAGCGAGCCGACGGTGAGGGTGAAGAAGCCCGCGAGCACCAGGGGCAGGCGCGGGGGCCGTCCCGGCCGCCGGGCCACCAGGGCGGCCGTCGCCGAGAGCACGACGGCGGCGACGAAGGTGCCGCCGTTCTCCCCGACGAGTTTCGTCGCGCCCGCCTGCACCGCGAGGGTCAGGTAGGCGAGGAACAGCACCCAGCCGGACAGCCGGAACGGGATGCCGAAGGCGAAGACGGTGCCCATGGCGAAGACGGCCCAGGTGCCCGCCACGACCCAGCGGGACAGCTCCCCGGCGGCGGCGAAGTCGTCGAACCTGCTGAGCGGGGTGCCGGTGAGGGCCGCTCCGACGACGATGCCGACGTACAGCTGCAGCAGCAGCGCACCGGCGTAGACGAGGCGGATGGCGCCGGTGGTCACATGGCCCGCGACGGTCTCCGCGACGGCCGCGCTGAGGTAGTCGCCGGGGACGAAGAAGAACAGGGCGGGGAGCATCAGCAGGATCGCGCTGCCGTGCGAGGCGTCCCGGGCGAAGACGAGCAGCACCAGGGCGGAGACGCAGACGGCGGAGACCAGGGGCAGCACGAGCCGCAGCCGGGGCAGCACGTCCGACGCCCCGACGAGCAGCGCGACCAGGGAGGCGGTGACGGCGGTGGTGCCGATCTCGTACCAGGTGGCCTGCATCACCGGGGCGAACCCGACGGAGAACATGACGATGCCCGCCAGCCGCAGCCATCTCGGGTAGGGGTCGGGCGAGTCGGCGACGGCCGCCAGACGGGCCCGGGCGTCGGGCAACGCGACGTCTCCCCGCCGGACGGCCTCCACGAGCCGTTTGACCTCAGCGACCCGGTCCAGCCGGGCGACGTCCGGACGGGCGGTCACCACGAAGGTGCGCGTCCGCCCCCGCAGTCCGACGGTGACCGTGGCGGCGTCGGGCACGAGCTGGCTCTCGGCGCTGCCTCCGTACGCCCGGGCCACCTCGGCCAGGGTCCAGGCGATCATCTCGGCGCCCTCGCCGCTGGTGCGGATGAGCAGCTCGGCGAGGCTCGCGAGCAGGTCGCTCAGACCGGCGAGGTCCGCCTGCTGCTGTCGGGGTGGGGTCACGTGCGCACCTCGGTCGTGGAGTGACGCCCCTCAGGGCGCCGCCGCTCAGCGGTGCTCGGGGTTGTCGGCGCCCGGACGGCACCCGGCGTCCCACTGCGAGCGCTGGTTGCCGTGGGCCGGGATTCCCCCGGCGCGCTTCAGCAGGGCCGCGAGGTGCATCAGGTTCCAGGTCATGAAGCTGGTGTTGCGGTTGGTGAAGTCGTTCTCCGGGCCGCCGGAGCCCGGGTCGAGGTACGACGGCCCGGGCCCGGCGGCGCCGATCCAGCCGGCGTCCGCCTGGGGCGGGATGGCGTAGCCCAGGTGCTGGAGGCTGTAGAGGACGTTCATCGCGCAGTGCTTGACGCCGTCCTCGTTGCCGGTGATGAGGCAGCCGCCCGCGCGGCCGTAGTAGGCGTACTGGCCCTGGGAGTTGAGCAGTGAGGAGCAGGCGTAGAGGCGCTCGATGACCTTCTTGGTGACCGAGCTGTTGTCGCCCAGCCAGATCGGCCCGGCCAGGACCAGGATGTCCGCCGCCATCACCCTCTCGTACAGCGCGGGCCAGGCGTCCGTGGCGAAGCCGTGCTCGGTCATGTCCGGGTACACGCCGGGCGCGATGTCGTGGTCGACGGCGCGGATCTCGTCGGTGGTCACGCCGGCGGACTCCATGATCGAGCGGCTCTTGTCGATCAGGCCCTGGGTGTGGCTGAGCTGCGGGGACGGCTTGAGGGTGCAGTTGACGTAGAGCGCGGTGAGGTCGTCGTAGCGGTGCGGGGTGCCGGCGGAGGGTGAGGTGGTCATGGAGGCAGCGTCCCGCATATGGTCCGCTTTATCCCTTTTTGATGTCGGCCTTACGCCTTACGGAGTCATGACGTGCGCACGGATTCCGGCCACCGGGCGGTCCCGCGCGCCTAGCGTGCACGTATGCGCGTACTGGTCACCGGCGGTGCCGGGTTCATCGGGTCCCAAGTCGTCCCCGCCCTGCGCGAGCGCGGGCACGAGGCGGTCGTGTTCGACGTACGGGAGGATCCGCGTGCCGACGTGCGCGACCCGTCGGCCGTCCGGCGGGCCCTGGCCGGGGTGGACGCCGTGTGCCACCAGGCGGCGATGGTCGGGCTCGGCGACGGGGTCGCCGACGCGGCGGAGTACGTCTCCCGCAACGACCTGGGGACCGCGGTGCTGCTCGCCGCCATGGCGGAGTCGGGCGTGCGCCGTCTGGTGCTCGCCGGCTCCATGGTCGTCTACGGGGAGGGGCGCTACGTCTGCGCGCGGCACGGGGTGGTGAGGCCGGGTCCGCGTGCCGTCGCCGACCTCGACGCGGGCCGGTTCGAGCCCCTCTGCCCGGAGTGCGGCGAGGACCTCTCCCCCGGCCTGGTCGGCGAGGACGCCCCGGCAGATCCCCGGAACGTGTACGCGACGACCAAGCTGGCCCAGGAGCACCTGGCGGCGGCCTGGGCCCGCTGCACCGGGGGTTCGGCGGTGTCGCTGCGCTACCACAACGTGTACGGCCCCGGGATGCCCCGGGACACCCCGTACGCCGGGGTCGCCTCCCTCTTCCGCTCGGCGCTCGCCCTGGGCGAGGCGCCGCGCGTGTTCGAGGACGGGCGGCAGCGACGGGACTTCGTGCACGTCCGGGACGTGGCCGCGGCCAACGTGGTGGCGCTGGAGGCGGAGGCCGCGGCGGGGGCGCTCACGGCGTACAACACCGGCAGCGGAGACCCGCACACCGTCGGCGAGATGGCGCGCGCTCTCGCCGGCGTCTGCGGCGGGCCCGAACCGGTCGTGACCGGCGGGTACCGGCTCGGGGACGTCCGGCACATCACCGCCGACTCCTCGCTGCTGCGGACCGCGCTGGGGTGGAAGCCGGAGGTCGGCTTCGAGGAGGGCATGAGGGAGTTCGCGTGCGCCGGGATGCGCGAGGCGTAGCCCCTCCACGGACCGGTGGTGCCGCCCGTGAACAGACAGAAGCGGCGGCGGGCGGCACCACCACCTCGGAACGACACCCACCGGGGACCACCGGGGACCACCGGGGGTGTTGCGCACGGCCGCCCGGCCCGGGTGGGGCTCCACGATGCCCCGCACGATGGCCAGGCCCGGACCGCCGACCGGCCGGAAGTACGCGAGACGCAACCCCCGACGAACGCCCCGCGCTGCCCCGTCATCAGACAGGAGCAGCGGCGGGCAGGACCACCTCGAAGCGGCAGCCGCCGGGGATGTTCCGCACGGCCGCCCGGCCCTGGTGGGCCTCCACGATGCCCCGGACGATGGCCAGGCCCAGACCCGCGCCCGCCGGGGGCGTGCGGGCGTGGGTGCCGCGCCAGCCGGTTTCGAAGACACGCGGCAGATCGTCCTCCGGGATACCGCCGCAGCCGTCCGTCACCGACAGCACCACCCCCTCGGGGGAACGCTCCGCGGCGATCGCGACCGTGCCGTCGGCCGGGGTCCTGCGGATGGCGTTGACGAGCAGGTTGCCCAGCACGCGGCTCATCTCCTTGCCGTCCACCTCCACCGGCACCGGCTCGATCCGGCCGCCCACCAGCCGCACCCCGTGTTCCCGGGCGAGCGGATCGGCGCCCGCGAGCGCGTCGCCCACCAGGTCGTACAGGGACATCCGGGTGGGCATCAGGGACAGTGCGCCGGCGTGGATGCGGGAGAGCTCGAAGAGGTCGCCGACCATGCCGTCGAGGCGTTCGACCTCGGTGCGCATCTGCCGCAGGTAGCGGTCGGGGTCGGCGGCGACGCCGTCCTCCAGCGCCTCCGACATGGCGCGCAGTCCGGCGAGCGGCGTGCGCAGGTCGTGCGAGATCCAGGCGACGAGTTCGCGCCGTGAGGTCTCCAGGGCGCGTTCCCGCTCGCGGGACTCGGCGAGCCGGGCGCTGGTGGCCGCCAGTTCGCGGCTGAGGTACTCCAGTTCGGCGGTCGCCGGGCCGTCGGGGGCGGCGAAGTCGCCGCCGTCGCCGAAGGAGCGCGCGGCCGCCGCGAGCGCGTGGCTGCGGGCGACGACCCAGCGGCCGAGCAGCAGCGCGGTGGCGAGGGAGACGACGGCCGCCATGGCGACGACGGTCGTGACGACGGTCAGGTCGTGCGGCGACAGGAACATGGCCCAGGCGACGGCGAGGGTGCCCGCGAGCATGGCGACGACCCCGACGGCCGCGACCACGGCGAGCGAGGCGGTCAGCGAGCGGCGCCGGGTCAGGCGCAGGGTGCCCGCCCCGGCCAGTCCGGTACCGGCGGCCCCGGCGAAGGCGTACAGGGCGATGAGGAGGGTGTCGCCCACGGTCAGTCCTCCGCGCCCGCGGGATCGAAGCGGTAGCCGACGCCCCACACGGTCTGGATCAGGCGGGGCCGGGCCGGGTCGTCCTCGACCTTGCCGCGCAGCCGGCGGACGTGGACGGTGACGGTCGACAGGTCGCCGAAGTCCCAGCCCCACACCTCGCGCATGAGGTCCTCGCGGGCGAACGCCCGGCCCGGGTTGCGCAGGAAGAACGACAGGAGGTCGAACTCGCGCAGGGTGAGGGCGAGTTCCGTGCCGCCCTTGGTGGCGCGGCGGGCCTGCGGGTCGACGGTCAGGCCGGCCGCGCCCAGGCGGTGCGGCCCGCCGGAGCCGGGCCGGCTGCGGCGCAGCACCGACTCGACGCGCAGGACCAGTTCGCGCGGGCTGAAGGGCTTGGTGACGTAGTCGTCGGCGCCGACCTCCAGGCCCAGGATGCGGTCGTCCTCGTCGCCGCGGGCGGTGAGCATGATGACCGGCACCGGGCCCTGGCCGCGGATGCGCCGGCACACCTCCAGGCCGTCCATGCCGGGCAGCATCAGGTCGAGCACCACCAGGTCCGGCCGGTGCGCGGCGGCGCGGGTGAGGGCGGTGGGGCCGTCGTCGGCGCGGTCGACGGCGTACCCGGCGCGGTCCAGGTACCCGGCGACGACCTCCGCGACGGTCGGGTCGTCGTCGACGACGAGGATCCGGGGGGACCCGCCGGGAGTCCCGGTGGGCTCGTGGGGCTGTTGCATGCCCCCAGCGTGGCACCGCGCCGTCGCGCGCGGGAGCCCGGGCGGTGTCCCGGCCTCCGGCGTCCGTGTTTCGTAAGGAGCGACTGCCTGTTATGCCCCGTTCGCGTTCGTAGGGTGAGGACCGTGACGACGACTTCTCCCCCTGTCGACGTGGTGCTGCCCTGCCTGGACGAGGCCGCCGCCCTGCCCTGGGTGCTCGAGCGGATCCCGCCGGGCTGGCGCGCACTGGTCGTCGACAACGGCTCCTCGGACGGCTCCGCCGACATCGCGCGGGCGCTGGGCGCGACGGTGGTGCGCGAGCCCCGGCGGGGCTTCGGCGCCGCCTGCCACGCCGGACTGACCGCCGCCACCGCCGACGTGGTGTGCTTCTGCGACTGCGACGCCTCACTCGACCCCTCGCTGCTCGTGCCGTTCGTGCGCGAGGTGCGCCAGGGCACGGCCGACCTGGTGCTCGGCCGGCGCCGGCCACACGGCAGGGGTGCGTGGCCCGCGCACGCCCGGGCGGGGAACCTCGCCCTGGCGCGGATGCTGCGCCGCCGCACGGGGCTGCGTCTGCACGACCTCGGTCCGCTGCGCGCCGGCCGCCGGGAGCGGCTGCTCGCGCTGGACCTCGACGACCGGCGCAGCGGCTATCCGCTGCAGATGGTCGTCCGCGCGGCCGACGCCGGCTGGCGGATCGCCGAGCACGACGTGCCGTACCTGCCGCGCGCCGGGGCGTCGAAGGTGACGGGCACCTGGCGCGGCACCTGGCAGGCCGTACGGGACATGAGCCGCGTGCTGGGCGAGACGCCCGCGCGGGAGGGGGGAACCGTCCGTTGACCACGCTTCTCGTCATCGCCAAGGAACCGCGCCCCGGCCGGGTCAAGACCCGCCTGACACCGCCCTTCACGCCCGCTCAGGCGGCCGGACTGGCCGAGGCGGCCCTCGCGGACACCCTGCGCGCGGTGTCCGCCGCCCCCGCCGACCGGCGCGTCCTCGTCCTCGACGGCGCCCCCGGCCCGTGGCTGCCGCCCGGCTTCGACGTCGTACCCCAGTGCGCGGGCGGGCTGGACGAACGGCTGGCGGACGCCTTCGCCCGGTGCTCCGGTCCGGCCCTGCTCGTCGGCATGGACACCCCGCAGGTGACACCGGACCTGCTCGGCGTGGACTTCGGCGGGTGCGACGCCTGGTTCGGCCCGGCGGAGGACGGCGGCTTCTGGGCGCTCGGCCTGGCGCGCCCCGACCCCGCCCTGCTGCGGGGGGTGCCCATGTCGACGCCGCAGACGGGAGCCGTGCAGCGGCAGCGCCTGGTCGCGGCGGGGCTGCGGGTGCGCGATCTGCCGCGGCTGCGCGACGTCGACACCGCCGCCGACGCCCGGGCGGTCGCCGCGCTCGCCCCGCGAGGGGCCTTCGCGGCGCGGCTCGCCCGGTGTACGACGGCCGGTGCGCCCGCCGCCGTGCCGGGCCCGGGCCCGGTGTCGCCCCGATGAGCGCCCCGCCCGCCACGGCCCTCGCCTGGGCCGGCGCCGACCCCTACGCCGCCGCCCTGCGCGCCGGCCGCGGCCCGCTGTTCCTGCGCCGCGCGGACGGCTGGCTGCTGCCGCTTGAGGTGGAGCGCTGGTGCGCCCGGGCCGACGCGGTCGACCGGGACGTGCTGGACCGGTGCGAGGGGACGGTGCTGGACGTGGGCTGCGGGCCCGGACGGCTGGTGGCGGAGCTCGCCTCCCGAGGGCAGGCCGCCCTCGGCATCGACGTCAGTGAGGCGGCAGTGGAGCGCACCGTACGGCTCGGCGGGCAGGCGCTGCGGCGGTCGGTCTTCGAGCCGCTGCCCGGTGAGGGCCGCTGGGGCACGGTGCTGCTCCTGGACGGCAACGTCGGCATCGGCGGTGATCCGCGCGCCCTGCTGGACCGGGTGGCGCGCCTGCTGCGGCCCGGCGGCCTGCTCATCGCCGAGACGGCCCCGGTGGACGTCGACGAACGCGTGCCGGTCCGCATCACCGACGGCCGCGCCGGCACCGGGGCCCCCTTCCCCTGGGCCCGGCTCGGCACCCGGGCCCTGCTCGGCTACGCCCAGGGCTGGGAGCCGACCGGCCGGTGGACCGCAGGGGGACGCCGCTTCGCGGCCCTGCGCACGGGCGGCAACCGCGGCACCGGCGGTGACGCCGAGTCGCCGAGTCGCCGAGGACGACGGTGATCGGCAGCCGGTGCCCCGCAGCCGGTGACCGCCAGTCGTTCAACGGCAGCCGGTCACCGTGGTCGGTCACCCTCAGCCGGTGACCGGCAACCCACGACCCGCAGCCGGTGACCGCCAGTCGTTCAACGGCAGCCGGTCACCGTAGTCGGTCACCCTCAGCCGGTGACCGGCAACCCACGACCCGCAGCCGGTGACCGCCAGTCGTTCAACGGCAGCCGGTCACCGTAGTCGGTCACCCTCAGCCGGTAATCGGCAGCCCGCGGCCCGGGAACGCGTGAGCCGGAAGGCGGGGGCGGGCGGCGGGCCGGCGGCCGCCGCGGGTCAGCGGCTCTCCGGCACGCCGTCCTGCCCCGCCCCGCGCCGCTCCCGCGCGGACCGCAGCGCCAGTACCGCCGCCGAGCCGCCGAACAGCACCGCGGTGATCAGCAGCCAGCGGGCGAGGAACACGTCCGGGGGCAGTCCGGTCGCGGAGCGGTAGCGGTGGTCGACCAGGCCGGTGATCAGCGGGAACCACACGAGGAGCAGGAGCCCGGACAGGGCCGCCGGGACGCGCACGTACATCACCCAATCCCGGCGGCGGACCGCGCCGAGCCCCCGTACGAGCGCCCGGTCCGCGGCGGCGTACAGCGGGAGCAGGACCAGGTCGTGCAGCAGTGCCGCGCCCACGACCCAGAGCGCCACACCGAATGGATCGCCGGCGAGCAGGCGCACGCCCGCGTAGGCCGCGAGGGCGAACGAGCAGGCCAGGAGGAGCAGTTGCCAGGGGCTGCCGAGGACGAGGCGGGGGCGCATCACAGGGCTCCGAAGGTCAGCCGGGCCACCCACTTGGTGTTCAGCACACCGGGCGCCGCGGGCACGATGATCCGCGCCGGATGGCCGTGGTCGGGGGACAGGTCCTCGCCGTTGACCTGGAGGGCGAGCAGGGACCGGGGGTCGGCCACCTGGTCGGCGCTCAGGGCGGCCCTGCGGAAGGCGCCGTGCTGCTGGAGGGACTCCACGAGCACGTCCGGCGGGTCGTCCGCGTACCCGACGAGGGCCGCCAGGTCGCGCAGGCGCACCCCGCGCCACCACTGGTCCGACGTGGACCAGCCCTCCACGCAGGCGATGGGCAGGGCCGCGCTGTGCAGCGGCATGGCGGCGAGCTGGGCACGGCTGAGGCGGACCGTCCCCGTGCGGCCCGTGACGACGAGCCGCCACGCCTCCTCGCTCGTGCGGGCCGCGTCAATCCCGGCGCGGGCGGCGGTCTTGTTGATCTGGAAGCCGTTGGGGCCGCTGCCGGGATCTCCCCCGCCGTGCGGCGCGAGCAGGGCGGTGCGCCGCAGCACCCCGTCGAAGCTCTGCCCCACCGTCGTGGCGAACAGCAGCAGCGAACCGCCCCCGACGAACCACAGGGCGCCGCGCCGGGAGACGGTCGGTGCGGCGGGGCGCGGCGGCACCAGGTCGTTCCCCTCCTCGCGCAGCCGCCGCAGATTGCGCAGCGCGGCCGGCGTCTTGAGCACAGCGTGCGCCGTGAAGGCGGCGAAGAACACCCAGGCGCCGTAGAAGTGCAGGGGGTAGAAGGAGCCCGGGAAGACGTAGTCGAGCTGGACGTTGAGCACCCCGGTCACGAACTCGAACAGCCCGCCGCCGACCAGGAGCAGCAGCGAGACCCTCTCCAGGGCGTGCGCGAGCGAGCGCGCCGGGGGCCGTGCGAACAGGCGCGGGATCACCGACCACAGCTTGGCGAGCAGCACGGGGATGAGGGTGACGCCGAGGGTGACGTGGACACCCTGGTTGAGCCGGTACAGCCAGTGCGGGTGCGTCGGCCAGGCGAAGAGGTAGAAGCCCAGGATCCCCTTGTCCGGCGTCTTGTCGTTCACCGGCGACAGGCCCGGGTTGTACGCGGCGTAGGAGACCAGCCCCGTCACGAACAGCACGGTGACGCCGGCGAGCAGGACGAGGCCCAGCACGGAGGTGAACCAGGGGCCGCGCACGGGACTGCGCCAGAAGCCGGGGGACGTGGGGAGTCGTGGAGCGCGTGGATCGTCTCGCATGAGCCGACCGTAGGCCGGGGACGGTCCGCGCGAGGGTGTGCGGCCCATGACGAAACGCTGACGTCGGGCCCCGGCGGCGGCGCGGGGCGGGCCGGGCGGCCTAGCGTGCGGTTGTGATCAGTACCCCGACCCCCACCGCACCGTCCACCGAGCGGGCCCTCACGTCCCGGGGCGCGCGCCGGGACCTGTACGCCGCCGGGGCCGCCGTCCTGCTCGTGACGGCGGCCGTGCTGGTCGGCCGGCACATCCAGGCGGCCCGCCGCACCCTGTTCGTCGACTGGCCGCCGCTGCTGGCGTCCTGGGGGCCGCACCTCGGCCCGGGCACACCGGCGGCCCTGCTGGTGGCGGTGGCCACCGTGGCGTACGGGCCCTCCCTCGCGGCCCGGCTGCCCTGGCGGGCCCTGCTGGCGGCGGCCTGGGGCGCGGCGACGGCCTGGATCCTCTCGCTCGCCCTGGTCGACGGATGGCACCGCGGCATCGCCCGCCGGCTCACCACCCGCTATGAATACCTGCAGGTCATCGATCGCTTCCAGGACATTCCCGCGACCCTGCGCGGCTTCACCGGGCACATCCTGCTCGACTCCCCCGACAACTGGCCCGCCCACGTCGCCGGTCATCCGCCCGCCGCCACGCTGACGTTCGTGCTGCTCGACCGGATCGGGCTGCGCGGCGGCGGCTGGGCGGGGATGTGGTGCGTCACCGTCGGGGCGACGGCCTGCGTGGCGGTCCTGGTCACCGTCAGGGCCCTGGCCGGCGAGGCCCCGGCACGCCGGGCGGCCCCCTTCCTGGTGCTGGCCCCGGCGGCCGTGTGGATGGGCACGTCGGCCGACGCGTACTTCGCGGCGGTGGCGGCGTGGGCGGTGGCCTTCCTGGCGCTCGCGCTCACCACCCGCTCCCCGGCGTGGGCCGGGGCGTCCGGGCTGCTGTTCGGCCTGACCTGCTTCCTGTCGTACGGCCTGACGCTCGTCGCGCTGATCGCGGGGACGGTCCTCGTGCTCGGCCGGGACGGCGTGCGGGACCGCCCGGTGCTGCTGGTGCCGCTGTCGGCCGGACTGGCCGTGGTCCCGGTGGTGTTCACGCTCGCGGGCTTCGACTGGTGGGAGGCCTACCGGCTGCTGGTCACGCGTTATCACCAGGGCGCGGGCGGCATCCGCCCCTACGGCTACTGGGTATGGGCCAACCTGGCGTGCGCGGTGCTGATCACGGGGCCGGCGACGGCGGCGGGGCTGCGGCGGGCGGGGGCCGTGCCGGCGCGGGGGCGCGGCGGAGCGCGGGACGGGACCGGCGGGGAGGCCCGCGGTGAGCTGCGGCTGGCGTGTCTCGTGGCCGCCGGCCTGCTCGCCCTGCTGGTCGCCGACCTGTCCGGCATGAGCAAGGCGGAGACGGAGCGGATCTGGCTGCCGTTCGCGCTGTGGCTGCTGCCGTCGTGCGCGCTGCTGCCCCGTCCCCGTGCCTGGCTGGCCGCCCAGGCGGCGCTCGCGTTGGCCCTGAACCACCTGCTGCTGACGGGGTGGTGAGCGGGCGGCGTCAGAGGACGTCGCGGGTGAGGCGGGCCGCGGTGGAGGTCGGGGTCGCGCCGCGCTGCACGAGGGCGGGGGCGCCCGGCCGCGCGTCCCGTGCCGCTCAGGTCCCAGCCCGTGCGCCGGGCGGCGTCAGCCACGGGCGTCCCGTCCTCCGGCGCCGTCCTCCGGCGTCCCGCTCGCCTGCCCGGCCGGTTCCCGGCTCCGCGGGGCGCGCTGCCCGCCGTTCTGGTGGCGCAGCCGCACCTCGACCAGGCCGTCGGTGGTCCGGGTCTCGAAGGAGGGCTGGGGGGCGGTGGCCGGGCCGCGTACGTTCCAGCCGTCGGAGAGGCGGAAGACGCTGCCGTGCCACGGGCAGCGGACGCAGCCGTCGGCGACGGTGCCCTCGGCGAGCGGTCCGGCGAGGTGGCTGCAGCGCTCGGCCAGCGCGTGGATCTGCCCGCCCGTCTCGCGCACGACCAGCAGCGGCACGTCGTCGACGGTCCGGCGCACCGGTTCCCCGGCCGGGAACTCGTCGACGGTGCCGATCAGGTGCCAGCCCTCGGAGACCACGTGCGGGACCTCTTCGGCGTGGTTGGCGCCGGAGGCCTGCCGGTACGCGAGGTGGCCGCCCAGCATGCCGCCGAGGCCGACCGCCGTCAGGCCGAGGAAACCGTAGGTCCGGCCCGCCGCCTCGCGTCCCCGGACCCGACTGACGAGGGAGGCGGCGTAGAGGCCGACGGCCGTGGTGTTGGACAGGGCGTGCGCGAGTCCCACGCGCTGCTGCTGCGGGTGCAGCTCCGCCCAGTCGACCCAGCCGGTCACGGCCGCGGGCGCGGCGGTGGCCAGTCCGAGTCCGACCAGCAGCCGGGACTCGCGGGAGTGGCCGCGGCGGAGGTCGAGGACCGCCGCCGACAGCCAGCTCCCGATCGGCACCTGCACCGTCAGCGGGTGCACCGGGTGGCCCAGCCACCGTCCGTGCAGGAGGTCCCGGCCGCGTCCCAGGGGCAGGGCCTGGACCCGCTTGCGCAGCGTGTCGATCACCGCGTCGGCCCGGGGGTCGCGTTCCAGGCGGTCCAGCAACCACAGGACCCGGTTCTGCCGCAGCGCGCGGCGGCGTGGCGTAGCGCTCATGCGCCACCGGGTTTCCCACGGCCCGGGACGCCAAACGGCCGGACGTGACGAAGGCCGTACGTCGGCCGCCCGGCCGGACGCACGCGCGGACGTGGCCGTCACTCTCGTTCCCCGACCGTCTCGCGGGCCCGGGGTGCCTCGTCCGGGGAGACGGTGTGGGTCGCCGGGTGGGACGTGTTCAGCTCTCCGGCCACCGGCCGGTCCGGCGGCATCGGGACGCAGCGCCGCCCGTGCCGCTGGGCGCCCCCGGATCGTCCGGCCCTCGCTGACCACCGCGCCCGGGGGAACTCGTCCCCGCGTCGGCCGTCGGCGGTGCCGTGCCTTTCGCCGGGCTGGATCACACCCTCCGGGCGCCGGTGGCCGGGCGGCGGGTGAGCAGCCCGCCCGGGGCGATCACGCCGATGCCCAGGAAGAAGTGCAGCCGGTCGTCGGCCGTGTTCAGCGGGACGAAGCCGGCGGCCGAGTCGTGGGGGATGAGCAGGCCGTACAGCCGCAGCACGAGGTAGACGGCGCCACCGGCCAGCAGGTAGGCGCGGGCCGAGGAGGCGGCGCGCGCCCGGCGCCGTGCGGGCCGAGCGCCGTCCGGCCGTGACGGCCGCTCCCGCCGGGGCGGCGGCGACGGCCACCCGGCGCAGAGCCGTACGGCGTCCTCCGCCCCAGCCGCCGTGCACCGCGCCCTCACCGGACGCCGGTACGTGCAGCGCCCCCCGGGTGGGTGGGGCCATCTCGTCGGCGGATGGGCCTTGTCCGTCTGCCGTGCCGTGGCCCGCTCGGCGAGTCCCGGGGCGATCCGGGACCGGCACACCAGGGCGCGGCCCGCGGCGCCGACCACCAGTTCGCGGCGCGAAGCAGGATGCTGCAGCTCAACGGCCCGTCGGCGACAGGTGATTGACGCCCGGTACCGGCGTGGGTGACGATCCGGGGCGGGGCCTTCGAGAGCCGGCGCCGGCACGGGGAGAGCGAGATCACAGGCCGGGCGAGGGAAAGGTCACAGTCTCGCCCTCTGCTCCTCCTTCGTGCTCGTGTCCTAGCATCCGAACATGACGGTCCTGCCTGACGACGGGCTTGAACTGGCCGGCGAGTTCCCTCACGTGCCCCAGGAGCAGTGGCAGCGCCTTGTGGCGGGTGTCCTGCGCAAATCGGGCAAGGACGTCGAGGGTGCCGAGGCCGAGGAAGCCCTCTCCACCGCGCTGGAGGACGGGTTGCGCACCCGGCCCCTCTACACCGCGCGCGACACCTCACCCGAGCCTGGTCTCCCCGGATTCGCGCCCTTTGTGCGCGGCGGCCGCGCCGAGGGGAACACGGTCGGCGGCTGGGACGTACGGCAGCGGCACACCACGCCCGACCGGGACACCGTCCTGGCGGACCTGGAGAACGGCGTCACCTCGCTGTGGCTGGCCGTGGGCGACGGCGGCATCCCGGTGTCCTCCCTCGGCACGGTCCTCGACGGCGTCTATCTGGACCTCGCCCCGGTCGTCCTGGACGCCGGGCGCGAGACCGAACCGGCCGCGCGGGCGCTGCTGCGGCTGCACGAGGAGCGCGGGGTCTCCCCGGACGCGGCGCGCGGCAGCCTGGGCGCGGATCCGCTCGGGCTCCAGGCCCGGACGGGACAGCCCGGTGACGTCGCGCCGGCGGCGGAGCTCGCGCGGCTGTGCGCCGACCGGTACCCCGGGCTGCGGGCGCTGACCGTGGACGCGTTGCCGTACCACGAGGCCGGCGGTTCGGCCGCCCAGGAGCTGGGCGCCTCGCTGGCCACGGCGGTGGCGTACCTGCGGGAGCTGACCGGGGCCGGACTGAGCGTCGAACAGGCCTGCGGGCAGCTGGAGTTCCGCTACGCCGCGACCGCCGACCAGTTCCTGACGATCGCCAAGCTGCGGGCCGCGCGGCGCCTGTGGGCGCGGGTGGCCGAGGTGTGCGGCGCCCCGGCCGCCGGGGCGCAGCGCCAGCACGTGGTGACCTCGCCGGTGATGATGACGCGCCGCGACCCGTGGGTGAACATGCTGCGCGCCACCATCGCCACGCTGGCCGCCGGGACGGGCGGGGCGGACGCGGTCACCGTGCTGCCCTTCGACCACGCCCTGGGCCTGCCGGACGCCTTCGCCCGGCGGATCGCCCGCAACACCTCCACGATCCTCATCGAGGAGTCGCACCTGGCCCGGGTGATCGACCCGGCGGGCGGCTCCTGGTACGTCGAGCGGCTCACCGACGAACTGGCCCACGCGGGCTGGGAGTTCTTCCAGCGCATCGAAGGGCTCGGCGGCATGGCGGCGGCCCTGCGCTCCGGGGACGTCGAGCGGGACCTCGCCGGGACCTGGCAGGCGCGGACCGCCCGGCTCGCCAAGCGGCGCGAACCCGTCACGGGGGTCAGCGAGTTCCCGCACCTGGCGGAGAAGCCGGTCGTGCGCGAGAGCGCCCCCGAGCAGCCGTCCGGCGGGCTGCCGCGGGTGCGGCGCGACGAGGCGTACGAGGCGCTGCGCGCCCGCTCCGACGCGCATCTCGCCGCCACCGGCTCCCGGCCGCGGATCTACCTCGCCGCGCTCGGCCCGGCCGCCGCGCACACCGCGCGCCTCACCTTCGCCTCGAACCTCTTCCAGGCGGGCGGCATCGAGCCGGTCACCGAGGGCCCCTTCGAGGAGAGCGGCGCGACGGAGGCGGTGCTGTGCTCCAGCGACGCCCTGTACGCGGAGCAGGCGGCCGGCAAGGCCGCGGAACTGCGCGCGGCCGGCGCCTCGCACGTGTTCCTCGCCGGGCGGCCCGGTGAGTACCCGGGTGTCGACGCGTACGTCTTCGCGGGCTGCGACGCCGTGGCCGTGCTGTCCGCGACCCTCGACCGCATGGGAGTGTCCTGATGACCGCCCCCTTCAGCATCCCCGACTTCTCCGGGATCGAGCTGGGCACCCCGGCCCCCGACGGCGGCCCCGACGAGTGGCGCGCGGCGGTCAAGAACGCCTCCGGCGGCGACGACCTGCTGTGGGAGACCCCGGAGGGCATCGACGTCAAGCCGCTGTACACCGGCCGCGACCTGGAGGGCCTGGACTTCCTGGAGACGTACCCGGGCGCGGCGCCGTACCTGCGCGGCCCGTACCCGACGATGTACGTCAACCAGCCCTGGACGATCCGCCAGTACGCCGGTTTCTCGACGGCCGAGGAGTCCAACGCCTTCTACCGGCGCAACCTCGCGGCCGGGCAGAAGGGCCTGTCGGTCGCCTTCGACCTGCCCACGCACCGCGGCTACGACAGCGACCACCCGCGGGTGACCGGTGACGTCGGCATGGCGGGCGTGGCCATCGACTCGATCTACGACATGCGGCAGCTGTTCGACGGGATCCCGCTGGACAGGATGACCGTGTCGATGACGATGAACGGCGCGGTGCTGCCCGTGCTGGCGCTGTACATCGTCGCCGCCGAGGAGCAGGGCGTGCCGCCGGAGAAGCTGGCGGGGACCATCCAGAACGACATCCTCAAGGAGTTCATGGTCCGCAACACCTACATCTATCCGCCGAAGCCGTCGATGCGGATCATCTCCGACATCTTCGCCTTCACCTCGCAGCGGATGCCGCGCTACAACTCCATCTCGATCTCCGGCTACCACATCCAGGAGGCGGGCGCGACGGCCGACCTGGAGCTGGCGTACACGCTGGCGGACGGCGTGGAGTACATCCGGGCCGGCCGTGAAGCCGGCCTGGACGTGGACGCGTTCGCGCCCCGGCTGTCGTTCTTCTGGGCGATCGGCATGAACTTCTTCATGGAGGTCGCCAAGCTGCGCGCGGCGCGCCTGCTGTGGGCGAAGCTGGTGAGGCAGTTCGACCCGCAGAACTCCAAGTCGCTGTCGCTGCGCACCCATTCGCAGACCTCGGGATGGTCGCTGACCGCGCAGGACGTGTTCAACAACGTCACGCGCACGTGTGTCGAGGCGATGGCGGCCACCCAGGGCCACACGCAGTCGCTGCACACCAACGCCCTCGACGAGGCGCTCGCGCTGCCGACCGACTTCTCGGCGCGCATCGCCCGCAACACGCAGCTGCTGCTGCAGCAGGAGTCCGGCACCACCCGCGTGATCGACCCGTGGGGCGGCAGCGCGTACGTCGAGAAGCTGACGTACGACCTCGCCCGGCGTGCCTGGCAGCACATCCAGGAGGTCGAGCAGGCGGGCGGCATGGCCAAGGCCATCGACGCGGGCATCCCGAAGCTGCGCATCGAGGAGGCCGCGGCCCGCACCCAGGCCCGCATCGACTCGGGCCGCCAGCCGGTGATCGGCGTCAACAAGTACCGTGTGGAGACCGACGAGCAGATCGACGTGCTCAAGGTCGACAACTCCTCCGTGCGCGCCCAGCAGATCGAGAAGCTGCGGCGGCTGCGCGCCGAGCGCGACGAGACGGCCTGCCGGGACGCCCTGGACGCGCTGACGCGGGCCGCCGCCGACGAGGGCAACCTGCTGGAGCTGGCCGTGCACGCGGCCCGGTCGAAGGCCACCGTCGGGGAGATCTCCGACGCCCTGGAGAAGGTGTACGGCCGGCACGCGAGCCAGATCCGTACGATCACCGGCGTGTACCGCAACGAAACCGGAGAGTCCCCGAGCGTGGACCGCACCCGCACCCTGGTGTCCGCCTTCGAGGAGGCCGAGGGACGCCGGCCGCGCATCCTGGTCGCCAAGATGGGCCAGGACGGACACGACCGCGGCCAGAAGGTGATCGCCACCGCCTTCGCCGACCTGGGCTTCGACGTGGACGTCGGCCCGCTGTTCCAGACGCCCGCCGAGGTGGCGCGGCAGGCCGTCGAGGCGGACGTGCACATCGTCGGCGTCTCGTCGCTGGCGGCCGGTCACCTCACCCTCGTCCCGGCGCTGCGCGAGGCGCTGGCCGAGGAGGGCCGCGAGGACATCATGGTCGTGGTCGGCGGCGTGATCCCGCCGCAGGACGTGCCGACGCTGCTTCAGATGGGCGCGGCGGCCGTCTTCCCGCCCGGGACGGTGATCCCGGACGCGGCGTACGACCTGGTGAAGCGGCTGTCGGACGACCTCGGGCACGACCTGTGATCGATGTCGACGCGTATGTGAAGGGCGTGCTCGACGGGAAGCGGGCGCTGGTCGCCCGCGCCATCACGCTCGTCGAGTCGACCCGGCCGCAGCACCGCGCGCTGGCCCAGGAGTTGCTGACGGCGCTGCTGCCGCACAGCGGCCGGGCGCGGCGCATCGGGATCAGCGGGGTGCCCGGGGTGGGCAAGTCGACGTTCATCGACGCGTTCGGCACGCTGCTCACCGGGCTCGGGCACCGGGTCGCGGTCCTCGCCGTCGACCCGTCCTCCAGCCGTACGGGCGGCTCCATCCTGGGCGACAAGACCCGGATGGAGCGCCTGGCGGTGGACCCGGCGGCGTTCGTGCGCCCCTCCCCCACCGCGGGCACGCTCGGCGGCGTCGCCAAGGCCACCCGCGAGTCGATCGTGGTGATGGAGGCGGCCGGCTACGACGTGGTCCTGGTGGAGACGGTCGGGGTCGGCCAGTCGGAGACGGCCGTGGCGAACATGGTCGACTCCTTCCTGCTGCTCACCCTCGCCCGCACCGGCGACCAGCTCCAGGGCATCAAGAAGGGCGTGCTGGAGCTGGCCGACGTGATCGCCGTCAACAAGGCGGACGGTCCGCACGAGCGCGACGCCCGGGCCGCCGCCCGGGAACTGGCGGGCGCGCTGCGGCTGATGCACGGCAAGGACGCGTTCTGGACGCCGCCGGTGCTGCACTGCAGCGCCCGCGAGTCGACGGGGCTGGACGCGGTCTGGGAGCGCCTGGAGCAGCACCGCACGCTGCTGGACTCCACCGGCCGTCTCACCGCCAAGCGGCGCGACCAGCAGGTCGACTGGACCTGGACGATGGTCCGCGACGAGCTCCTCGGCCGCCTGCACGCCGACCCGGCGGTCCGGGCACTGGCCCCCGTGCTGGAACAGCGGGTCAGGCTGGGCGAGTTGACGCCGACACTGGCGGCGGAGCGGATCCTCGGGGCGCTCGGGGGTGCCGGCGGTCCCGGGGACACGACCTCCTGACGCCGAGAGGCGTCCGGCGGCGACTTCGCATACCTGGCTTGCATGACTATGCAAAGTGAGACATACTCTTTCTATGTCCAAGGTCCTCACCTCCCTGCCCGCCGGCGAGCGCGTCGGCATCGCCTTCTCGGGCGGTCTCGACACCTCCGTCGCGGTCGCGTGGATGCGCGACAAGGGCGCCGTCCCGTGCACCTACACCGCCGACATCGGCCAGTACGACGAGCCCGACATCGCCTCGGTGCCCGGCCGTGCCAAGACCTACGGTGCCGAGATCGCGCGCCTGGTCGACTGCCGTGCGGCGCTGGTCGAGGAGGGCCTTGCCGCGCTGACCTGCGGCGCGTTCCACATCCGCTCGGGCGGGCGGGCGTACTTCAACACCACGCCGCTGGGCCGGGCCGTCACCGGCACGCTGCTGGTGCGGGCGATGCTGGAGGACGACGTCCAGATCTGGGGCGACGGCTCGACCTTCAAGGGCAACGACATCGAGCGGTTCTACCGCTACGGCCTGCTCGCCAACCCGCACCTGAGGATCTACAAGCCCTGGCTGGACGCGGCGTTCGTGACCGAGCTCGGCGGCCGCAAGGAGATGTCGGAGTGGCTTCTCGCCCACGGGCTGCCCTACCGGGACAGCGCGGAGAAGGCGTACTCCACCGACGCCAACATCTGGGGCGCCACCCACGAGGCCAAGACCCTGGAGCACCTGGACACCGGCATCGAGACGGTCGAGCCCATCATGGGTGTGAAGTTCTGGGACCCCGAGGCCGAGATCGCCACCGAGGACGTGACGATCCGCTTCGCCGAGGGCCGCCCCGTGTCGATCAACGGCAAGGAGTTCGCCTCCGCCGTCGACCTGGTCATGGAGGCCAACGCCGTCGGCGGCCGGCACGGCCTGGGCATGTCGGACCAGATCGAGAACCGGATCATCGAGGCCAAGAGCCGCGGCATCTACGAGGCCCCGGGCATGGCCCTGCTGCACGCCGCCTACGAGCGGCTGGTCAACGCGATCCACAACGAGGACACCGTCGCCCAGTACCACACCGAGGGACGGCGCCTGGGCCGGCTGATGTACGAGGGCCGCTGGCTGGACCCGCAGGCGCTGATGATCCGCGAGTCGCTGCAGCGCTGGGTCGGCGCGGCCGTCACCGGCGAGGTGACGCTGCGGCTGCGGCGCGGCGAGGACTACTCGATCCTCGACACGGCCGGCCCGGCCTTCAGCTACCACCCGGACAAGCTGTCCATGGAGCGCACCGAGGACTCGGCGTTCGGCCCGGTCGACCGGATCGGCCAGCTCACCATGCGCAACCTGGACATCGCCGACTCGCGCGCCAAGCTGGAGCAGTACGCCGGCATCGGCCTGATCGGCAGCGGCAGTCCCACCATCGGCGCCGCCCAGGCCGCCGCGACGGGCCTCATCGGCACCATGCCGGAGCTGCCGCAGGGCGGCGCCGAGGCGATCGCCTCCCGCGGTGAGGTCTCCGAGGAGGACGCGTGGCTGGACCGCGCGGCGATGGAGTCCGGCACGGACTGACCCGCCCGGCACCGCACGCGAAGGGCCGGCTCACCCCCCTGACGTGGTGAGCCGGCCCTTCGCGTTGCCGCCCGCCGGTTCCTCCCCGGCGGGCGGGGCCGTTCAGCGGGACGACCCCGCCATCTCCGGGACCGGGGCGTCCAGGGCGTCCAGGCCGCGCAGGATGTCCTCGACGCGCTGCTTGGCGTCGCCGAACAGCATCTGGGTGTTCTCACGGAAGAACAGCGGGTTCTGCACGCCCGCGTAGCCGGCGGCCATGGACCGCTTGAAGACGACCACGTTCGCCGCCTCCCACACGTGCAGCACCGGCATGCCCGCGATGGGGCTGGACGGGTTGTCGGTGGCGGCCGGGTTGACCGTGTCGTTGGCGCCGATGACCAGGACGACCGAGGTGGCGGCGAAGTCGTCGTTGATCTCGTCCATCTCCAGGACGATGTCGTACGGCACGTTCGCCTCGGCGAGCAGCACGTTCATGTGCCCGGGCAGCCTGCCGGCCACGGGGTGGATGCCGAACCGGACCTCCACGCCCCGCTCGCGCAGCTTGCGGGCGAGTTCGGCGACCGGGTACTGGGCCTGGGCGACGGCCATGCCGTAGCCCGGCGTGATGATCACCGAGGAGGCGTCGCCCAGGAGCTCCGCGGTCTCCTCGGCGCTGATCTCCCGGTGCTCGCCCTGCTCCCCGTCCTCGGCGGCCGCCGCCGGGGTGCCGAAGCCGCCCGCGATGACCGAGAGGAACGAGCGGTTCATCGCCTTGCACATGATGTACGACAGGTAGGCACCGGAGGAGCCGACCAGCGCGCCGGTGACGATGAGCAGGTTGTTGGCGAGCAGGAAGCCCGAGGCCGCCGCGGCCCAGCCCGAGTAGCTGTTGAGCATGGAGACGACCACCGGCATGTCGCCGCCGCCGATGGAGGCGACCAGGTGCGCGCCGAGGGCGAGGGCGATCACGGTGACCGCGATGAGCAGTCCCAGGCCGGGCTTCGCCACGAACGCGATGGTGAGGCCGACGAAGGCGACGAGGGCGCCGATGTTGAGGACGTGCTTGCCGGGCAGCGTCAGCGGACGGGAGTCGATGCGCGCCGACAGCTTCAGGTAGGCCACGACGGAACCGGTGAAGGTGACCGCGCCGATGAACACCCCGATGAACACCTCGGCGTGGTGGATGCCGAGCAGCGACCCGCTCAGCTCGTCGTCGACCTCCAGGTAACCGTTCCAGCCGACGAACGCGGCGGCCAGGCCGACCAGGCTGTGCATGATGGCGATCAGCTCGGGCATGCCGGTCATCTCGACGACCCGGGCCCGCCAGAGCCCGATGCCCGCGCCGGCGGCCGTGGCGACGGCGATCAGCACCAGGGAGGTGGCGGTGATGCTGCGGGAGGCGAGACCGACCGTGGCGGCCAGCGCGACGACCATGCCCGCGATGCCCCAGACGACACCCGAGCGGGAGGTGCGGTGCTGGGAGAGACCGGCGAGGCTGAGGATGAACAGCAGCGCCGCGACGACGTAGGCGGCCTGTGTGGCCGTGACTGTGGTCATCCCTGATCAGCCCTTCGAGAACATGCCGAGCATGCGGCGGGTGACGGCGAATCCGCCGAAGATGTTGATGCTCGCCAGCAGGATCGCGGCGAACGACAGCGCGGTCACGGCGGTGTTCCCGTGTCCGATCTGCAGCAGCGCGCCGACCACGACGATCCCGGAGATGGCGTTGGTGACGGACATCAGCGGGGTGTGCAGCGCGTGGTGCACGTTGCCGATGACGTAGAAGCCGATGACGATGGCCAGCACGAACACCGTGAAGTGGCCGAGCAGTTCGCTCGGCGAGAAGGCGGTCACCAGGAACAGCGCGAGCGCCCCGGCCGCGACGAGGGCGTAGGAGGACCAGGCGGGGCGGGCGGGCTTGGCCGGTGCCGGGGCGGCGGGCGGGGCCGGTTCCTTCGCGGCGGGGGCGGGCGCGGCGGACACCTGGACCGGGGGCGGCGGCCAGGTCTTCTCGCCGTCGCGGACCACGGTCATCGAGCGCTGCACCACGTCGTCGAAGTCGAGGACGAGCCGGCCGTCCTTGCCGGGCGTGAGCAGCTTCATCAGGTTGACGACGTTGGTGCCGTACAGCTGCGAGGCCTGGGCCGGGAGGCGGCCGGGCAGGTCGGTGTAGCCGATGATCGTCACGTCGTTGGCGGTGACGACGGCCTTCCCGGCGACCGTGCCCTCCACGTTGCCGCCCTGGGCCGCCGCCATGTCGACGATGACGCTGCCCGGCTTCATCCGCGCGACGTCCTCGGCGGTGATGAGCCGGGGCGCCGGGCGGCCCGGGATGAGCGCGGTGGTGACGATGATGTCGACGTCGGCGGCCTGCTCGGCGTACAGCTGCGCGGCGAGCCGGTCGTAGTCCTCCGAGGTGGCCCTGGCGTAGCCGTCGGTGCTCACCTCCTGCTCGGCGGAGACCGTGAGGAACTCGCCGCCGAGGGACCGCACCTGCTCGGCGACCTCGGGCCGGGGGTCGGTGGCGCGGACCACGGCGCCGAGGCTGCGGGCCGCGCCGATCGCCGCGAGCCCGGCGACGCCGGCACCGGCCACCAGGACCTTGGCGGGCGGCACCTTGCCGGCGGCGGTCACCTGGCCGGTGAAGAACCGCCCGAAGGCGTGCGCCGCCTCGACGACGGCCCGGTAGCCGGCGATGTTCGCCATGGAGCTGAGCACGTCCAGGGACTGGGCCCGGGAGATACGGGGCACGGCGTCCATGGCGAGCACGGTGATCGGCCGCCGGGCCAACTCCTCGACCAGCTCGGGGTTGAGGGCCGGGCTGATCAGCGCGATCAGGGTCGCCCCGTCGCGCAGCCGGCCGATCTCCTCGCCGGTGGGACCGTTGACCTTGAGCACGATCTCCGCCTGCCACGGGTCGCCCAGCCGGGCTCCCGCGTCCTCGTAGGCCGCGTCGGAGAAGCGGGACGAGGCTCCCGCTCCCGGTTCGACCACGACGTCGTACCCGAGCGCGACAAGTCTCCCCACGGTGGCGGGCGTCGCCGCCACCCTGGTCTCGCCCGCAGCGGACTCGGCCGGGATGCCGATCCCCTGGGGTTCGGGTTCCGCTTGGACCATCGTCTGCCTCTCTCGTCTGTTCGTGTGCCTGTCCTCCTTGGTGCCCGCATCCTGCACGGTCGACGCGGTATCGGTGGCGGACCACGGTCACATGGCTCAAGAGGCAGTCCTCACACCGCACAGGGGTTGCCAGGAACCGCGTTCAGGAGTATCGAAGTGTGGCATAAGGGACGGGAGGGGCCTGTGAGGCGACGGCCCGTCAGGAGGCGAACAGCTCGTCCGTACGCCGCTGGACCTCCTCTGGTGTCAGGTCCTCGATCGTCTGGGAGATCATCCACAGGTGCCCGAAGGGGTCCGCGAGACGGCCGGCGCGCTGTCCGTAGTGCTGGTCGGCGACGGGGTGCACGACCGTGGCCCCGCCCCGCAGCATGGCCCCGGCCACGGCGTCGGCGTCCACGACGTCCAGCGCCATGACGACGGGGCTTCCCCCGAGGGAGGGCGGTGCCGGATCGCCCTGGCCGGCGTCCTTGACGGCGAGGACCGTGCCGCCGAGACGCAGCAGGGCGTGCACGATCCGCCCCTCGGGGCCGGTGTACCGCTCGGTCTCCTCGGCGCCGAGCGCGGTGCGGTAGAAGTCGATCGCCCGGGGCCCGTCGGAGACCACGAGCCGGGCGTAGAGCCGGGTGACTGCCTGGGGTTCGGTTGCGTGGGTCATGCCTTCACGATCGCGCGCCACGGCGGCCGCGGATTGTAGAAAACGGCCGCCGTGCCGGGCGCGTCACCCGCCGAGCGGCACGTGGTTGCGGTCGAGCGGCGAACGCGGCGCGTACGCGGTCGGGGTGATCCCGGCCAGGGCGCGGAACTCGTGGATGAGGTGGGCCTGGTCGTGGTAGCCGCAGTCGGCGGCGAGGACGGCCCAGTCCGGCGCTCCCCGCCCGGCGTTCACCCGCCCCAGCAGCCGCTGGAAGCGCCGCACCCGGGCGTACCGCTTGGGCGCGAGGCCCAGGTGCGCGGTGCATTCGCGGGCCAGCCGCCGCGGGGTCCAGCCGAGCCGGTCGGCCGCCTCGGCCACGGGCGTCCCGCGGCCGAGCAGCGCCGCGGCGCGCAGGACGGCCGGGTCGGGCCCCGGACCACGCTCCGCCCGCCGCAGCAGGGTCTTCTCCAGCTCCCGCACACAGGCCTCCGGTCCTCCCGACGCCCTGGCCTCCAGCAGCCGCTCGCGCAGCACGGCGCCGTCGGTCCCCCACAGCTCGTCCAGCCCGACCAGGTCGTCGCGGACCGCGGAGACCGGGGAGGGGAGGAAGGGGTAGGCCCCCGCCGGGCGGAAGGCGGCCCACACCACGGCGCGCTGCTGCGCCGGGTCGATCAGGGCGGGTTCGCTGGACGGCCCCTGGACGGCCGCTCCCCCGCTGCGCCGGTGCGCGCCGTGCGGCGGGGACGACGACAGGATGTCCTCGTGGAGGTTCACCAGCAGCTGCGCCCCGCCCGTCGGCAGCGCCAGCTCGGCGGAGTGCGCGAACCGGCCCTCCACGTAGCCGAGCGCCCCGACCAGCGGCCCGAGCCCGTCCGCCGACGGCCGGACCGTGACGGCGACGGGCACCTCTTCCGCCCTGGGAGCCATACGTCCAGGGTAGGGCGGGCCGTGACGGCCGGGACCCCGGCCGGGAGCGCCCCGACCGGCACCCCGGCGCGCAAACGCCACGCCCCCCGCCGAACCGCGCCTGGACTCGCCCGGACACACAGAAGACACCCGCATACCTGGAAGCCATACGTCCAGGACACGAACGGGCCGTGACGGCCGACACCCCGGCCGGGAGCACCCCGACCGGCACCCCGGCGCGCAAACGCCACGCCCCCCGCCGAACCGCGCCTGGACTCGCCCGGACACACAGGAGACACCCGCATACCTGGAAGCCATACGTCCAGGACACGAACGGGCCGTGACGGCCGACACCCCGCCCGGGAGCACCCCGACCGGCACCCCGGCGCGCAAACGCCACGCCCCCGGCACGTAACACGCCTAGACTCGCCCGGACACAAGGGGGCATCTGCGTATGGTCGCGGAACGGAACACTGTCGGAGACGTCTTCAGCGCCGGAGCGGAGGACTTCCACCGCTGGTCGCCCGCGCTCTGGGACCCGGTCGGCGAGGTCACGGCCGCTGCGGCCGCCCTGGCCGGCGGCGAGTCGGTGCTGGACGCCTGTTGCGGAGCCGGGGCGTCGGCCCTGCCCGCCGGGCGGGCGGTCGGAACGGCGGGCCTCGTGGACGCCGTGGATCTCGCCGAGGGGTTGCTCGCGATCGGGAAACGCCGGGCGCGGGAGGAAGGGCTGGACAACGTCCGCTTCCACGCCCACGACGTCACCTCCTGGCCCGCGCCGGCGGCCGGCTACGACGTCGTGCAGTGCGCGCTCGGCGTGTTCTTCTTCCCGGACATGGACCGGGACGCCGCCGCGCTGACGCGCAAGCTGCGCCCCGGGGGCCGGTTCGTCGTCACGGTCTGGGAGAAGGGCGCGCTGAGCGGCTGGCAGTCGGCGCTGCGCGGCGCGGTCCTGACGGAGCGCGATCTGCCTCGCCCGCCGCAGAGCGACCAGCTGGCCCGGATCGACACCACCGGCACCCTCGCGGCCTGGCTGACCGAGCTCGGCGGGAGCGCGCCGCAGGTCACCCGGCGGCGGTTCGAGGCGCCGCTGACGCCCGCGACGGCCTGGGTCCTAGCCGTCGGCAGCGGGACGCGGCGGATGCTCGAAGGGCTGTCGCCGGAGGCCGTCGAGCGGGTGCGGCGCGAGTTCACCGCCCGGCTCACCGAGGACGCGGTCACCGACCTCGACGTACGCGTCGTGACCGGCAGCGCCCGCTTCGCGGTCTGACGGCCGGGCCGTCGAACGGGCCGTGATCCACGGCGGCCCACCGGCCCGGCGGCGCCGTGGATCACGCCCCGTGACCGCTCGGCCGATACCCGTGATGCCCTGATTGCTCCCCCTGTGGGGAGGGCACTCAGGGCGTGTGCGCATCCAAGAAGGCGAACGACCGCGCAAGGTACTGCTCACCGGGTGGTTCAGCTTCCCGGACGGGGAGGCGAGCGCGGGGGACGTGCTCGCCCTGCGCCGGGTGGAGGACGTGCTGCGGGGGACGGGCATCCCCTACGACGTCGCATGGAGTCCCGGCTTCCGTCCGGACGCCCTGCACCTGGACCGGCTGTGGCCCGAGGACTACACCCACCTGGTGTTCGTGTGCGGCCCGCTGCACGGGCCGCAGGTCGAGGGGCTGCACCGGCGGTTCGCGCACTGTGTGCGGATCGCCGTCGGCACCTCGGTGATCGACCCCGCCGGCGCCGCCGTCACCGGCTTCCACCGGGTGCTGCCCCGGGACGGACCCGACAGCGAGCCGGTGGAGGACCTGGCGGCCCGCGCCCCGGAGGTGCCCGCCCGGCCGGTCGTCGGCGTGATCCTCACCGACGGCCAGGAGGAGTACGGGCAGCTGCGCAGGCACGGGCAGGTCGCCGAGGAGGTGACGCGCTGGCTCGCCGGAAAGGACTGCGCCCGGCTGGAGCTGGAGACGCGGCTCGACACCCACGACTGGCATCTGAGTGCCACGCCCGCGCAACTGCAGTCCGTGCTGGCCCGCCTGGACCTCGTGGTGACCGACCGGCTGCACGGGCTGGTGATCGCGCTGCGGGTCGGCACCCCGGTGCTGGCCGTCGACCCCGTCCGCGGCGGCGCCAGACTGAGCGCGCAGGCCCGGGCCTGCGGCTGGCCCGCGCTGGTGCCGGCCGAGCGGCTGGACGTGCGGCAGCTGGACCGCTGGTGGGACTGGTGCCTGACCGGCGGCCGGGTGACCGCGCGGCAGATCCGCGACGGCTTCCGCGAGGGAGCCGTGCCGGACAGCGCGGACCGGCTCGTCGAGGCACTGGCACGGCCCGTCCGCGGTTAGCCCGGGGACGGCGCGGGGCACCCGCTCTGCCAGTCCCCGCTTCCCGTCCCGCCGCACGTCCCCCCGGTGCCGTCCGTCCGGGCGGAGAGACGGTCGGCCGCCCTGAAGGAGAACCGCGTGCCCATCGGCCGACTCCCCGATCACGAGCAGCGCATCCTCGACGAGATGGAACGCGCCCTGCGCCGCGACCGCCGCCTGGACCGCCGGCTGCGCACGCTGCGGCTGAGCCGGCGCCCCGATCCCGCCCAGGTGCTGGCCCGCCTGGCCTCCTACCGTCCCCGGGTGGGGACCGTGGCGGTCCTGCTCGCGGTGTCGGCCGGTCTCGTCGTGGCGGGCGCCGTCACCTCGGCGCCGGGTCTGATCTGGGCGTTCGCCTTCCTGTGGCCGCTGACGCTGTTCGCCGGGTTCCGGCTGCTGTCCCGGTGGTACGGGAGGTGAGCGGCGACCCGCCGCGCACCCGGGCGCCGGTCCGGCCTCAGCCTGTGCAGCGGCGGGCTTTGGAGGCCCGTTGGGCCGGTTCCAGCAGGCGCAGCCTGGCCTCGACCTCGTGGGGCAGGACACGGCGTTCGCGCAGTACCCACGGCAGGGCCGCCGCGTCCGCGAACGCGCGCAGCGACGCGGTGTCGCGCGGGACCGTGCGGGCCAGGTTCACCGTCCGGCGCAGGGCCGGCCCGGCCGGGCGGCGCAGCCAGGTGAACCACAGGGTGTTGCGGATGCCGTGGCTGCGGCGCAGGGTGGCGTCCCGGGCCACGGACGGGTGGTGGTGCACCGCGAGGTGGTCGGCGTACGTCAGCCACCAGCCGTCGGCCGCGAGGTCCGCGGCGAGCAGCTCCTCCTCACCACCCAGTCACAGCCGCGGGTGGAAGCCGCCCGCGGCGCGGAAGGCACCGGTGCGCAGCACGGTCGCGGCGGCCAGGAACGACCCGAGGGCCGGCCCGGGCAGCCAGTCCGGCCCCGGGACGGGCGAGGTGCGCAGCTCCTCGACGATGGGGTCCTCGGTGCCGTCCGGTTCGACGACGATCCGGGCCGTGACCGAGCCGAGCGCCGGGTGCCGGTCGAGGAGGTCGGCGGCGCCGGTGAGCGAGCCGGGCGCCCACCAGGAGTCGTCGTCGCTGAACGCCACGTACGGGGTGCTCAGGGCGCGCAGGCCGAAGGTGCGGGCGAGGGCGCCGTGGTTGTGCGGCAGCGCCAGCACGGTGACCCGCGGGAACTCGCGCGCGGGCCGGTGGCGGGCGTCGTCGGTGGAGGCGTTGTCCACGACGAGGATCTCGGGCCGCTCCGGAAGGGTGAGGAGGTGGCGCAGGGTCTCCGTGAGGGTGGCGGAGCGGTTCCGGGTGGCGATCACGATGCCAGGGGGCTCGGGTCCGGGTGGGGGACGTTCATCGGGCGGGCCTCCTCACGGGTGTCGGACACCGGGCAGGGCGTCGACGGCGTCCAGGACGTCGCCGGGTGTGATGCGCAGCAGCGCGGGGTCGGTGCGGCGGCCGTGCGGGTCGCCCTCCGGGCCGTACCACAGCGCCCGGTGGCCGGGGCTGTCCGGTGGGCCCCAGCGGCTCGGCGGGACCGGTCCGAACAGGGTGACGGAGCGGGTGGCGTACGCGACGGCGAGGTGGGCGATGCCGGTGTCGCCGCTGATCACGACGTGCGCGTCAGCGACGAGGGCGGCCAGCCGGCCGAAGGGCAGGCCGCCGCCGAAGACGTCGTCGTCGTCCAGTTCGGCCCGCTTGGCGAGCCGGGCGACGAGGTCGCTCTCGTCCGCGCCGCCGGTGACGACGACCCGCAGGCCCCTGGCGCGCAGCCCGGCCGCCACCGCCGCGTAGCGCTCGACGGGCCAGCAGCGAGCCGGTGACCCCGCGCCGGGGTGCAGCACGGCCGCGCCGTGCGCCGGTGAGGCCGTGTGCGGGCGGGGCAGGCGCAGGTCGAGCGGGTCGGCGTCGATGCCGTACGCCTGGAGCAGCCGACACCAGCGGTCGCGCTCGTGTTCCTCCGCGTACCAGGGCGGGCCGTCGACCTCCGGTGTCTCCGGATGGGCGAAGGCGAGCAGTTCGAGCGGGCGCAGCGCCATGAGCAGCCGGTGGCTGGGCGGTCCGTTGCCGTGCAGGTCGACGGCGACGTCCGGGGGCGGTCCCGTCCAGTGGAGCGACCGCGGCACCGCACGCCCCGGCGCGGCGGCGGGCAGCAGCCGGTCCACGGCCCCCGTCATCGCCACGACCGGCTCCAGCCCGGCGGGGGCGGCCAGCACGATCTCGTGCCCCGGGTGGGCCCGCCGCAGCGCGCGCAGCGCGGGCACCCCGGCGAGCAGGTCCCCGAGCCCGAGGGCCCGCAGGACGAGGAGGCGGGGACGGGCAGGGCCGGGGTGTGCGTCTGGGCTCATGACCGCAGCCTGCCGTGTGTGCTCCGGGTTCGCCGCCGTGGACCGGCTCGACGGGTGGGTCATCGGGCTCCTTGCGCCGCCCGTTCCATGAGGGCCGTCGAGGAGCGGCGTCGAGGTAGGGCAGGAGGATCGACTGGCCGCCCGGCGCTGGAGGAGGGGGGCTTCCGGGAGGTCGGCCGCGGCGTAGTCGCCGCCCTTGACCCACACGTCGGGGCGCAGGCCGGCCAGGAGCCGTTCGGGGGTGTCCTCGTCGAAGACGGCGACGGCGTCGACGCAGGCCAGGGCGTCCAGGACGCGGACGTGGTCGGCCAGCGGGTTGACCGGGCGGCCGTCGCCCTTGCGGCGTGCGACCGACGCGTCCGAGTTGACGCACACCACGAGGCAGTCGCCGAGCCGCCGAGCGGCCCGCAGGAGGCCGACGTGACCGGCGTGCAGCAGGTCGAAGCAGCCGCCGGCCGCGACGACGGTGCCGTGCGCGGCCCGGACCCGGGCGGCCAGGGCGTACGGGCCGTCACCGTCCGGGCCGGGCACCGGTTCGGCGTCCGCGTCCGGCACGGCCGAGGCACCGCCCGCCGCGACGAAGGCGGTGGCCGCCGCCACGGCACCCTCGACCGCCTCCGCGACCAGGCCACCGTCGGCGAGCAGCCCGGTGGCCGCCGCGGCGAACCGGTCCCCTGCGCCGCAGCTGTCGCCGGGGTGGCCGGCGGGCACGGGGACGAGCAGCGGGTGCTCACCGTAGGACAGAGCACTTTCGGGCGGCCGTCGTCGACGGGCGGGAAGCCGGCGGCCTCGGCGAGGTGGAGGCCGGCCTCGACCTCGTGGGCGTGGGGGGCGTGGTGGTGGCGTACGTCGACGAGGGAGCCGGGGTAGTCCTCGCTGTCGGCGGCGACGAAGCCGACGCCGGCCAGGCGCAGCAGCAGGGCGGCGGGCAGCGGGGACGGGTGGAAGGAGGTGAGGATCAGCGCGGTGTCGGCGTCGATCGTGTCGATGAGCTGCCCGACCTCGCCGCGGCCGACGGGCGGGGGTTCGAAGCCCACCCAGGGCGCGTCCCACACGAGGATGTCGTCGACGCCGGGCAGCAGCCGGGCGGCGGGGGGCGCCGCGTGGCCCGCACAGCAGGGTGAGGGTGTCGGCGCGGGCGGCGACCGCCCGGATCGCGGGCCCGGCCGGCAGGACGTCGCCGAAGCTGTCGAGGCGTGTGACCAGGGCCTTCATGAGGTCACCCCCTGCGGCGGGCCGCCGGTGAAGGCGTCCCGGATGGGGCGTTCGTCGGCGAGGACCCGGCCTCGCGGCACCCCGTCCAGTACGGCGCGGACGGCGGTCAGCAGGTCCGGGGCGACATGGTCGGCGGCGGCCACCTCCTCGCCGCGTGTCACGGCGGTGGGGACGAGGATGCCGTGGGCGCCGGCCCGGCGGGCGGCCTCCACGTCGGCGCCGATGTCGCCGATGACGACGAGGTCGCCGGGGTCCGTGCACAGCCGCCCGGCCGCCCACAGCACCATGCCGGGCTCGGGCTTGCGGCACCGGCAGCCGTCGCCGGGGCCGTGCGGGCAGACGGCGAACACGTCGAAGGGGCCGAGGAGTTCGTCGAGGCGGTGATGGACGCGGTGGACGTCGGCCTCGGTGATCAGACCGCGGGCGACGCCGGACTGGTTGGTGACGACGCCGGTGCGGACGCCGCGGGCGCGCAGCAGGGCGAGGGCCTCGCGGGCGCCCTGGACGGGGCGTACGCGGTGGGGGTCGCCGTTGTAGGGGACGTCCTCGACGAGTGTGCCGTCGCGGTCGAACAGCACGGCCTTCACGGGGCTCACCGGGTCCTCTCCTCCTCCCAGGCGGGGGCGTGGCGGCGGCGCCAGACTCCGGAGAGCCGGTGCCAGGGCGCGGCGGGCGGGAGGACCACGCTGGTGGCGAGCATGGTCGTCACCTCCTGGCGGGTGCGCGGGCCGGGGGTGATGCGGGCGCGGGCGAACTCGGCGGTGCCGGCGGCCCAGCCGAGCGCGCAGGCCGCGGCGGCCCGGAGTCGTCCGGCGGCGGCGAGGGCGCAGACGGCGAGTCCCCGCGGTGGTGATCGCCGCGTGCGGCGGATCCGGCCGCGCGGGGCGACCGCCTTGTCCCACCAGGCGTCGTCGGCGTTGCCGCGCTGCTGGCGCACGGACGACCAGCGGGAGGCGGGGCGCACGGGGTGGCGGGTGCCGCGGTGGCCCTGCCGGATGCGCCAGCCCGCGTCGGGGACGCGCAGCGCGAGGTCGGCGTCCTTGCGGAAGGCCCGCTCGAAGCGCTCGTCGAAGCCGCCGACCTCCTTGAGGGCCTCGGTGCGGTAGGCCATGTCGGCGGTGATCCAGTGGGCGCGCCGGCGAGTCCGGCGGTGCCGCGCTCCCAGTCGGTGAGGCGGCGCCCGCCGGGCAGGGGGACGGTGATGACGCCCTGGACGCCCTGGACGCCCGCGACGTCGGGGGCCGCGTCGGCCAGGTCCTCGGCCAGCTGGGCGCACCAGTGGGCCCCGACCTGGACGTCGTCGAGGAAGACGGTCCACGGCGCGTTCACCGTCCGCAGGCCGGTGTTGCGGGCGGCGGCGGGCCCGCGGCCGCCGCCGTCCGGCACCGTGGTGCGCTCCCGCAGGTGAACGAGGACGCTCAGCGGGTGCTCCAGCCTCCCTGGATTCCCTCCGGGCCGGTCGTCGACGAGGACGATCTGCTCGGGCGCGGCCCGGTCGCGGCGGCGAGTGCCGCGAGGCAGTCGGCGAGAGTGCCCCGGACGAGGGTGGGGATCACGACGGCGTACGGGGTCATGCGGCCGTCCTTCCCGCGGCGAACGCCCGCTCGATGCGGACCGCGAACGGCCCGAGGGCCAGCAGGTCGACGGGCGCGGACCCGAAGCACTCCAGGGCGTCACGGGGTCGTCGGCCACGGGCCGCCCGGCGGTGTTGAGGCTGGTGTCGACGACGACGGGCAGTCCGGTGGGCCGCTCGAAGGCGCGCGGTACCCGTGCCACGAGCGGTTCGCGCCGCTCCTCGACGGTCCGCGATCGTCGAGGACCAGGACGGCGCTGCCGGGGTGGGGGGAGGCGGGTCCGGCGGAGGCGGCGTGGGCGACGTGGTGGGGGACGAAGACGACGCGGGCGGGGTCGAGGCCGGTCAGGGCCTCGGCGAGGAACTCGGGGGCGCGGCGCGCGTACTCCAGGCGCAGCGGGTCCCAGGGGTCGTCCAGCCCCATCTCGCGGGCGGGCCGGGCCAGTGACGGGTCGAAGGAGTAGGTGACGGCGTCCAGGTCCTGCGGCCGCAGACCGGCCTGCTGAAAGCACCAGCGGGCGGACAGCTCCCACGCGGAGAACGGCAGCGGCCGCTTGCCGTGTTTGCGTCGGCTGAAGCGCTCCTCCTCGGCTGCCGCCACCGTCCGGCCGTCGACCACCAGAGCAGCGGCCGGGTCGTGGAACAAGGCGTTGATCCCGAGAATGCGCATCGGAGTGCTGCTCCGTCCCGTGGGGGGTGGGGACTACGGTGTGATCGAGTGCCGCGTGACGGCTGTCTCAAACAATGATGTCGACTGTGAGCTTTGGTGCCGATTCGTCACCGTGGGTGATACCCAGGGCCGAGCGGCCGGATCAGGCCGCGGCCGGGCGTGAGAACCAGCCGATCGTGCGTTCAAGTCCTTCGCCCACAGCCGACCCGGGGACGCCAGCCGAGCCGTTCCCGGGCGAGGCGGGTGTCGGGGCGGCGCCGGGCGGGGTCGTCGACGGGCCGGTCCACGAACCGGATGCGGGAGCCGGAGCCGGTCAGGCCGACGATCCGGCGGACCAGTTCCAGCACGGTGATCTCGTCGCCGCCGCCGATGTTCACGGGCCCGGTCTCGGCGGAGGCGGCCAGGGCGAGCACACCGTCCACGGTGTCGTCGACGTAGCAGAGCGAACGGGTCTGGCCTCCGTCGCCGGCGACGGTCAGGGGCATGCCGTCCAGGGCCTGGGCGATGAAGGTGGGCACGGCCCGGCCGTCACCGGGGCGCATGCGGGGACCGTAGGAGTCGAAGATGCGGACGATGGCGGCGTCGGTGCCGTGCACGCCGCGGTGGGCGGTGACCAGGGCCTCCGCGACGCGCTTGGACTCGTCGTAGACGCTGCCGGGCCGACCGGGTTCACGTTGCCCGGTAGCCCTCGTGCTGCGGGTGCTCCAGCGGGTCACCGTAGACCTCGGAGGTGGACGCCAGGACGAGCCGGGCGCCGTCGGCGCGGGCGCGGTCCAGGGCGAGGCGGGACACGCGAAGTGCAGGACGAGCCGGGCGCCGTCGGCGCGGGCGCGGTCCAGGGCGAGGCGGGACACGCGAAGTGCAGGACGAGCCGGGCGCCGTCGGCGCGGGCGCG